>NZ_JAZDCX010000005.1:0-293234 GCF_036323805.1 Streptomyces rubellus
GGGGGGGGGGGGCGCCCCCCCCCCCCCCGCCACGGGGGATGCTCAGTAGATCGGCTTCTCCGGCTCGATCTGGTTGACCCAGCCGACGACGCCGCCACCGACGTGGACCGCGTCGGAGAAGCCCGCGTTCTTCAGGACCGCGAGCACTTCCGCACTGCGGACACCCGTCTTGCAGTGCAGGACGATCCGCTTGTCCTGCGGCAGCTCGCCGAGGGCGTTGCCCATCAGGAACTCGTTCTTCGGGATCAGCCGGGCGCCCGGGATGGAGACGATCTCGTACTCGTTGGGCTCGCGGACGTCGATGACGTCGATGTTCTCGCCCGCGTCCATCCACTCCTTGAGCTGCCGGGGAGTGATGGTCGAGCCCGCCGCGGCCTCATGGGCCTCCTCGGAGACCACACCGCAGAACGCCTCGTAGTCGATCAGCTCGGTGACCGTCGGGTTCTTGCCGCAGACCGCGCACTCCGGGTCCTTGCGGACCTTGACCTGGCGGTACGTCATCTCCAGGGCGTCGTAGATCATCAGGCGGCCGACCAGCGGCTCGCCGATGCCCGCCAGGAGCTTGATCGCCTCGTTGGTCTGGATGGAGCCGATGGACGCGCACAGCACGCCCAGCACGCCGCCCTCGGCGCAGCTGGGGACCATCCCGGGCGGCGGGGGCTCGGGGTACAGGCAGCGGTAGCACGGACCGTGCTCGCTCCAGAAGACCGACGCCTGGCCGTCGAAGCGGTAGATCGAACCCCACACGTACGGCTTGTTCAGCAGCACGCAGGCGTCGTTGACCAGGTAGCGGGTGGCGAAGTTGTCCGTGCCGTCCACGATCAGGTCGTACCCGGCGAAGATCTCCATCACGTTGGAGGAGTCCAGCCGCTCCTGGTGGAGGTTGACCGTCACGTACGGGTTGATCCCGAGCACCGTGTCCCGCGCGGACTCGGCCTTGGGGCGGCCGATGTCCGACTGGCTGTGGATGATCTGGCGCTGGAGGTTGGACTCGTCTACCTCGTCGAACTCGATGATGCCGAGCGTG
This sequence comes from Streptomyces rubellus, assembly GCF_036323805.1. Lineage (NCBI taxonomy): Bacteria > Bacillati > Actinomycetota > Actinomycetes > Kitasatosporales > Streptomycetaceae > Streptomyces > Streptomyces rubellus. The sequence continues at coordinate 1,028 of NZ_JAZDCX010000005.1, forward strand.
CCGACACCCGCCGCGGCCAGATACATCAGGGTGGGCGAGCCGAGGCCGCCCGCGCCCACACAGAGCACCTTGGCGTTCTTCAGCCGCTTCTGCCCGTCCATCCCGACATCCGGGATGATCAGGTGACGGGAGTATCTGCGGACCTCGTCGACGGTGAGTTCGGAGGCCGGCTCGACCAGGGGTGGCAGCGACACGGAGACCTCAACATGGTTGGTCGGTGGACGGTTGTTCCTCTCGTAACAGTGCCACGGCGGATCTCATTCCGAGACACCCGGTCCGAGGCGCGAGACATCCCCGTCCCAGCAGCCGGGCAGCGCTCCACCTGGGCTTCCGCCCGCCCGTACCGCCGTACCGCCGTACCGGAGCCGGCGGTACGGGCGGGCGCCCCGGCCGTCACCTCAGACCCGGCACGCGGCCTCCATCCAGATGTCCGCCAGCGACTCCTCCAGGCCGATCCGGGGCCGCCACCCGAGCCGGTCGCGGGCGCTGCGCACATCCGCCTGCTGCCAGGGGCCGCAGCCGTCCGGGTAGGGGGGCACCGGCGGGCCGCCGGGATGCGGGTGCGTCTCGTCCGGCTCGTGCACCGGGCCGGCGTAGCCCGCGGCCCGGGCCAGTACGGAGACCACCTCGCGCAGCCGTACCGCCTGTCCGGTGCCGATGTTGACCACGCCCTGGGCCGCCGAGAGGGCGGCGGCGTGCACCGCCCGCGCCACGTCCCGGACGTCCACGAAGTCGCGCTGGACGCCCAGCCCGGCGAGCCTGAGCTCGCCCTCGCCCTGCTGCATCACCCGGCGCAGCGCGTCCGCGAGCCGTCCCAGCGGGGAGCCGGCCGGGGTGCCGGGGCCGACCGGCGAGAAGACCCGGAGCACGATGGCGTCCAGTCCGGAGCCCAGGACCAGCTCGCTGGCGGCGAGCTTGCTGACGCCGTACGGACTCCCCGGCCGCGGTACGGCGTCCTCACCGGTCGAGGAGCCGGCCGGGGAGGGTCCGTACTCCGCCGCGCAGCCGAGGTGGACCAGCCGTGCCCCGCAGCCGCTGCGGCGCAGCGACTCGCAGACGGTGGCGGTGGCCACGGTGTTGTGCCGGATCAGCTCCCGGGCACCGCCGCGGGTGGCGCCGGCGCAGTTGACCACGACGCCGGGGTGGACCGCGTCGAGGAAGCGGGTGAGCGCGCCGGGACTGCCGGTGGACAGGTCGAAGCGGACATCGGCGTCGTCGCCCCGGCCGAGCGCGGTGAGCTGGACGGCGGGGTCGGCGAGCAGCCGGTCGGCGACATGGCGGCCGAGGTATCCGTTGGCCCCGATCAGCAGCACTCTCATCGGACGTCCTCCCCCGCTCGTGCGGTGACGCCGGCGGCGCGCGGAACGGTCATGGGGTGTGCTCCTTCATCGGTTTCGTCGGTGACGCCATGGGTTGACGCGCGGCACGGGCGGCGTCCTGCGCGGTCATGTGCCGGCGCGGGTCCGGACGAGCCGGTACGGGCCGGGCCCCCGGGGCGTTCACGGCCCGTCCCGGCGGTGGGCGGAGGCCCGGGTGAGGAGGACGGCGGCGAGGGCCGTCAGGAAGAGTGCCGCGCCCGCGCAGGCCACCGCGGGAACGGCGGCCGGTCCCCAGCGGGCCGCCGCCTCGGCCACGGGGCGGCCCAGCGGCGCCAGCGCGGGCCAGCGGGCCGCCGGCACGCCGGTGGCCACCGCGAGCGCCGCGGCCTCCAGCCCGGCGGCCGCGGCGAGTCCCGCGGCGGCGACGGCCGGGAAGCCGTGGGCGGCCAGCAGTCCCGCGGTGAACAGCAGCGCGCCGAGCGCGGCCACGGCGGCGAGCGGGACGGCACCGGGCGGCCCGTCCGGGGAGAGCTCGGGCAGGAGGGCGGGGACCGTCCCGGAGCGGAGGGCCGCGAGAAGCCCCGGCACGTCCGTCCCCTCCGCTCCGGCGCCCGTCCCGCCACCGCCGACGGCGAGCCGCGCGGCGGACAGCGCGGCGAGCGGGGCCGCGGCGGACAGCGCGACGGCCAGGGCGAGCGGCGGGCGCGTCCGGGCCGCGAACTCCGCCAGACCGCGGCCGGCGGCCAGCCGCAGCCTCGTCCGGGCCGCGAACCGGCGCGCGCACCACACCGCGGGCGCGACGGACAGGGCCAGACCCAGCGGCAGGCACCGCTCGGCCGCCGGAGCGGCCGGCAGTTCCGCGAGCAGGGCCCGCGGCGGTGTCCCGCCGTCCAGGGCCCGGGCCAGCAGCCGGTCGCCGACGAGGGCGTAGCCGAGCAGCCAGCAGCTCCCCAGTACGACGGCCGCGAACAGCAGGACGCTCCGCGTGTGCCGCCCCACGGCCCACAGCACCGCGCCGGCCACCGCCGCCACGGCGACGGCCGGTGCGGTGCCGGCGGGGACCGGGAGGTGCACCGCCGCGGCGCACAGCCCACCGGGCAGCAGGGGGAGCAGCACCGCGCCCGCCCGCCCGGCGGGACGGCGGCGGCCCGTCTCCCGGCCCCCGTCCGGCGCGGCCGGTACCGGGCCGGGCGGGAGCCCGCCGGCGCGGGGGGCGCGGGCGTACAGCTCCTCGGCGAGCGAGAAGACGCTCCGGTGCCGGAAGCGCGCCGCGGTGCGGTCGGTGATCCCGTGCGCCTCCAGGCCGGCGGCGATCTCCAGCGGGTCCACGGCCCGTTCGCACAGCCCCCGGTGGCGGTCCAGCAGCCGGTGCACGGGATCGGCGGACCGGTACGGGTCCGGCGGGCGGTTCACCGGCGGCCCTCCTCCGGCTCCCCGGGCCCGGCGGGCGTACGGGCCCAGCCCGGGGCGCGGCCGGGGCGCCCGCCGGGCCGGGCCTGTCCGGGAACGGCGGGCCGGGGCGCGGCCGGGCCGGACCCGGCTCCGGCGCGCGCCGCCCACCGGCCGGGCAGCCGGGCCTCGGCCGGGCGGGCGAAGGGCCGCGCCGCGCCGCCGTGTGCCCCGCCGGCCCGTCCGGCGGGCACCGTCCGGCGCGAGAGCACCTCCAGATGGAGGCCGCGGAACGCCGCGACGTTCCGCTCGGCGGTGAACAGCTCCAGCGCCCGGGCCCGGGCCGCGGCGCCCAGCCGGGCCCGCCGGGCGGGGTCGCCCAGCAGCGCGGCGCAGGCGTCCGCCAGTGCGCGCGGGTCGTGCGGCGGCACCACCAGGCCCGTACCGCCGACGACCTCGCGCACCGCTCCGGCGTCCGTGGCGACCGTGGCGCGCCCGGCGAGCATCGCCTCGACGAGCTCGGCCGGGAAGCCTGCCACGACGCTGGAGAACACCGCGACGTCGGCGGCGGCGTACGCGTCGGCGGCCGTGGGCAGTTGGGGATCGCCGACGCGGGCGAAGCGGACGGGAGGGCCTTCCGCACCGCCGGAACCGTCCGGCGCCGCGGGGAGGAGGTCGTCGGCCAGCAGCCGGCAGTGCGCCCGGTAGGCGGCCACCGCCAGTTCCTCCCCGGCCGGCGCGCCGGGACCGCCGGGGCGTTCGGCGACCAGCAGCCGGGCCCGGGGCAGGGCCCGGCGGACCTCGGCGAAGGCGCGCAGCAGGCAGGCCAGGTCACGGGCGGGCTCGATCCGCCCGGTCCACACCAGCACCGGTACCGGCCGTTCCCGCCCGGTGTCCTCCCCGACGGCGGTGAACGGCGCGGCGTCCATGCCCGGGTGGACGGTGCGCAGCCGGTCCCGGTCCGCCCCGCACCTCAGCTGCCAGCGGCGGGCGTGGGCGTTGCCGGAGACGACCAGTTCCGCCCGGCGGTACGTCTCGTGCGCCAGGAGCGCCCGGAAGGAGGTGAGCAGGGCGCGTACGGGGAGGTCCGCGGGGCGCGCGTCCGGGGCGGCGGCCCGGGCGGCACCGGCGAGGCAGTGCTCGCGCAGCCGCACCCCGTGCTCGGTGTACTCGGTCACCAGCAGCGGTGTGCCGTGCAGCCGCCCGGCCAGCAGGCCGGGCAGGGCGGCGCAGCCGCCGCCCACCGCGTGGCAGACGTCCGCCCCGGCGGGCCCGGGCCCGCCGCCGTACCAGTCCGGCGAGAGCGGGCGCAGCGCCCGCTCCAGCCGGTCGGTGACCGTGAGCAGGCCGGCCGGGGGGACCTCGCGCGCGGCGCGGCGCGCACCGGGAGCCCGGCAGGCGCACTCCAGCAGCCGGACCGCCTGTTCGGAGCGGAGCACGGCGGAGAGCCCGCCGTGCTCGAGGGCGAGGGCGGCCAGTCCGTGGAGCCCGGCGGCGAAACGGTCCGCCTCGGTGGCCGGCCAGACGTCGCGCCGGGCCGCGCAGACGGCACCGGCGAGCTCCGCGAAGTGCTCGCCGAACCGCCGCCGGCCGCGCCGGCCGTACCGCCCGCGGGCACCGGGCCCGCCGGGGGCGGGGCCCCACAGCGGCACGGTGCGCACCCGCCGGACGTTGCCCGGCAGCGTGTGCCGGATCTCCCGGAGGACGTCGTCCAGCTGACCCGGGTGCCGGCCGAGCGCGTAGACCTCGAACTCGTCGCCGTCCAGGCCGCGCACCAGCCGGTCGCACCACGCGGCGGCGTCACCGCCCGGGTACGGGTAACCGCCCTCCGTGAGCAGTGCGATGCGCATGTGTTCACCCCGATCCTCCTCGCGGGCCGCCGGCCGTGTCCGGGGCGTCGCGGGAAGACGTTATGCGCGAGGTGGGCCGGTATGGCGGACGGTTGTCCGCAGCACCACCGGAAGGGGTGAACTACCGTGACTTCCGGCGTGCTGGAACGTTCGGCCGGACAGTGCGCGCTCCCGGATCCCGGCCCCCGGCAGGGAGCGGGACCCGGCGGGGGCCCGGCCGCGCTACGGGAAGGGCCAGGCGTTGGGGCGGCAGGTCGCCCCGCCCGTCTTCAGGGTCTTCGTCTGCTGCATCATCACGGGTGCCCGGGCGCCGTCCCGGGGGCAGTTCACGTGCCCCTTGCCCAACCGGTGGCCCACCTCGTGGTTGATGAGCATCTCCCGGTACTCCCGGATCCGCTCCGGGCCGAAGGTCTCCGCGCCGCGTGCCCACCGGTAGGCGTTGATCATGATGCGCTCGGTCGCGGCCGAGTCGCACGAGACGTTGTCGACCGTGGTGTCCAGGCCCGACTTCGCGCACCACACGCCCGTGGTGGCGGGGCTGGCCAGGGTGATCACGAAATCGGGCTCGTCCCCGGCGTCCCCGGAGACCCGCTCGAAGGTGCGGACGTCGCCGTGGCTCCAGCTCCGCTCGTCGTTGAGGGTGCGGTGGACGGCCCGGGCGAACAGCTCGCCGTCGAGCGGCAGTCCGTCCTCGACGTCCACCCGGTAGCGGACGATCTCCCCCCGGTCCGGGGCCTTGTTCCGCCCGGCGACGGGGACGAGCCTGCCCGAGCCCTTCGCGTCCGGGGCGAGCTCGTAGAGCCGGGCCATCAGCCGGTCGTAGGAGTCGGTGGTGGCGGCCGGGGAGCCCGAGGGCGCGGCCGGAGCGGCCGGCGGTGTCCGGGCGGGGGTGGGCCGGGCGTCGGAGCGGGGATCCGAGCGGGAGGTGTCGCGGGCGTGCGCCCGCTCGCTCCCCCCGGCCGCCCCGGTCGTGTCGCCGGCACCGGTCCCCAGGTCGGTGACCTGTCCGGCCACCACGACGGCGAGCACGGTGGTCACGGCCGCCGCGGCGACCCCGGTGAAGGCCCGGCCCCGGCCGCCGCGCTCCCCGCGCTCCCGGTGGCCCCCGGTGCCGGCGGGCCCGTCGGACCCGCCGGCCGGAGCCGGCCGGGCGGGCGCGGCGGGCGCCCCGTCACCAGGGGCGCCGGGGGTGTTCGAGGCGCCGGGCGCGTCGAAGGCGTCGAGGTACTCCTGCCGCGGTGTCCGCCCCGTCCCGTGGACGACCCCCGGCGGCGGGGCGCCGCCGGGCCGTCCGGCGACGGCTGCGGCCCGGGGCCCGGGCAGCCCCCAGGCGCCGCCCGGTTCGCGGTGCTCGGGGTGCCCGCCGCGGACTCCCGCCGCGCCCTGCGCCGGGACGGCCCGGTCACCGGCGGAGGCGTACTCCGGCTCCGGGGGACCGGGGCGCGGCGCCCGGTCCCGCCGGGCGTACGGCGGGGGCGGCGCCGGATGGGGCCGCGGGGCCTCCTCCCGGGCGCCGAGGTACCGCCCCGTACCCGTGGTCGTCGGCTTGCCGGCGGCCGGCCCGCCCCGGCGGCTGTGGCGTCCCACGGCTCGTCAACCCCTGCCCGTGTCGGTGGCTCCCAGCAGATCCCGGAAGGCGCCCGCCACCGCCGCCGGGTACTCCATCATCGCGACGTGTCCCGCGTCCGGCAGCGTCAGCAGCCGGGAGTCGCGGAAGGCCGCACCGGCCCTGCGCGCCATACGGAAGGCGACCAGCCGGTCCCGTCCACCGTAGACCAGCAGCGTCGGGGCCAGTACCCGCTCCGCCTGGCGCCACGGCGCGTGCTGGCCGCCGAGAGTGTAGGCGTTCACCAGGCCGCGCGCCGACCGGGCGAGCGCGTCCCAGAAGTACGGCAGCGCCAGCCGCCGTTCGTACTCGGCCACCGCCGCCTCGAACTCCTCCCGGGGCACCGAGGACGGATCGCCGTAGCACAGCGCCATCACCTCGCGGGTGCGCTGCTCGGCGGTCTGCTTCCCGGTCAGCCGGCCGAAGAGGGCCGCCGCGCCCGGCAGCGCCAGCAGGGCGGTGGGGATCGCGGAGCGCTGCGGGCGCAGCTCGGGCAGGGCGGGCGAGACGAGGGTGAGGGTGCGCACCAGGTCGGGCCGTACCGCCGCGACCCGGGTGGCGACCGTGCCGCCCAGGGAGTTCCCGAAGAGGTGCACGGGCCCGCGGCCGGACGCGTCGAGGTGGCGGATGACGGCCCGCGCGTGCCCGGAGACCGAGTAGTCGCCGTCGTCCGGGGGCGGCGAGTGGCCGAAGCCCGGCAGGTCGACCGCCTCCCCGTCGACCGTGTCGGCCAGCTCCCGCATCAGCGCGGACCAGTTCTGCGAGGAACCGCCGAGCCCGTGGACGTACAGCGCCGGGGGCAGCCCCTCGCGCGCCGACGGACGGGTGCGCACCGCCAGCGTCAGACCGGGCAGCGACACGTGTCTCAGACGCTCCTCCGCCGCGGCCCGCGACCGGTCGGCGGGCGGCACCTCGAAGGGGACCGCCGTCCGCGGCCCCGGCTGCTCGGTCGATGACATGGGGGCAATGTTACGAGACGATCACTGCCGCTCTCATGTGTTCGGACTCACATCCGCCGCACGGCCGGAATTCTCCTCTCCTAGGCTCGTGTGGACCCCGTCCACCGTGGAAAGAGGATGCTCATGCCTGTTGACCCCACCGACCCGGACACCTTCGACCAGTTCGACGAGGACGAGAACCGGGCCACCGCGGCCGAGCGCTTCGGCGTCGAGGCACCGGAGGCCGACGCGGCCGAGCAGCGCGCGGAGGTGCTGCGCCGCGACGACACACCGCTTATCGGACCCGAGTCACCGGAGGTCGATCCCGCGGACGCCGCCGAGCAGGCCCGCGTGGTCGAACTGGACGAGGACGATTACCGTTAAACCGCCACATCACGCTTTCGAAGCGCGGTTTTCCGTGCCCGCGCCGCGCGCGTACGGTTTACCCAAAAGTACGATGGCGGACGCAGCGCACATCGCGCACGGAACATCCCCTTCCGCAGGTCCCGGCCCGGACCCCGCCCGGAAGGCGTTCCACGGAGATCCCAGGAGGCGAGCGTGACAGCCGTCGAGCAGACCGAGGCACGCCCGCGTGGCACACGCCTGCCGCGCCGGGCCCGACGCAACCAGTTGCTCGGTGCGGCCCAGGAGGTGTTCGTCGCCCAGGGCTACCACGCCGCGGCCATGGACGACATCGCGGAGCGGGCGGGGGTCAGCAAGCCGGTGCTGTACCAGCACTTCCCCGGCAAGCTCGACCTCTACCTGGCCCTGCTCGACCAGCACTGCGAGGCGCTGGTGGAGTCGGTGCGCGCGGCGCTGGCCTCCACCACCGACAACAAGCAGCGGGTCGCGGCGACCATGGACGCCTACTTCCGGTACGTGGAGAACGAGGGCGGTGCCTTCCGGCTCGTCTTCGAGTCCGACCTGACGAACGAGCCCGCGGTGCGCGACCGCGTGGACAAGGTCAGCCTGGACTGCGCGCAGGCGGTCAGCGCGGTCATCTCCGAGGACACCGACCTGCCGGAGGACGAGGCGATGCTGCTCGCCGTGGGACTGTGCGGCATGGCGCAGATCACCGCCCGGTACTGGCTCGGCGACGGACAGCGGATCCCGCGCGACGCCGCGGCGAAGCTCATCTCCTCGCTGTCCTGGCGGGGTATCGCGGGCTTCCCCATGCACGGCTGAGCACGGCTCGACAGGAGCGGCGGGCGGCGGGACCGGGAGCGCCCGGGCGCTCCCGCGGGACGGACCGCGCCCCCGGGTACCCTCCCGCGCTCCGGCCCGGCGTGTCCCCGGATGTTCGCTGTCGGCGTGCGGTCCTGAGCGGCCCGGCACCCCGCCGCGGGCTAATGTGGCTGAGTACGGCGCGGCTGGCCGCGTCTCCGCCCCGGCTCCGCCAGGGGGAAGCACACACCGTTCGGAGGGACATAGCCGTGGAGGTCAAGATCGGCGTGCAGCACGCGCCCCGCGAGATCGTTCTGGAGAGCGGGCAGACGGCCGACGAGATCGAGCGCACCGTGGCCGAGGCGCTGACCGGCAAGTCGCAGCTGCTCAGCCTGGTGGACGAGAACGGCCGCCGGGTGGTCGTCCCGGCCGACCGGCTGGCCTATGTCGACATCGGCGAGCCGAGCACCCGCAAGGTGGGCTTCGGAGCCCTCTGAGGACACCCGGACACCCCGGGAGAGCACACGGCGGCGGCCGGGCGGGATTCCCGCCCGGCCGCCGTTTGGCGCTCCGTGTACGCGGGGTAGTACCGAGTAGCCCGATGTGCACGCTCCACCGGCCCGCGGGAGGACCCATGCTCTGGTTCTGGGAGGTGCTCGGCTCCGCGCTCCTCGGTCTCGCCGTCGCCCTCGTCGCCACCCACCGTTTCGCGGACCGCTTCCGCGACCGCTCCCTGGTGCTGGTCACCGGGCCGGCCGCCGCCTTCGGCGGCGGTGTGATCACCCGGGCCGTCCTGGGGCCGGGCCATCTGTTCCCCACCCTGGCGGTCGCCGTCCTGGTGTCGGCGGCCCTGCTCTCCCTGCTGGTCCGTCCCCGCCACGGCGCCGCGGCCTCCGGCCGCCGCCCGAGCGTGGGCGCGGCCTGAGCCCCGCGCCCGCCCCGTACCTCCCGCACGTGCGCGCCGGGCGGGTACGCCTCCGGCGGGCGCGTCCCCCGGCGGGCGTGGCCGCGTCAGGCCGCCATTCCCAGCGCGGCCATGCGCTTGGTGTGGGCCTCGGTGATCCGGGAGAACATCCGGCCCACCTCGGCCAGGTCGAAGCCCGCCGCGACCCCGCCGACCAGCATCGTGGACAGCGCGTCGCGCTCCGCGACCACACGCTGGGCCTGCGACAGCGCCTCGCCCATCAGCCTGCGGGCCCACAGCGCGAGCCGGCCGCCGGCCCGGGGATCGGCCTCGATGGCCGCCCGCACCTTCTCCACCGCGAAGCCGGAGTGCCCCGTGTCGTCCAGCACCGCCAGCACCAGGGCGCGGGTGTCGGAGTCCAGCCGGGCGGCGACCTCACGGTAGAAGTCCGAGGCGATCGAGTCGCCGACATACGCCTTGATCAGGCCCTCCAGCCAGTCCGACGGCGCGGTCAGCCGGTGGAACTCGTCCAGCGGGGCGGCGAACGGCTCCATCGCCGCCGTCGGGTCCTCGCCGATCTCCGCCAGCCGGTTCCGCAGCCGCTCGAAGTGCTGGAACTCCGCCGAGGCCATCGAGGCCAGCTCGGCCTTGTCCGCGAGGGTGGGCGCCAGTTTGGCGTCCTCCGCGAGCCGTTCGAAGGCGGCCAGCTCACCGTAGGCGAGCACGCCCAGCAGGTCCACGACGGCCGCCCGGTACTGCGGGTCGGCGGAGGCGCCGGCCCAGTCCAGGACGGCGACGCCCCCGGACGTCCCGGGATCCGCGGAGGGCTCGGCGGGGGTTTCGGCAGGGGGCTCGGCAGGGGATGTGTCAGACGTCTCCATGCCGCGCACAATAGCCCGCCCGACCTGCCCGGGAACCCGCCGCGGGGGACCGCGGCGGCGGGTCGTCCGGTATTCGCCCCGGTGCACATGCGCGGTTTGGAGGTACAGTGATATTGGGCCCGCTTCCTGACGGCGGGTTCGACGCACAGTGTGTTACCAGGGTCTTCGGGGGCGTTCCCCGGATCCGCAGCGGATGCCCGGTCGGTGGCCCGATCGGCTCCGATACGACCGCCCTCCGCGCGGTCCGTACGCGAAAGGCACGGCTCTGCAGGCCGTGCGCTCCGCCCGGACCGGGCTTGGGAGGGACCCGCTCGCGCGGTACGAGCGCTTGAGCGAGAGCCCGTGGTCCCGCGCCACAAGGCCGCCGCAGGAAGGCTGCCGACGCCCGGCGCGGTACGACCCGCCCCGGCTCCGCCGGGTGTGCGCCCTCGCTCCCCCGTCCCGCGTCTCACGGAAGAGGCAAGCATCCTGACCACCACATTTCGAGAGCTCGGGATCCTTCCCGAGACCGCCGAGGCGCTGGAAGCCGTCGGCATCACGTCCCCGTTCCCCATCCAGGAGATGACCCTCCCGGTCGCCCTGGCCGGCGCCGACGTCATCGGCCAGGCCAAGACCGGCACCGGCAAGACCCTCGGCTTCGGTCTGCCGCTCCTGGAGTCCGTCGCCGTCCCCGCCGACGTCGAGGCCGGCCGGGCCACGCCCGAGCAGCTCACCGAGGCCCCGCAGGCACTCGTGGTCGTCCCCACCCGCGAGCTGTGCCAGCAGGTCACCAACGATCTCCTCACCGCGGGCAAGGTCCGCAACGTCCGGGTGCTGGCGATCTACGGCGGCCGTGCGTACGAGCCGCAGGTCGAGGCCCTGAAGAAGGGCGTCGACGTGGTCGTCGGCACCCCGGGACGGCTGCTGGACCTGGCGGGCCAGCGCAAGCTCAGCCTGGCGCACATCCGCACCCTGGTGCTCGACGAGGCCGACGAGATGCTCGACCTGGGCTTCCTGCCGGACGTCGAGAAGATCATCCAGCAGCTGCCCGCCAAGCGGCAGACGATGCTGTTCTCGGCGACCATGCCGGGCCAGGTCATCTCGCTGGCCCGGCGCTACATGTCGCAGCCCACGCACATCCGCGCCACCGCGCCGGACGACGAGGGCGCCACGGTCGCCAACACCGCGCAGCACGTCTTCCGGGCGCACTCCCTGGACAAGGTGGAGATGGTCTCCCGGATCCTGCAGGCCGAGGGCCGCGGACTGGCGATGATCTTCTGCCGCACCAAGCGGACCGCCGCCGACGTCGCCGAGCAGCTCGGCCGCCGCGGCTTCGCCTCCGGAGCGGTCCACGGCGACCTGGGCCAGGGGGCGCGCGAGCAGGCGCTGCGCGCCTTCCGCAACGGCAAGATCGACGTGCTCGTCTGCACCGACGTCGCCGCCCGCGGCATCGACGTCGAGGGCGTCACACACGTGATCAACTACCAGACGCCGGAAGACGAGAAGACCTATCTGCACCGCATCGGCCGCACCGGCCGGGCGGGCAACACGGGCATCGCCGTCACCCTGGTCGACTGGGACGACATCCCGCGCTGGCAACTGATCAACAAGGCGCTGGAACTGGCCTTCAACGACCCGCCGGAGACGTACTCCACCTCCCCGCACCTCTACGAGGCGCTGGGCATCCCCGAGGGGACCAAGGGAGTGCTGCCGCGCGCGGAGCGCACCCGGGCCGGACTCGGCGCCGAGGAGGTCGAGGACCTGGGCGAGACCGGTGGCCGGGGCCGCGGCCAGGCTCAGGGTCGCGACCGGGGCCGGGACCGGGACGCCGACGGGGAGCAGGCGCCGCGCGCCCGCACTCCGCGCAGCCGCCGCCGCACCCGCGGTGGCGCGCCGGTGGACGGCGGCGACGGCACCGCCGCCACGAGCGCGGAGCAGTCGCGGGGCGACGGCCCGGAGGCCGGCGGGCAGTCCGCCGGCGAGGCACGCAGGCCGCGCCGCAGGCGCCGCACCCACGGCGGCGCGGCCGCGGCCACGGCGGACCATGCCGGTTCCGCACCCGCTGCCGCCACCGCCGTCGCACAGGACGGCGGCCCGAAGGCCGGTGGCGAGTCCGCCGGCGAGACACGCAGGCCGCGCCGCAGGCGCCGCACCCGCGGCGGTGCCGCGGGAGCCGGGGAGTCCGCCCAGGGGAGCTGACGGCACCACGGGGCCGCCGCTCCCGGGCGGCGGCCACCGGGTCTGGGTCCGGGCGGAGCGTCCGCCCCCTTCCGGCCGGGTCCGTCCGGACCTCTTCCGGGCGGAAGCCGGGGAAACGGTCCTTGCCCGGAGCCGGTCGGCCCGGCGGTACGCCGGGCGCACCACCGCCGGGCCGCGGAAACCACCGGGCCCCGGACAGCCGCGCCGGGCCCGCAGACGGACACCGAGTCGCCCACCGGGCCGTCGCGCGGCCCTGGGCGCGCGGGACAAGTCCCGGGCGTGCACGCCCGCGCCCGCATCCGGGCCGGGCAGCGGCGCGGGGAAGACCCCTCCGGAGGCGGCGGGGAACCGTCCCGGCCGAGCAACTACCCTCGCCGCATGAGCAAGCCGCCGACCCTCACCCTGCCCCCCGGTGCGCGGGCATACCGGCTGACGACCGCGCGCGGGGAGTTCGCCGTGCACGACGCGGGCGAGCCGCGCGCCGGGACCGCCCTTCTGCTGCCGGGATTCACCGGCAGCAAGGAGGACTTCATCGCCCTGCTCGCCCCGCTGGCGCGGCAGGGCTTCCGGGTGGTGGCCGTGGACGGCCGCGGGCAGTACGAGACCGGCGGCCCCCGCGACGAGGCCGCCTACGCCCAGGACGAACTGGCCCTGGACGTACTGGCCCAGGCCGAGGCGGTGGCCGGCGCACCGGACGGGGCCGCCGCGCCCGGCGGGCGCGTCCATCTGCTGGGGCACTCCATGGGCGGGCTGGTCGCCCGTGCCGCCGTGCTGCGCGACGCGGCGCCCTTCGCCTCCCTGACGCTCATGAGTTCCGGCCCGGCCGCCATCTCCGCCGGGCAGCAGGCCCGCACCAGAATGCTGATCGAGGCCCTGGGAGTACTGGACATGGCGGCGGTCTGGCAGGCGATGCGCGATCTGGACCCGCCGGAGGCCGCCGACGCGGCCACCCCGCCCGACGTGGCCGGCTTCCTGCGCCGCCGCTGGCTGGCGAACGTGCCCGAGCAGTTGATCGCCACCGGCCGCCGGCTACTGGCCGAGCCGGACCGGGTCGGCGAGCTCGCGGCCGTCCCCGTCCCCAAGCACGTGCTGTCCGGCGAGGTGGACTACGCCTGGCCGGTGCCGCTGATGGACGACATGGCACGGCGGCTGGGCGCCCGGCGCACGGTGGTCGGGGGCGCCGAGCACTCACCGGGCGCCGAGCGGCCCGGGCCGACGGCCGGGGCGCTGGCGGCCTTCTGGCACGACTGCGCCGCCGGACGGCCCTGACGGTGGTGCCTGAGAGCCTGTCGGGTGGCCGGTTGATTATGCCGAGCATGGGCCGCTGACGGCCTCGGAGTTGTCGCTCTGGCACACACCACGTGATCATTCCGGGGCCGTCGCCGTGTCTGGAGGGCAGATCGCAACCGTCACGCATCGCGCATGACCAGCCATCCACCACGCTCTCAGAGGAAGACGCGCGCCACCTCCAGCCACTTCTGTGCGTCCTCGCCGGTCGCCGTCATGTCGGTCTCGGACCAGGGGCGACGCCGGGTGACACACAGGCAGAAGTCCATGGCGCTGCCCTGTACCCGTTGGGCGGCAGCCTCGGGACCCCACACCCAGGTCTGTCCGTCAGGTGCTGTCAGCTCGACGCGGAAGGGGGCCGCCGGCTCAGGCAGTCCGACGGCGGCGAAGGACAGCGCCCGTCCCAAGACCCCCAGCGAAGCCACGTGCTGCAGTCGATCCGTCGGGCGGTGCGCCACGCCCACAGCATCGAAGACGTCCTGCCCGTGTGCCCAGGTTTCCATCAGACGAAGGGGCACCATCAGGGCCGGGGTCACCTTCGACATGTACCAGGGGAATGCGTGGTCCCATGGCGTGTCGAGCAGCGCCGCCGCGAGTTCCGCTCGACCGGCCCGCCACTCGTCCAGGAGTACCGACCGAGGTTTGGCCGCTCCCGCGGCGGCGGCCTTGTCTGCGTACCCGCTGCCTTCGGCTTCCGCCCGCCCAAGCTCGGCGCTGAACGCGTCCGGAGTGCGTAGGGCGCTGAGTGCGTTTGCGTCCGACCACGCGAGATGGGCTATCTGGTGGGCGACCGTCCAGCCCGGTGCCGGTGTCGGTATGGACCAGTCGTCCACTGCCGTGACCAGGACGTCGAGATCATCGCCCTCAGCCACCAGCGCGGCCAGGACACCGGCGTCGTCCACATCGGGGACGGCGAGGTTGTAGTTCAACATGTACGCCATGATGCATTCCGCCATGAGGGGCAGCGGAGGCGAAGTGTGCGGGCAGACTCCAATGTCGCCAGAGTCTGCCCACTCGGTGGCGGGGCTCGTCGCACCACGGACCACCGCGCTTCCCCGACGGTGACGCAAAGCGTGCCGGGGCTGGTCACGCGAGTCGCGTGACGGTCGCGATCTGCCCTCCAGGCACGGCGGCGGCCCCGGAATGATCACGTGGTGTGTGCCAGAGCGACAGCTCCGAGGCCGTCGGCGGCCCGTGCTATCCGTCCAGCCTGACCGATAAGACGTGGGAGATCATCCGGCCGCTCCTTCCCGTGCGTGACCTGCGGAAAGGCGGCGGGGTGCGCAGGCAAGGCGACCGATTGGTACTCGACTCGATCTTCTACGTGCTGCGCTCGGGCTGCCAGTGGCGGATGCTCCCGCGCGACCTGATGCCCTGGGACGCGGTCCACCGCTGGTTTACCAAGTGGCGGCGGGACGGCACGTGGGACCGCGTCCACGACGAGCTCCGCCGCCATGTCCGGATCGGGGCCGGACGCGATCCCGAGCCGCCGGCCGCCGTGCTCGACGCCCAGTCGAGCAGGACCAGCGAGGGCGGCGAGGCGCGTGGATTCGACGTCGGCAAGCGAACGACAGGGCGGAAGAGACACATGATCGTTGACACGATGGGCCTGCTGCTGGTCGTCGCCGTCACCTCCGCGTCCGTGCAGGACCACGCCGGAGGCCGCGCCGTCCTAGCCCGGCTCGCCGCTGCCTTCCGCACGGTCAGCCTGGTGTGGGCCGACGGCGGATACGCCAACTCGGTTGATTCCAAGCTGCTTTCATGGGCCCGCGACGCGTTGGGCATCGTCGTGGAGATCGTGAAGCGGACCGACGATGTCAAGGGCTTCGAGGTCCTGCCCCGCCGCTGGGTGGTGGAGCGAAGTTTCGGCTGGCTGGTCCGGAACCGTCGGCCGGCCCGCGACTACGAACGGCTCACCGCCACCTCCGAGGCCATGATCAAGGTGGCGATGATCCGCCTGATGCTCGTCCGGCTCGCCGGGCAGTCATCGCGGTGGAGCCATGAATCCCACCGCACGACCGCCCGAGCCAAGACCGTCGAGGACCTCATCGCGGCGTAATCAACCGGCCACCCGACAGGCTCTGAGGCGGCGGCCGCCACCGCGACGGACCGGGCCGGTGAGCGGGTGCGCCCCCGCCGGGCTTCCGTCTCCCGCAGGCCGTCCGCCCGGCTCAGCCGTCGAGGCGGCGGGTGAAGCACCTGGCCATCGGGTGGCCGGCGAACGGCCCGAACCCGGCGGTCCGCCGGTAGCCCTCACGCTCGTAGAACCGGATCGCGTCGGGTTGTCCGGTGCCGGTCGCCAGCACTATGGCACCGATCCCGTGCTGACGCGCGCGGTCCTCCAGGGCGCGCAGGATGCCGGTCGCCACGCCGGTACCGCGGGACTCCGGGACCACGTACATCCGTTTGAGCTCGGCTGTGCCGTCGTCCAGGAAGCGCAGGGCGCCGCAGCCGGTCGCCTCACCACCGGCGTCGCGGGCGATCACGTACACGTCGATGGTCTCCGCGGTCGGCGCCTCGGGCTCCTGGTCCTCCATGCGGTAGCGGGCCGCCAGTTCGGCCTGCATCGCGGCGCGCAGCCGGACGCCGTCGGCGCTGTCCCACGGCTCCTCCGTGACGGTCGAGGTCATGCCACCCCCATTCTGATCATGTGATTGCCGGTAAAGGTATCGCTCGCCGCCGCTCTCCGGCGGGACCACCCGCCGCACGGCCCGGAGGCGTCCCGCCGCGGCGCCGGCGGGGCCGGGCGACCGGCCGGCGCGCGGCCGCCGGCCCGCGGTCGTCCCCGGCGGGACCACCGTCGTCCCGGGCCGGGCACCTCAGTGGCCGTTCCCCTGGATGAACTGCGTGACGCCGTTGGCGATCTGCTGGACCGCGATCGCCGACAGCAGCATCCCCGACAGCCGGGTGACCAGGACCACCCCGCCGTCCTTGATGACCCGGATGATCAGCAGCGAGTAGCGCATCACCAGCCACAGCACGAGGTGCAGCGCGACGATCGCCGACCACACCGAGAGATGGTCGGCGACCCCGTCCGCGCGCTGCACCGCCAGGATGACCGAGACGATCGCCCCGGGGCCGGCCAGCAGCGGCATGCCCAGCGGTACGAGCGCGGCGTTGACGTCCTTGCTCTGCTGGGGCTCGTCGGCCCGGCCGGTGAGCAGGTCCAGCGCGACCAGCAGCAGCAGAAGGCCGCCCGCGACCATCAGCGCGGGGATCGACACGTGCAGATAGGCCAGGATCTGCCGCCCCAGCAGCCCGAAGACGGCGATCACCCCGAAGGCCACGGCGGTGGCCTGGAGGGCCATCCTCCGCTGCACCTTGGCAGGACGGCCGGAGGTGAGCGCGAGGAAGACCGGGATGATGCCGGGCGGGTCCATGATCACGAAGAGTGTGACGAAGACGGATCCGAGGACAGCGAAGTCGAACACGGCGGCGCCCTGTGTGAGGTGGTGCGGGGATCGGGACGGTGCGTCAGGCGGAGACGGGGGCCGCGCCTGACGCCCGGGCGGCGATCTCGGCGTAGACGTCCGGTTCGGTGGTGTGCTCCCCCAGCCGGCAGGTCTTGCGGGTGCCGTGGTAGTCGCTGGACCCGGTGGCCAGCAACCCGAGGTCGCGGGCCAGTCCGCGCAGCCTGCCGCGGGTGGCGGCGTCGTGGTCCATGTGGTCCACCTCGACGCCGTCGAGTCCGGCGGCGGCCAGCTCGGCGATGGCGCTCTCCGGCACGCACTCCCCGCGCTTGACGGCCAGCGGGTGGGCGAAGACCGCCACCCCGCCCGCGCCGTGGATCAGGCGGATCGCGGTGAAGGGGTCCAGCTCGTGCTTGTCGACGTAGGCCCGGCCGTCGTTGGCGATCCACTCGGCGGTGAAGGCGTCCGAGACGGTCCCGACGGTGCCGGCCTCCACCATCGCGGTCGCGATGTGCGGGCGGCCAACGGAGCCGTCCCCGGCGATCTCGGCGACCCGCTCCCAGGTGATCGGCACACCCAGCTCGCGGAGCTTCGCGACCATGCTCCGGGCGCGCGGCACCCGGTCGTCGCGGACGAGCTCGCGTTCGCGCGCCAGTTCCGGCTCGGCCGGGTCGAACAGGTAGGCCAGCATGTGCAGGCTCACCCCGTCCAGCCGACAGGAGAGCTCGGCGCCGGTGACGAGGGTGAGGCCGGCGGGAAGCGCGCCGATCGCCTCGGTGTGCCCGGCGACCGTGTCGTGGTCGGTCAGCGCCACCACGTCCAGCCCGGCCGCCGCCGCGCCGCGCACCAGGTCGGCGGGGGTGTCCGTGCCGTCCGAGGCGGTCGAGTGGGTGTGCAGGTCGATGCGCACGGCAGAGACTCCCACGGCGGACGGCTGGAACGGACACCTCAGAATAGAACAGCCGCGCGCCCCTTCACCGGCCCGGCTCCCGGGGCGCCCCCACCAGGCGCGGGGAGAGCGCGCCGCACGGCACCAGCTCCACCTCGGCGCCCGCCTCCCGCAGGTCGGTGAGGACCACCTCGTCGTACATCAGCAGCCCGGACCGCTCGGGCCAGACGACCGCCCACAGCCACAGCCCGCACGCCTCGCCCGCGAACACCGCGCGGTCGTCGGGGGTGCCGTCCACCAGCCACAGCGGGGTGGGACGGCCGGCGGCGAGGACCTTCGTGTGCGGTGGCCGGTTCACGTCCAGCCGCGGGCCCGGATCGGGGCCGGGCACCCCGGCGTAGCGCGCGCCGAGGCCGACACCCAGTTCCTCGGCCACCAGCAGCAGTTCACCCGGGCCGCCGAGCGGGCTGGGGCCCGAGCAGGCGACGACGGTGGCCCGGCCGCCGCTGCGGTCGTCGCCCGCGTAGGCGATCCCGGTGAACAGCCAGCCGATCGGCAGCGGCCAGGGCATCCACACCGGCACCCGGGCACGGTGCAGGACGACGCCGAGGGCCTCGACGCTCGGCGGCAGGACCGGCTGGAGCGGATACACCGCCCCGTGCGCCGCGCACTGCCAGGAGTCGGCGAAGAGGCCGGGTGCCCGGACACGGCCGCCGCACTTCGGGCAACTGGGTTCGCCCCTCATGGAGCACCACGGTCCTCCCCCGGACGCCTCGCGTCAAGGACGATCACTCGTACGGATCGCGCCACCGGGCCGGCCGCGGCGCCGGGCGGGGGCGCCGGACACTGACGGTCGCGGGACGGGCGTGGGACGGCCGCGGGAGGGACGGGGCAGGGGCGCGCGGCGGTCCCGCTCAGTCCGCCAGGGGTACGGACGCGCGCCCGGGGTCGCGCAGGTCCGTGCCGTGCGCCAGCCAGCGCTCCTGGAGCGCCGCCGCACCGTGCACCCGCTTCCAGGCGGCCTCGTTGGGCGTCATCGGCAGCAGCGGCAGGAAGCGGACGGGGTCCCTGGGCGGCTCCAGCTCCAGATCCGCCACCAGACCGCCGGGCTCGCCGACCAGCACGGAGGTGAACGGCGCGCCCGGCCACAGCGGCTCGCCCAACTCCAGCGCGGCACCGGGCGCCACGACCAGCCCCTCCACCTGGGGAGAGGCGGCGAACACGGCGAGCGGACGCAGCACCTTGTCGGTGTCGGCCGCCCCGGCCCGCACCGTCAGCACCAGCTCGGCGCGGGGGCCGCGGTCGGGATCGGCGACGACGGCGGCGGGATCGCTCATGGGCGAGGCGGACATCCCCAGCGTGGCGTACCGCACCACCCCGTTCCCGTCGCCGGCCCCCGTGTCGACGCCCGGGAAGCGCAGCACCTCGATCCGGTCGGCGCCCAGGAAGGTCACCGCGGCCCGCGCGTCGGGCTCCCCGAGGGCGTCGCGCAGGGCGGCCTCGGCCAACTGGAGAACGTGTGCCATACGGCGAGCATAGATCGTGTATTGATCAGGCAAAGAGGGTAGGCGGCGGCGCGGAGCGGTCCTGGGAGGGGCTCCGCGAGTGCTACCGTTGACTGCTGGTCAAGGCGTGTACACATATTCCCCCAGCGGGGACCGGCCGGAGGAGGTGGGGCTGCGATGGATCCGAGTCGACCGTGCAGTACCAGCCGCTCTTCCGTACGGCAGCCCCGTCGCCGCGCCTGAGACCTCAGGGTCTTCCGCCTTCCTCACCCCGCCACCGGGCGGAGCAACCCCGAGGAAGCGCTGAGGAGGCCTTCTCTCTCCCCCGCGGACCGGCTCCGTGGAAGAGCGCATGAACCCTGCTCGACCACCCCCTCGAACGCCGCCGGTTCGCGCGGTTCGCGTGGTGCCCGCTTTGCAGGCCTCCGGTCCACCGGTTCCCAGGTTCCGTGGGCTCCGTAGGTCCACATTCCGGGCAGCGCTGCGCCCGCCGTCGGCGGCTCGGCACGCGAAGGAGCCCAGCATGTCGATGATCCGAGACCTGCGCGCCGTGGTGCGTCCCACCCTCCGCCGGGGCGGCCGCTCCCCCTACGCCCCCGGCGGTGCCCACGACGACACCGCCAAGAACAGCGCCGTCGTGGACTGCGCCGTCTACCGGAACGGCCGCCGCGAGACCTGCCGGCTGTCCCCCGCCGAGGCCCTGCGCGCGCTGCGCTCGCGGGAGGGCGGGACGGACGGCGGCCGGAGCGACGGAGAGAACGGCGCGTTCGTGTGGATCGGGCTGCACGAGCCCACCGAGCAGGAGTTCTCCGGCATCGCCCGGGAGTTCGGTCTGCACCCGCTCGCCGTCGAGGACGCCGTCCACGCACACCAGCGGCCGAAGCTGGAGCGGTACGACGACTCCCTGTTCACCGTCTTCAAGACGATTCACTACCTCGAGCACACCGAACTCACCGACAGCAGCGAGGTGGTGGAGACGGGCGAGGTGATGTGCTTCACCGGCCGGGACTACGTCATCACCGTCCGGCACGGCACCCAGGGTTCGCTGCGCAGTCTGCGCCACCGGCTGGAGGACGACCCGGAACTGCTGGCGAAGGGCCCCTCGGCGGTGCTGCACGCCATCGCCGACCAGGTGGTCGACGGCTACCTGGCGGTCGCCGACGCGGTGCAGGACGACATCGACGAGGTGGAGATCCAGGTCTTCTCGGAGAGCGCGGGCCGGGGCCGCCGCGGCAGCGACGCCGGACGGATCTACCAGCTCAAGCGCGAGGTGCTGGAGTTCAAGCGGGCGGTCTCGCCGCTGCTGCGGCCTATGCAGCTGCTCAGCGAGCGGCCGATGCGGCTGATCGACCCCGACATCCAGAAGTACTTCCGCGACGTCGCCGACCACCTCACCCGGGTGAACGAGCAGGTGCTGTCCTTCGACGACCTGCTGAACTCGATCCTCCAGGCGAACCTCGCCCAGGCGACGGTGGCCCAGAACGAGGACATGCGGAAGATCACCTCATGGGCGGCGATCTTCGCCGTCCCGACGATGATCGCCGGGATCTACGGCATGAACTTCACCTACATGCCGGAGCTGGAGTGGCGGTACGGCTATCCGACCGTCATGGCGGTGATCGCCGGGATCTGCTACGCCATCCACCGCGGCTTCAAGCGCAACGGCTGGCTCTGACCTCTCCCGCGGCCTCTTGGGTCCCGGGCGGAGGGACGGCCGGGGCGCCCCGCCGCGGTCAGCGCGCCCTCCGGGTGTTCGCCCGGACCACCAGGGCCAGCCCGGCCAGGATCACCACCAGCGCGCCGTAGACGGCGGCGGGCGGGTTCTGGCCCAGCCAGAGGGCGGCGATCAGCGCCGCGCCCGGGGTCTCCAGCAGGATCGCCGTGGAGGTGACCGACGGGCCCAGTCCGCGCACCACCCGGTTGAGCAGCGAGTGGCCCAGCAGTTGCGCGGTGGCGGTGAGCAGCACGAGCTTGAACCAGGTCTCGCCGCTGTAGCCGCCCAGGTCCACGCCGAAGGCCAGGCAGCCGGCCAGCAGCAGTACGGCCGTGACGGTGTAGCAGACGAAGGTGTAGCCGGTGGTGGAGACGGTGCGGCGCACCTCCGCGCCGAGCAGCACGTACCCGGCCGCCGCCATGCCGGCCGCCAGCGCCAGGGCGTCGCCCGCCAGCGCCCGGGGCGAGAGCGACAGGTCCACCCCGGTGAGGAGCACCACGCCGGCGAAGGCCACCGCCGTGCCCGCCCAGACCAGCGCGGGCTGCCGGTGGCCGCGCAGCCGCAGCAGCAGGGTGGTCCAGACCGGGGTGGTGGTGACCAGCGCGGTCGAGGAGGCGACCGAGGTCATGTGGAGGCTGGGCAACCACAGCGCGAAGTGCAGGGCGAGCAGCGCCCCGGCGGCGACGGCCAGTGCGACGGTGCGGCGGCTCATGGCGCGCAGCTCGGCCCGGTGCCACAGCAGGGCCACCGGGGTGAGCACGCCGGCGGCCAGCGCGTTGCGCCAGAAGGCGATGGCCAGGGCCGGTGCGGCGGTGGCCGCGATCAGGGGCGCGGACAGCGAGATGCCCGAGACCGCGACCACCAGCAGGAAGAGGTCGGCACCGGCGCCCCGGTACCCGGTGGCGGCGGCCGTGACGGTGTCGGACGCCCGGCGGGCGGTGGGGGTGTCGGCGGTGCGCACGGGACTCCTCTTCTGCTGTGCTCCGGTCGCTCCCGGGCCGCCCGGCTCGGGCCGGTCCGCTCCAGGGTAAGGCGCGTGCCCCGGTCGCGGTACTGACCGTCCGAGGGCCGGGACGGTCCGGTCCGCCGGAGGTAGGGTCCCCCCATGACGACACCGTCCATCCCCGCGCCCGGTCGGGCGCTGATCGAGGAGTCGGCGAAGAAGTCCGCCCTGGTGTGGGTGCGCGGCCCGCAGGGGCCGGACCGCGCCCTGTGGCACGTCTGGCACGACGGTGCCGTCTGCCTGGTGGGCGACGGCCCCGGCGAGCAGCCGCTGGCCGGCCTCGGGCTCGTCCACGGCGGCACCGCGACGGTGACCGCGCGCAGCAAGGACAAGGGCGGGCGGCTGGTCGGCTGGCCCGCCCGGGTCGTCGAACTTCCCCCGGGCGGGGACCGGTGGGAGGCCGCGGTGGCCGAACTGGCGGGCAAACGGCTCAACGCCCCGGACGCCGCGTCGATCGCCGGGCGCTGGGCGCGCGAGTGCCGGGTGCTGAGGCTGGAGCCCGCCGGGGAGCCCACCGAGGGACCCGGCGCGATGCCGGACGGCTCCCGGGCCGCCGCCCCGCTGCCGACGCCGGCGACCACCCGCCGGCCGGTTCCGGCCGGGCTGCCGAGGCTGCTGCTGCGCCGCGGGCGCCGCCGGGGCTGAGCCCGCCGCGGCGGGACGGCGGATCCGGTCCCGGACCGGGACCGGCCCGGGCTCCGGCTACTCCGCGGCCGAGATCTTCTTCCCGTAGTCGACGACCTGTTCCTCCTCCGGGGCCCGCAGTGCGAACTCCTTGTCCCACTCGGTCAGTTCGACCACCCCCGCACCGCCGCCGCGCTCCAGCCGCAGCGGATACGGCGTGCCGATCAGCGCGACGCTGAGCACCCCGCCCTCGCCCTTCCCGGCCCGCACCTCGATCGTCCGCACGCCGTCGACCTCGTCCCGGGCGCCCTTCTCCCGCTTTCCCTGGAGCGCGATCAGCCCCTCCAGCAGCACGTCCTTGTCCGTGAAGCCGCTGAGCTGCCGGTGGGCCGGATCACCGGTCGGCACCTTGACGTACTTGCCCTCCAGCTTGCGGGCCGCCGCCAGGTCCGAGTCATTCGGCTCCTCGCCGTCCTGCTCCTGGTGGACCCAGAAGTCCGCGCCGGCCTTGAGGTACAGCTCCTCGCCGATCCGCAGCAGCTCGAAGCGGGGCCCGCCCTTGGCGAGGACCTCGCCTATGCCGCCGTCGCCCGTCAGCCGCATGTCCAGCCGGTAGGTCCGGCCCTGGCTGACCACACTGCCCGACAGCCGTACGGACCCGGCCGCCCGGGCGGCCTTGCGGGCCCTCTCCTCGATCTCGGTGGCGGAGAGCCTGCCCACCCCGTTGGTCCCCTCGTCCGGGTCCTGGGACCCGCATCCGGTGAGCACCACCACCAGTGCCGCGAGGACCGCCCCCACCACCGCCGTACTCCGGGCACGAACACCGTGGACCCACGCAGTCACGTCCGCTCTTCCTCCTGGGATCGGGGCAGCAGGACCGCACCCTACCGGGGGCGCCGGCCGGGAGCGGAGGGCGGCCGTCCGGCCGGTGCCGCCGAGGGGGGCCGGCGGGGGGCGCGCTAGCCTGAAAGCCGCATTCGGGTCACCGCCTTCGCGGGTACCCGGCCGCGGCCGGGTACCCGGCGGCCGTGCGGCGGCGCGCGGCCGGTGCGCGCGCACGAGCGGGTTCACGAGTGGGATACGAGTCGGACGGGGAGGACAGGGCATGGCGCTGGGCGGCTCGCGGGTCTTCGTCTCGCACCTCTCCGGGATCGCCGTCTTCGACCCCGTCGGGGACCAGGTCGGCCGCGTCCGGGACGTGGTGGCCATGCTGCGCGTCGGCGAGCTGCCGCCGCGGGTCCTCGGCCTGGTCGTCGAGATGATCAGCAGGCGGCGCGTCTTCCTCCCCATGACCCGGGTGACCGGGGTCGAGTCGGGACAGGTGATCACCACCGGGGTGGTGAACCTGCGGCGCTTCGAGCAGCGGCCCACCGAGACCCTGGTCCTGGGCGAACTGCTGGACCGGCAGGTGACGATGGCCGGGACGGGCGAGAAGGTCACCGTGCTCGACGTCGGCATCACCCAGCCGCCGAGCCGCCGGGACTGGCTGATCGACAAGGTCTTCGTACGGCGCGGTGGCGGCGGCCCGCTGCGGCGGCGGCGCGGGGAGACGCTGACCGTGGAGTGGTCGGCGGTGACCGGCTTCTCCCTGGAGGAGGAGGGCCAGGGGGCGGCCAACCTGCTGGCCACCTTCGAGCAGCTGCGCCCGGCCGACCTCGCCAACGTGCTGCACCACCTGTCGGCCAAGCGCCGCGCGGAGGTCGCCGCGGCGCTGGACGACGACCGGCTGGCGGACGTGCTGGAGGAGCTGCCGGACGACGACCAGGTGGAGATCCTGCGCAAACTCAAGGACGAGCGCGCCGCCGACGTGCTGGAGGCGATGGACCCCGACGACGCCGCCGACCTCCTCTCCGAGCTGCCCGAGAAGGACATGGAGCGGCTGCTGCGGCTGATGGAGCCGCAGGACGCCGACCCGGTGCGGCGGTTGCTGACGTACGAGGAGCACACCGCGGGCGGCATGATGACGACCGAGCCGCTCGTGCTGCGTCCCGACGCCACGGTCGCCGACGCCCTGGCCCGGATAAGGGTGAAGGACGTGCCCGCCCCGCTGGCCGCGCAGGTGTACGTGTGCCGACCGCCGGACGAGACCCCGACGGGGAAGTACCTGGGGATGGCGCACTTCCAGCGGCTGCTGCGGGAGCCGCCGGGCACCCTGGTCGGCGCGGTCGTGGACACCGACCTGCGGCCGCTGCCCCCCGACACCCCGCTGTCCACGCTGACCAGCTACCTGGCGGCGTACGACATCGTGGCGGCGCCGGTGGTGGACGAGAACGGCTCGCTGCTGGGCGCCGTCACGGTCGACGACGTCCTGGACCATCTGCTGCCCGAGGACTGGCGGGAGGCGGCGGCCCGGAGGGCCGTCGGAGCACCCGGACCGCCCGCGGAGAGCGGACTCGAGAGCCATGAGAGCCGGGAGAACGTCGATGGCCGATAGGGAACGGGACGAGCGCATGGCGCGCAGGGAGCGCGAGCGGAGCCTTCCCCCGGTCACCGGGCGGGAGCGCCGGGTACGGCTGGACCAGCCGATGGTGCCGCGCCGCTCCCCGCTGCCGGAGTACGACCCGGAGGCCTTCGGACGGCTGTCGGAGCGGATCGCCCGCTTCCTGGGCACCGGGCGGTTCATCGTCTGGATGACGGTGGTCATCATCCTGTGGCTGACCTGGAACACCACGGCCCCGCCGGCGCTGCGCTTCGACGAGTACCCGTTCATCTTCCTGACCCTGATGCTCTCGCTCCAGGCCTCCTACGCCGCCCCGCTGATCCTGCTGGCCCAGAACCGGCAGGACGACCGGGACCGGGTGAACCTGGAGCAGGACCGCAAGCGCAACGAGCGCTCCATCGCCGACACCGAGTACCTCACCCGGGAGGTCGCCACGCTGCGGATGAACCTGGGCGAGGTCGCCACCCGGGACTGGATCCGCTCGGAGCTGCAGGACCTGCTGAAGGAGCTGGAGCAGCGCGGCGCCGTCCCGCCGCCGGCCGACCGCGAGCGCTGACGGCCCGCGGCGGCGGGGTCCGGAGCGGGGCCGGGAAGGCCCCTACCGGCCGGGGCGGCGGGCGGTGACCGGGGTCTCGGCCGCCTTCTTCGGCGGCGGCGCCGGCGGGCCGTACCATCGGAGCCATGGCTACTGACACGTCCGCGGCACGCAGCGGAGCCCCCACCGAGGACGCGGTCCGCGCCGCGCTCGCCACCGTGAACGATCCGGAGATCCACCGCCCGATCACCGAGCTGGGCATGGTGAAGTCGGTGGAGATCGCCGAGGACGGCTCGGTGGCGGTCACGGTCTACCTGACGGTGTCCGGCTGCCCGATGCGCGACACGATCACCTCCTCGGTGACCGAGGCGGTCGGCCGGGTGGCGGGCGTCACCGGTGTGACGGTCTCGCTGGACGTGATGAGCGACGAGCAGCGCCGCGAGCTGGCGGCCGCCCTGCGCGGCGGCCAGGCCGAGCGCGAGGTCCCGTTCGCCCGGCCGGACTCGCTGACCCGGGTGTACGCGATCGCCTCCGGCAAGGGCGGGGTCGGCAAGTCCTCGGTGACGGTCAACCTGGCGGCGGCCATGGCGGCCGACGGGCTGAAGGTGGGCGTCGTGGACGCCGACATCTACGGCCACTCGGTGCCGCGCATGCTGGGCGCGGAGGGCCGGCCCACCCAGGTCGAGAACATGATCATGCCGCCGTCCGCGAACGGGGTGAAGGTCATCTCGATCGGCATGTTCACCCCGGGCAACGCCCCGGTGGTGTGGCGCGGGCCGATGCTGCACCGCGCGCTCCAGCAGTTCCTCGCCGACGTCTACTGGGGCGATCTGGACGTGCTGCTGCTGGACCTGCCGCCCGGCACCGGCGACATCGCCATCTCGGTGGCGCAGCTCGTCCCGAACGCCGAGATCCTGGTGGTGACCACCCCGCAGCAGGCGGCGGCCGAGGTGGCCGAGCGCGCCGGGTCCATCGCCGTGCAGACCCACCAGAAGATCGTGGGCGTCGTGGAGAACATGTCCGGGCTGCCCTGCCCGCACTGCGGCGAGATGGTGGACGTCTTCGGCACCGGCGGCGGCCAGCGGGTGGCCGACGGGCTGAGCCGGACCACCGGCACCACCGTCCCGGTGCTCGGGGGCATCCCGATCGACGTACGGCTGCGCGAGGGCGGCGACGAGGGCAGGCCGGTGGTGCTGACCGACCCGGACTCCCCCGCCGGCTCGGCGATCCGCGCGATCGCGGGCAAGCTCGGCGGACGGCAGCGCGGACTGGCCGGGATGTCGCTGGGGATCACCCCGCGCAACAAGTTCTGAGGCCGGCCGGGGCGGTACGCCGCCCCGGCGGGCGCCGGCCCGGCGGGCGCCGGCCGGTCAGCGGTCGTAGACGGTGAGGTCCTTGATCACCGAGAAGCCCAGCCCGTAGGCGCTCATCCCCCGTCCGTAGGCACCGATGTGCACGCCGCCCTGTCCCGGTCCCGCCAGCACCCAGCCGTACTCCGACTCCCGGTAGCGGAACTCGGCCGGTGTGCCGTCGACCGGCAGGGTCAGGGCGGACCAGGCGGAGTTTTCCAGGTCGTCCGCGAGCTCCCAGGCGGTCGCCGTCTGCTGGTCGAGCCAGCTCTGCCGGAGCGCGAGGTCCATTCGGGTGGGCCAGGTGCATGACAGCAGGCCCGACCCGGCGAGCCACGCGGCCGACGAGATCGAGGTGGCCTCCAGGATCCCCGTGCCGTCCGGGCTGCTGCGCCCCGGCCGTCCGGCGACCGTCACGACGACGGCGAAAGCCCGGCCGTCCGGGTCCTCGGCGTCGGACCGGAAGGAGGGCTCCTCCCCGTGGCCGGTCGCACCGTGCTCGACCCTGCCGTCGGCGGCGGCGCCGACCCTCACCAGCCAGCGCGGGCCGGTGAAGGCCTCGTCGAGGCCGTACCAGGGGAAGTCGGCCATCAGATAGCCGTCGATCACCCCGTCCGCCCCGGACGCGGGTGCGTCCTGCGGCCCTGCCCGGCCCGTCGTCTCCATCTGTGCGACGCCTCCTCGTATGCCCTGTGCCGCGGGGCCCGCCCCCCTCGGGCGGCCCGACCCACGGACACAGGGAGGATAGCCACCGTTGTCCGCCGAACCGGACAGGACCGGCTGTGTCCGGCCGTGGGTGGCCCTCCCGGCGCACCTCCCGGACCGGGGCCCGGACGAGGTCAGGTGGCGTCGGCGTCGAACGGCGGGGAGCCGTCGGAGGGCTTCTCCAGGGAGGTGCCGCCCGCCGGGGCGGCGGGGTCCGGCCGGCCGGAGGACCGGTCCGCGGAGCCGTCGGAGGGCTTCTCCAGGGAGGTGCCACCCGCCGGGGCGGCGGGGTCCGCGGCACTCGCGGCGGTGCCCGCGGCAGCACCCGCGTTGCTCTCCCGGCTGTTGACCGCGTCCGTGACCTCGGCGAGCTCCTGGCGCAGGTCGAAGCCGTTGCGGATCTCCTTCAGCCCCAGGTCCTCGTTGTCCAGCAGGTGCTTGCGGGCGAAGTTCCTGGGATTGAGGTCCTCGAACTCGAAGTCCTTGAACTCCGGGCCCAGCTCCCGGCGGATGTCCTCCCGGGCGTTGTCCGAGAACTCCCGGACCTTGCGGATGAACCCCGCGACGTCCTGGATGAGCTTCGGCAGCTTCTCCGGCCCGAAGACGAGGACCGCCAGGATGATGAGCGCGACCAGCTCCAGGGGTCCTATGTCGAAGAACACCGGGCAGCTCCCTCAGATAAGTCCACGACCCGTGCGGCCACAGTCACGGTACCCGCCGGGAGGCCCGGCGCGGGAGTCGGCGGTGTGGACGGCAGCCGTCCGGCGGCCGTCACGGTCCGGTCGCCGAGCCGAGGACGAGGCTCACCGAGCGCTCGGCGCCGCCGCGTTCGACGGTCAGTTCCAGCCGGTCGCCGGGGCGGTGGCTGCGGATCCGCACGATCAGCTCCTCCCCGCTGTGCACCGGGGTGCCGTCCACCGCGGTGATGACGTCGCCGGCCTCGACGCCCGCCCGGTCGGCCGGCCCGCCCGGCACCACCGGCTCGCTCCCCCGCTTGGCCTCCGGCGTGATCCGGGCGCCGTCGCCGGAGTAGTCCATGTCGAGTGTGACGCCGATCACCGGGTGGGTGGCCCGGCCGGTGTTGATCAGCTCCTCGGCCACCCGCTTGGCCTGGTTGACCGGGATGGCGAAGCCCAGGCCGATGCTGCCGCCGGGGCCGGACTCCGGCGAGCCGCCGCCGGCCGCGCGGATCGCGCTGTTGATGCCGATCACCCGGCCCTCGGAGTCCACCAGGGGGCCGCCGGAGTTGCCGGGGTTGATCGGCGCGTCGGTCTGCAGCGCGTCCACGTAGCTGACGTCCCCGGCGTCTCCGGCGTCCCCGCCGTCACCGCCGCCCGCGACGATCGGGCGCTCCCTGGCGCTGATGATGCCCGCGGTGACCGTGCCCGCCAGTTCGTACGGCGCGCCGATCGCCACGACCGGGTCGCCCACGCGCACTGAGTCGGAGTTGCCCAGCGGCAGCGGGTGCAGTCCGAAGACCTCCCTCACCCGCAGCACGGCGAGGTCGTAACCGCTGTCGGTGCCGACCACCTCGGCGGCGGCGGTCTGCCCGTCGTGGAAGGTCACCGTGATGTCCCCGCCGTCTCCGGCGGGATCCACCACATGGTGGTTGGTCAGGAGGTGGCCGCGTTCGTCGAGGACGAAGCCGGTGCCGGTGCCCTGCTCCCCGGCGCCGCGGACGTGGATGGTCACCACGCCCGGGAGGGTCCGCTCGGCGATCCCCGCCACACTGCGCGGATCACGGCCGGTGTCCTCGGCGGGCGCCTGGGACAGCTCGATCGTGCCGAGCCCGAGTACGCCGTGCCGCTCCGCGTACGCCCCGGCCACGCCGCCCGCCGAGCCGGCGGCCAGCGCCAGGAGCACGGCCGCCGCCGCGATCCGCCGCCGACGGCGGCGGCGCGGCTCCGCGGCGGGGCCGGGAGAGCCGCTGTGCGGGCCGTACGGCGCCTCCCGCGGGCCCGGGGAGGGGGAGGCGGGTCCGGGCGGTACCGGCACCCCGGAGGGCGGCGTGGCGGACTGCGCGGCGGACGGCGGCGCCCACGGGTCGTACCGCGCGAACGCCGGGTCCGGCGGCGCGCCGGGAGCGGGGACGGGGGGCTGCGCCCGCGGCGGCAGCGGGGTGCCCCGCGCGGGCGTCACGGGGTGCTGGACGGGCGGGGCCGGGGCCCAGGGGCCCGGGCCGCCGTAGGGCGGTGTGCCGTACGGGTCCTCACCGTGCAGCGGCCGCGGCGCGGCCTCGGCGGCCTTCCCCTCGTCCATGCTCTCCCCACATTCACCCGCACCACTCCCCGCGCGGACCCGCGCGGTGTCCCCGGTGGTCGTCCCGATCCCACCGATTGAACCAGTTCGGTCCCACGGGGCACGGACAGACCCGCCGGGGCGCGGAACGGCCGTCAGCGGCCGTGCGGAGCCGCCTGGACCGCCGTCGGACTCGCCACCGGGCTCGCGGTGGGCACCTCGCCGGGTGCGGGGGCGGAGGAGGTGCCCATGAGCGGCTGGCCACCGGGCGCCCGGCTGCCGGGCGGCGGCGCGGTCCGCAGCTGCCGGGCCGGATACGCCGGGTGTATCAGGGGCGGACGCAGGCCGGCGGGCACGTCGAGCACCGGCACGGTCATCAGTTCGTACTGCCGGGCCGCGAACTCGGCCTCCACCCGCGATCCGAGCCGGGTGGGCCCGTACGTCGGCGTCGGCGTCGGCGCCGCGGCCGGGCCGACCGGGGTGCCGGGGATCTTCTGCTCCCTCTCCCGGCCGCGCTCCGTGCCGGCCGCGGCGGTGCGCGGCGGACTGGCGGCCGTACCGCCCTCCCCGCCCGCGGCGACCGTGGGACCGCCGGCGGTGGAGGTCAGCGCACCGCCGAGGGCGAAGGCGGCCAGTGAGACGGCACCCGCCGCCGCGAAGGCGAAACGGCGCCCGCGCGAGGCCGGCCGGTCCGTCTCGTGGATGCGGAAACCCCGGTCCGGGGTGAGCACGCTGCCGGGCGGCAGATACTCGAACTCCCACGCGGATCCGGCCGGATCCGCCGTTCCGTCCGGCCCCCTGCTCCCGAGGGGCGGCTCCCGGAGATCGCCGGGACCGCCGAGATCACCGCCCAGGCCGCCGGGAAGCCCCTGGAGCCTCGCGAGGAGTCCCTCCGAGGGCGGCGGCGGCGCGGTCTCGGCGAAGACGCTCTTCAGCCTGCGCTGGGCGTCGGCCTCCGTCTTGCAGGCGTGGCAGGTCGCCAGGTGGGCGAGGACCCGCTCCCTGGTCTCGTGCCCCAGCTCACCGTCCACCAGGGCCGCGAGGCGGTCGCCCAGATGCTGCTCGGCGGCGGTCGGCTCCGGGTCGTGCAGGTCGTCGAATGTGCCACTCACTCGGCGCCGCCCTCCCCGCCCGCGACGCCGGGGAGCGCCCCGGCCAGCGCGCGCTGCTCGGCGCGCGCCTCGGGCGATCGGTGCTTGAGCGCCTTGCGCAGATGGGAGCGGCCCCGGTGGATACGGCTGCGGACGGTGCCGAGCTTCACGCCGAGCGTCGCGGCGATCTCCTCGTACGACAGCCCCTCGATGTCGCAGAGCACCACCGCCGCCCGGAACTCCGGGGCGAGGGTGTCCAGGGCCTGCTGCACGTCGGCGTCGAAGTGGGTGTCGTTGAAGTGCTGCTGCGGGGAGGGCTCCCGGCTGGCCAGCCGCTCGGCGGCGTCGTCGCCCAGGGCGTCGAAGCGGATGCGCTGCTTGCGCCGCACCATGTCCAGGAAGAGGTTGGTGGTGATGCGGTGCAGCCAGCCCTCGAAGGTGCCGGGGGTGTAGGTGGACAGCGAGCGGAAGACCCGGACGAAGACCTCCTGGGTGAGGTCCTCGGCATCGTGCTGGTTCCCGGTGAGGCGGTAGGCGAGCCGGTAGACCCGTGCGCTGTGGGTGCTGACGATCTCCTCCCAGGTGGGAGGCGTCCACGCCGGGGCGCCCGCGTCGGTTGCGAAGGTCGCGGTGGTCGCGGGGTCGGCGGCGCGGTGCTGGTCAGCGGTGTCGTTCACGGATTTCGGCTCGCCGGTGGACCTGCGGAAGCGCCTCAGCACTCCTCGGTCGCCGGCCGCAGCCGCACCTCCCCTGTCGGCTCTGGTGGTGTCCAGTGGAGCCCCTACCATAGCCACCTCGCCCGTTAGCTCCGGATAAGCTTCTTCGGCCGTCTTCCCGCCCCGGGCCGCGCGCCTCCCGCACCTCTCGCACCGGCCGGGACGCCGTCCGGGGTGTACGGCCTCGTCACTTTCCAACGCGCGGTCCCATCTGCGGGTTCCCGACGGCAGCGGATACAGTCACCGTTGCGTGGACCATGGGGACGGGAGAGGGCGATTACCGGCAATCGGCAGGCGAGCTGGGCGTTCGCCGACGCGTACGGCGCCGGGCACGCCGAGCACGCCGAGCGCTCGGCGGCGCTGCGCTGGGCCCACGACCGCGCCCGGGAGGCCGGACTGCGTCCGGTGTCGGACGGCACGGGCGCGGCACTCAGGCTGCTCGCCGCCGCCGTGGACGCCAAGGCGGTGGCCGAGATCGGCACCGGCACCGGGGTGTCGGGCATCCACCTGCTGCACGGCATGCGGCCGGACGGTGTGCTGACGACCGTGGACACCGAGCCGGAGTGCCAGCAGATCGCCCGCCAGGCGTTCCGCGCCGCGGGCTTCGCGGGCAACCGCGCCCGCTTCATCCCGGGCCACGCCCTGGACGTCCTGCCCCGGCTCGCGGACGGCGGGTACGACCTGGTGTTCTGCGACGGCGACCGGCTGGAGAGCCTGGAGTACCTGGAGGAGTCGCTGCGCCTGCTGCGCCCCGGCGGGCTGGTCTGCTTCGAGGGCGTCTTCGCCGACGGCCGCACCGTCGACTCCGCCGCCCAGCCCGCCGAGGTACTCCGGCTGCGCGAGCTGCTGCGCACGGTCCGGGACAGCCCCGCGCTGCTGCCGTCGCTGCTGCCGGTGGGCGACGGGCTGCTGTGCGCGGTGAAGCGGGAGGGCTGAGCCCGCGGACGGCCCCGGAACCCCGCGCCTCCCGGCTCCGGGAAAGCACGGAGCCCCGCGGCGCCGCCCGTCCCGGGAGCGGCACCGGACACACCACCGCCCCCGGAGCGGAACGCTCTCCGGGGGCGGTGACGGCATAAGGTGGCGGCGGAATGCGGGTGCCGGTGACTCCTCAGCCGCAGGCCTTCTTCAGGGCTTCGCCGAGTGCATCCGCCTCGTCAGGGGTGAGCTCGACGACGAGTCGTCCACCGCCTTCGAGCGGAACGCGCATGATGATGCCCCGCCCCTCCTTGGTCACCTCGAGCGGGCCATCGCCCGTCCGCGGCTTCATGGCCGCCATGCTCGTTCCCCTTCCTGAAACCAGCTGATCTCAGCCGGCAACCCAGGTGTCACCGGCGTCGAACACATTGCTTCCCGTTCATTATCCCGCATCACATGACCGCATGACCAACATCGGTCGGTATCCCTTGCGCAACGCGCTCACACAAAACCACCCAATTCGGCGATCAAGCCGCGATACAGCGCACTCCTCCGTGTCGCTTCTCTCCGTTTTTCGCCATGGATTTGTTTGACGCGCCGCACGGTGCGGGGGATATATCGGCCTCCGGTGATCCTTGCGATGCTGGCCCGCATGGCAGACACCCCAGACAGCACACCGGACAACACACCGGACAGCGGCCCGGACGGCACACCGGGCGGCGTCGGCTACGAAGTGTCCGCGGGCCTCGCGACCATCGTCCTCGACCGCCCCGAGACCCTGAACGCCCTCGACACCGCGCTCAAGGAGGCGCTGCTGGCCGCCCTGCGGCGGGCGGCCGGGGACTCCGCCGTGCGCGCGGTGCTGCTGACCGGCCGCGGCCGGGCCTTCTGCGTCGGCCAGGACCTGCGGGAACACGCCGGGAGGCTGCGGCGGGCGGGCGGCGCGGCCATGGACACCGTGCGGGACCACTACGTCCCGATCACCCTGGCCATCGCCGGGATGCCCAAGCCGGTGGTGGCGGGCGTCAACGGGGTGGCGGCCGGGGCCGGGGCCGGGTTCGCCTTCGCCGCCGACTACCGCGTCGTCGCGGACACCGCCTCCTTCGACACCGCCTTCGCCGGGGTGGGGCTCGCCGCCGACTCCGGGGTGTCCTGGACCCTGCCGCGGCTGGTCGGCCCGGCCCGCGCCGCCGACCTGCTGTTCCTCCCGCGCCGGGTGACCGCCCGGGAGGCGCTGGAACTGGGCGTCGCCAACCGGGTCGTCCCGGCCGGCGACCTGGCGGCCGAGGCCGAGGCCGTCGCCCGCCGGTTCGCCCAGGGGCCGACGGCCGCCTACGCCGCGCTCAAGGAGGCCCTGGCCTACGGCTCCTCCCACTCACTGGCCGAGACCCTGGAGAAGGAGGCCGGACTCCAGATCCGCACCGGCGCCACGGAGGACCACCGGGCGGCGGTGGAGGCGTTCGTGAACAGGGCCGAGCCCGTCTTCCGCGGTCACTGACACCGTCGCGCACCCCGCGGGCGGCGGCGCCCCGTCCGGGCCGGGGGCCGCCGGCCCGGTCAGGGCACCGTCCGCGGGGCGCGGGCGCAGCAGTCCGCCAGATGGTCGTCCACCAGGCCGCACGCCTGCATCAGGGCGTAGGCCGTGGTGGGTCCGGTGAAGCGGAAGCCGCGCTTCTTCAGGGCCCCGGCCAGCGCCGTGGACTCCGGGGTGACGGCGGGTACGTCGGCGAGGGTGCGCGGGACCGGGCGCCCGGCCGGGTCGGGGGCGTGGGACCAGACCAGTTCCTCCAGCTCCCCCGGCGCCCACCCGGCCGCGATCCGGGCGTTGGCGAGGACCGCGTCGATCTTGGCGCGGTTGCGGACGATGCCCGGATCGGCGAGCAGCCGCTCCCGGTCGGCCTCGGTGAACTCCGCCACCGCGGCGATCCGGAAGCCCGCGAACGCCGCCCGGAAGCCCTCGCGGCGGCGGAGGATCGTCAGCCAGGACAGCCCGGACTGGAACGCCTCCAGGCACAGCCGCTCGAACAGCGCGTCGTCGCCGTGCACCGGACGGCCCCACTCGGTGTCGTGGTAGGCGGTGTAGTCCTCGGCCGTCAGACTCCACGGACAGCGCGGCCTGCCGTCCGGTCCGGGCAGTGCCCCGCCCCCGGTCACCGGGCCTCCCCGGGCGCGCCGCCGGCTCCGTCCCCGGGCCCGCGGAACAGTTCGGGGCCGCCCAGGGCCGCCGCCTGCGCGCCTGCCAGGGACGCCTCCAGCTCGGCGATCCGGGCGTCGCGCTCGGCCAGTTCCGCGCCGAGGCGGTCGAGGACGTCGTCCACCTCCGCCATGCGGTAGCCCCGGACCGCCACCGGCAGCCGCAGTGCCTCCAGGTCCGCGCGGCCCACCGGGCGGTCGGGCGGCAGCCATGCCTCGGTACGGTCCGGCGGGGCGTCGGCGAGCCCGGCCGTCGCGGTGCGGTCCGGCCCGTCCCCCCCGCCCACCACGACCAGCGCGACCGCGGCGACCACCACGACCAACGCGATCAGCAGAAACCAGAACACGCCATCTCCCCGCAATCTCCCCGGAGCCGTCCCGCCGGCGGCGGGCACCGGCTCTCCTGTCTCCGGTGCCTCCTGTGATCGTGCCACGGGACACCGGCGGCTAGGGTCGGCGGAGGAAGATCTGTGCGGCGGCTCCCCACCGCCACGGGGAGCCGCGTGGAGAGGACGGCGCATGCTGCGGCTGGGACGGCAGGAGTTCGGCGAGCACGAGACGGTGGTCATGGCCATCGTCAACCGGACGCCGGACTCCTTCTACGACCGGGGTGCCACCTTCCTCGACGGACCGGCACTGGACCGGGTCGGACAGGCGGTGGCGGAGGGCGCCGCCATCGTCGACATAGGAGGGGTGAAGGCCGGTCCCGGCGAGGAGGTGACGGTCGCCGAGGAGGTGCGGCGCACGGCCGGCTTCGTGGCCGAGGTGCGGCGGCGCCACCCGGACGTGGTGATCAGCGTGGACACCTGGCGGCACGAGGTCGGCGAGGCGGTCTGCGAGGCGGGCGCGGACCTGCTCAACGACGCCTGGGGCGGGGTGGACCCGAAGCTGGCCGGGGTGGCGGCGCGGTACGGCGCCGGGCTGGTCTGCACGCACACCGGCGGCGCGGCGCCCCGCACCCGGCCGCACCGGGCGGCGTACGACGACGTCATGGCCGATGTGCTGCGGACCACCCTGGCCCTGGCCGAGCGCGCCGTCGGGCTGGGGGTGCGGCGGGACGCGGTCCTGATCGACCCCGGCCACGACTTCGGCAAGAACACCCGGCACTCCCTGGAGGTCACCCGGCGGCTGGCCGAGATGGTGGAGACCGGGTGGCCGGTGCTGGTGTCGCTGTCGAACAAGGACTTCGTCGGGGAGACCCTGGACCGGCCGGTCCAGGAGCGGCTGACCGGCACCCTGGCCACGACGGCGGTCTCGGCGTGGCTGGGCGCCCGCGTCTACCGCGTCCACGAGGTCGCCGAGACCCGGCAGGTGCTCGACATGGTCGCCTCACTCGCGGGACGGCGCCCGCCGGCCGTGGCCCGCCGCGGTCTGGCCTGACCGCGGCGGGCCGGCGACCGTCAGGAGGGTTCCTTCGGAAGACCGTGCTCCGCCGGCCGGTCGGGGGTGGAGATCTCCTTGGTGACCAGCGCGATCGTCTCGTCCACGTCGTCGGTCACATGGAACAGCTCCAGATCCTGCGGGCCGGCCTTCCCGCCCGCGACGAGGGTGTCGCGCAGCCAGTCCACCAGTCCCCGCCAGTACTCCGTGCCGAACAGCACGATCGGGAAGCGGGTGACCTTCCGGGTCTGGACCAGGGTGATGGCCTCGAACAGCTCGTCCAGCGTGCCCATGCCGCCCGGCAGGACGACGAAGCCGCTGGCGTACTTGACGAACATCATCTTCCGCACGAAGAAGTAGCGGAAGTTGACGCCTATGTCGACGTACTCGTTCAGCCCCTGCTCGAAGGGGAGTTCGATGCCCAGGCCGACCGAGACGCCGCCCGCCTCGTTCGCGCCCCGGTTGGCCGCCTCCATGGCTCCGGGACCGCCGCCCGTGATCACCGTGAACCCGGCCTCCGCCAGCGCCCGGCCGATTCTCACCCCGGCCTCGTACTCGGGCGACTCCCGGGGGGTGCGCGCCGAACCGAAGACGCTGAT
Organism: Streptomyces rubellus; assembly: GCF_036323805.1. NCBI lineage: Bacteria > Bacillati > Actinomycetota > Actinomycetes > Kitasatosporales > Streptomycetaceae > Streptomyces > Streptomyces rubellus. Next base: position 37,850 of record NZ_JAZDCX010000005.1, read on the forward strand.
GGCGGGCCCGAGTTCGGCGAGGGTGCCGAAGCCCTCCACGAACTCCGACTGGATGCGCATGACCCGCCAGGGGTCCTGGTGCACCCAGTCCGAGGGGCCCGCGGTGTCCAGCAGCCGCTGGTCGGTGGTGCTGGGCTGGATCTGGCCGCGGCGGCGCACCACCGGGCCGCCCCGCTGCTCCCGCGGCCGGCCCGTCTCGTCCGCACCGTTCATGGGTGGCTCCTCTCCTCCGTGTTCACCGTGTGTCCCGCATGCCCCGGCCGTCCCGCACGTCCCGTGTGCCGTCCGGCAGCAGGCCGCCAGGGTACGCAGGTCCGGATGACGCCGGACGGAACTCGCCCGGACATCCCGGCGACCGCCCCGGTACCGGGGCACGCACCACCGGATACCCGGCGGATCAGGAGGTCAGCCAGGCGCGCAGCCGCTCCTCGCAGCGCAGGACCGCCCCGGTCGCCACGCGCTCGTCGCGCCGGTGGGCCAGATTCGGGTCGCCGGGGCCGTAGTTGACCGCGGGCACGCCCAGCGCGCTGAACCGGGAGACGTCGGTCCAGCCGAACTTCGGCCGCGCCTCGCCGCCCACCGCCGCCAGGAAGGCCGCGGCGGCCGGATGCGACAGACCGGGCAGCGCCGGGCCGGAGCTGTCGTCCACCACCAGTTCGGCCACCGGGCAGTCCGCGAACACCTCCCGGACGTGCTCCAGCGCCTCCGCCTCGGTGCGGTCGGGCGCGTAGCGGTAGTTGACGGTGACGGTGCACTCGTCGGGGATGACGTTGCCGGCGACCCCGCCGGTGATCCCCACGGCGTTGAGCCCCTCGCGGAACTCCAGCCCGTCGATCACCGGGCGCCTGGGCTCGTACGCGGCCAGCCGGGCGAGGATCGGCGCGGCGGCGTGGACCGCGTTCTCGCCCCGCCAGCTCCGCGCGGAGTGCGCACGCTGCCCGGCGGTGCGCAGCTTGACCCGGAGCGTGCCCTGGCAGCCGCCCTCGACCTGCCCGTCGGAGGGCTCCAGCAGCACCGCGAAGTCCCCCGCCAGCCAGTCGGGGCGGTCCCGGGCCAGGTGGCCGAGGCCGTTGCGGTGTGCCTCGACCTCCTCGTTGTCGTAGAAGACGAAGGTCAGGTCGCGGTTGGGGGCCGGGACGGTGGCGGCGATGCGCAGCTGGACGGCGACCCCGGCCTTCATGTCGGAGGTGCCGCACCCCCACAGCTCGCCGTCGACGAGCCGGGAGGGGACGTTGTCCGCGATCGGCACGGTGTCGATGTGCCCGGCGAGCACGACGCGTTCGGCCCGGCCGAGCGCGGTGCGGGCGACGACGTTGTTGCCGTGGCGGTCCACCCGCAGATGGGGCAGGGCGCGCAGCGCGGTCTCGATCGCGTCCGCGAGCTCCTTCTCGCCGCCGCTGACCGAGGGGACGTCGACGAGCCGCGCGGTCAGCCGCGCCGCGTCCAGCGTCAGGTCGAGCGCGGGGGGCGGGAGGGCGGACGGGCCGGGGGACGTGCCGGGTGCGGCGGGAACTCGCTCCATGGCGCCGACCCTACCCGCCGCCGCTCCGCCCGCCCGACCGGTCCGTGTACACCGGAGTACACCGGATTCGCACGACCCGGCCACCGGCGGGCTACCAACCGGTACCTTTGTCCGCGTGTCCGAGCGAGCACCAACACCGCGCCGTGGGCGGCGACTGCTGCGGCCGGCCGCCGCGTGTGTCGTACTGCTCGGGCTCGTCGGGTACCTGGCCGTACGCCACGACCCCGGCGGGCCCGGCCCCGCGCGCTGCACGGTGACGGCCGCCCGGGGCGGCGAACCGTACGAGATCGAGCCGCAGCAGGCCGCCAACGCGGCGACCATCCAGGCCGTCGCCTCCGCCCGGGGGCTGCCGGAGCGGGCGGTCACCATCGCGCTGGCCACGGCCATGCAGGAGTCTGCGCTGCGCAACATCGACTACGGCGACCGGGACTCCGTGGGCCTGTTCCAGCAGCGCCCCTCCCAGGGCTGGGGGACCCCGGAGCAGATCATGGACCCGGTGTACGCCGCCGGGAAGTTCTACGACCACCTGGTGGAGGTCCCCGGCTACTCCCGGCTGCCGCTGACCGTCGCCGCGCAGCGGGTGCAGCGCAGCGGCTTCCCCGACGCCTACGCCAAGCACGAGCCCGAGGCCGCGCTGCTCACCGCCGCGCTCACCGGTCGCCGGGCCGCCGCGCTCACCTGTGTCCCCGGCAGCGCGTCCGGGAGCGCGTCCGGCAGCGCCGCGGGCGACCCGGTGCGGGTGCGGGAGAAGCTGGCCCGCGAGTTCGGCCGGGACGTCCTGCCGGACCCGGCCGCGCTCGGCGGCAGCGGCGGAGGCGGCCGCAGCGCGCCCGGCCCGGTCGTCTCGGTCCCCGTCCAGGGCGAGGGGCGCGGATCGGGGACGGACGCCGGGCGCCGCGGCTGGGAGGTGGCGCACTGGGCCGTGGCCCATTCCCTTGAGCTGGGAATCGAAAGGGTGTCCTACGGAAACCGCGTCTGGGAGGCCGAAAGGGCGGGCGAAGGCTGGCGCACGACCCGGGGCGCCTCCCGTTCGGAAGTCGTCATCGCCACCACCCGGTAGTTCCGGCGGCCTTCGCACAACGGAATACGGATTCACTCCCCCGGGGTAACCGGCCCGCCCGCCGACGGGCCCGCGCGGCCATGCCCGCGGGACCCCGCGCGCCCGTCGCGCCCCTTGGCGGCACGGGGTCCCGGCGTTTTCCCGGCGGCATTCACGCCCGCCCGGAAACCCGCTTCCCGTTCGACCCGGCAATGCGCCGCATTACCAATCCTTTACCCGGGCGACCGCAACTTCCGGGACGCTTCACGCGATAGGCACAGCGATCCGGGGGCATCGCCCCGAAGGACCCGTACCGCGTCTTTCCGGACGCGCCGGTCCGGAGGAATTCCCCCGCAGGAAGCCTCTTCCCTTCGTCGAAGGAGCAACATGTCCCTCCCCCTCTCGCGCCGGATCGCACGGACCGCGCTGCTGGTCGCGGCGGGTGCCGCGGCCACGGTCGGCGCGGCCGGCTCCGCGAGCGCCGCCGACCTCGCCTCGCCCGCCAAGGGCCTGGGCGCGCTGAGCAAGACGGACGGCGCGAACCTGGGCAAGACCGTCGACTACACCTCGCGGAGCGCCGGCGACAAGGCGGCCGCCACCGGCAGCAACACCGTCAGGAAGGCCGTGCCCGCGGCGAGCCGGACCGTCGGCGCCACGGGCCGGGCCACCGTGCCGGCCGCGCAGCAGACCGCCGACCGGACGGTGCGCTCCGCCGGCGTCATCGCCGGTGAGGCCGCCAAGCCCGCCGCCACCGGAACGACCGTCAAGGGCCCGGTGGCCAAGGGCAAGGGCCCGGTGCCCGGCGTCGGCACCCTGCCGGCCCAGGGGCTGACCGGCAAGGGGCTGCCGCTGGGCTGACGCCCGGAGGTACACACCCCGCGGGGGTCCGGGGCCGGCGCCGACCGGTTCCCGGGCCCCCGCGGTACGGTTCCCGCCCCCGGCCGGACCGGTCTCCCGGAGCCCGGGTCCGGGGTCCGGGTCCGTCACGCCGTGAGGCGCCGTACGGCCTCCCCGACCCGCTCGTCCGTGGCCGTGAGGGCCACCCGTACGAACCGCCCGCCCGCCGGGCCGTAGAAGTCGCCGGGCGCCACCAGCACACCGCGCCGGGCCAGCGCGGCCACGGTGTCCCAGCAGGGCTCGTCCCGCGTCGCCCACAGGTACAGCGACGCCTCACTGTGCTCGATCCGGAAGCCGTTCGCCTCCAGGGCGCCGCGCAGCGCCGTACGCCGCGCCGCGTAGCGCCCCCGCTGCTCCAGCACGTGCGCGTCGTCGCCCAGCGCCGCCACCGTGGCGGCCTGCACCGGGGCGGGCACCATCATCCCGCCGTGCTTGCGGACGCGCAGCAGCTCGGCGAGCACCCCCTCGTCCCCGGCCAGGAACGCGGCGCGGTAGCCGGCCAGGTTGGAGCGCTTGGACAGCGAGTGGACGGCCACGATCCCCTCGTGGCTCCCGCCGCACACGTCCGGGTGGAGGACGGAGACCGGATCGGCCTCCCAGCCCAGTTCCAGGTAGCACTCGTCGCTGAGGACCAGCACCCCGTGCTCGCGCGCCCAGGCGACGGTGGCCGTCAGCTCCTCCTTCGGCAGCACCCGGCCGGTGGGGTTGGAGGGGGAGTTCAGCCACAGCAGCCGCAGACCGCGGGGGTCCACCTCGCGCGGCTCGTCGTAGACCACCGGCTCGGCGCCGGCCAGCCGCGCCCCCACCTCGTACGTCGGGTACGCCAGCCGGGGGTACGCCACCTTGTCCCCGGGGCCCAGGCCGAGCTGGATCGGCAGCCAGGCCACCAGCTCCTTGGAGCCGACGACCGGCAGCACATGGGTGTGGGCCAGTCCGCGGGCGCCCAGCCGCCGCGCGCACCAGCCGGTGATCGCGTCCCGCAGCTCGGCGGTGCCCCACACCGTCGGATAGCCGGGGCTGTCGGCGGCGGCGGCGAGCGCGGCGCGGACCACCTCGGGCACCGGGTCGACCGGGGTGCCCACGGACAGGTCCACGATGCCGTCCGGATGCCCAGCGGCGGTCTTCTTGTACGGCTCCAGCCGGTCCCACGGGAAGACCGGCAGACGGGCGGACAGGGGTGGCACGTGGTTCGCTCTCTTTCCGGTTCTCTCCGGGAAAACCCCGGTCCCGCGCGGCCTGCGGGGCCGTGCGGGACCGGGGTCAGCGCTGGGGCCGCGGACGGCTCACTCGTCGTGTTCCTGCGGCGGGAGCGCGGCGATGAGGGGGTGGTCGCGCTCGATCAGGCCGAGCTTGCTGGCACCACCGGGCGAGCCCAGCTCGTCGAAGAACTCGACGTTCGCCTTGTAGTAGTCCTTCCACTCCTCCGGGGTGTCGTCCTCGTAGAAGATGGCCTCGACCGGGCAGACCGGCTCACAGGCTCCGCAGTCGACGCATTCGTCCGGGTGGATGTACAAGGACCGCTGGCCCTCGTAGATGCAGTCGACGGGGCACTCCTCGATACATGCCTTGTCCTTCAGGTCGACACAAGGCTGCGCGATGACGTAGGTCACGCTGTCGTTCCTCCTCGGTAGGGCGCGGCAGCCGGTCCGGTTCTGGCTGAGCCGCGATAGCGCGCGGGAGCGCGGCGTCGTCGATGCCCGCCTCTAGTATCTCCGTTCCCGGGCATGAGACGAACAGGAGGGGTGGTCAGGACCGTGGAGTTCACCGTGGGCGGACGCCTCAGCATCCGTATCAGCGCCGCTGACGTGGGGAAACGTGTCTCGGTACGCAGTCTGACCGCTCCCGGGGACCCCGCTGGTTCGTTCACCGACACGGTCGGTGTTCTCACATCGTGGACAGACGGTGTGCTCTCGATCACCCGGCGCGGCGGCCAGAGCGTACGCGTGGCGGAGTCGTCCCTGGTGGCGGGCAAGGTCGTGCCCGCCACGCCCGCCCGCCGCCGGGGTCCGGCGGCGGGCGTGCGGGAGCTGACGGAGGTGGCGGCGCGCGGCTGGCCGGCGGCCGAGACCGCCCCCCTGGGCGGCTGGACGCTCCGCGCCGCCGGCGGCTTCACCAGCCGCGCCAACTCCGTCCTCCCGCTCGGTGACCCCGGCGTGCCGCTGGACGAGGCGCTGGCACGGGCCGGCCGCTGGTACGGCGAGCGGGGGCTGCCCGTCCTGGTCCAGGTGACCACCGGCGGCGGCGACAGCGACGAGCTGCTGGCCGCCGAACTGGAGCGGCGCGGCTGGACGGCCGAGCGGTTCGCCGTCCTGCGCACCGCCGCGCTCGCGCCGCTGGCCGACCGCGCGCCGGACGCGCGGGTGCGGCTGGCACGGCGGCCGGACGAGGCGTGGCTGGGCGCGTACCGCCGCGCCTCGTCGGCCGGTTCGGCCCGGGACGCGCTGAAGGTGCTGTCCGGCGGCCCGTCGGTGTGGTTCGCCGCCGTGCCGGGCGGGGACGGCACGCCGGACGCCGTGGGACGGTGCGTGGTGGACGGCCGGTGGGCCGGGTTCGCCGCCGTCGAGGTGGCCCCGGCGCGGCGGCGCGCGGGGCTGGCGACGGCGGTGATGGCCGAACTGGCCCGCGCGGCGCTGGCGGAGGGCGCCTCGGCGGCGTACCTCCAGGTCGAGCCGGACAACACGGCCGCGACGGCGCTGTACGACCGGCTGGGCTTCACGGACCACCACGGTTATCACTACCGCCGGGCGCCCCGGGGCTGAGAACGGGCCGAGAACGGGTACGGAGTGTTGCATGCGGAGCGGTGACGGTGACAACGGCGAGAACGGCGGCACGGTGCGGGAGCGCTTCACGGCGGCCGCCCGGGCCGGGCGGCCCGACCTGGCGCTGCTGTGCCTCCTCATCGGCGCCGAGGCCGATCCCGCCCTCGGCGGGGAGCGCGGGGAGAACGACGAGCACCTCGGCCGGCGCATCGACCGGCACATCGACGAGGCCCAGATCGAGCTGGACCGGCTGGCGGGGCTGCTGCCGTACGGGGCCGACCGCGACCCGCGCGGCTGGGCGCGCGCGCTGGCCGTCCTGCTCGGCGAGAAGCACGGCTTCCACGGCACCCCGGACGACTACCGCCGGCTGGACTCCTCCCTGCTCGACAAGGTGCTCAGGCGACGGCGGGGGCTGCCGATCCTGCTGTCGGTGGTGTGGCTGGAGGTCGCGCGCCGGGCCGGGGCACCGGTGTACGGGGTCGCGCTGCCGGGACACTTCGTGGTCGGCTTCGGGGACCCGGACGGCGACCACGTCCTCGCCGACCCCTTCTCCGGCGGCCTGCTGCTGGACGAGACGGATGTGGAGCTGCTGGTGGCCGGGTCGTCGGGCGCCACGCTGTCGGAGGCGATGCTGCGGCCCGCCGGTCCGCTGGAGATCACCCTGCGGGTGCTGAACAACATCCGTGCCTGGGCGGCCGCCCGGCCCGAGCACACGGACGTCCAGCTGTGGGCGGTGGAGCTGTCGCTCCTGCTGCCCCACCACCCGGCCCGGCTCCGTTACGAACGGGCGCGGCTGCTGGTCGAGCGGGGCGACTTCACCGGCGGCGCCCGGGAGCTGGAGAGCTACGCGGAGGCGGTGGCGGCGATGGAGCCGAACGCCGCCGAGGCCGTCCGCCGTCAGGCGCGGGCGGCCCGTGCCCGGCTCAACTGAGCGGGGCACGGGCCGGTTTCCCGGGGCTCTCCCGGGACCGCCGGACGGCCGGGGCGGACGGAACCGCTACTGCGGATCGAGCTCGATGACACCGACCCGCTTGTCCTCTCCGGTCTCCCGGAGCGCCTCGCGCAGCGCGCCCGCGACGTCCTGGGGGGTGACCGGGGTCTTCGAGCCGTCGCCGCGGGTGATCAGGACGCCGTCGAAGGTGCTCCCGTACAGCTTCTCCAGGACCTTCAGGTCGTAGCTGTCCACGAGCTTGCCGTCGACCGGCTTCATGGACAGGAACGTCGGCAGCGTCCCGGTGGGGCTGAACGAGATCGACCGGTCGCCCGCCCTGACGGTGGCCAAACCGGACATCGCCGGCTCGCCGAACTCCCGGATCGCCCGGTCGATCTCCTCCTGGCCGATTTCGGGCTGCCGGACGGAGACCGGCAGGGCGACGGCGGGCTTCCCGCCGGTGGCGACCTGCTCCCGGTAGGCCTTCTCCAGCAGGTCGGCGCCCTTGTCGAGGTCGACCTGCTGGTACGGCTCGCCGGGTTTTCCGACGGCCTTGCCGTCGACGAACTCGACCGTGCCCTCCCGCGCCCCGCCGTTCGTCACCCCACGGGTCAGGTCCTCCAGGGCCGCGGTGAGCTTCTCCTCGTCCACCTTGAAGACCGGTTCGGCGTGGCGGGCGCCGCCCAGGAGCGAGCCGATGACGGAGACGGGGTTGTAGTCCTGTCCGGATGCCTGGCGCACGGTGGTCTCGGTGTCGAACGACAGGCCCGCGACGCTGGGCTTGAGTGTCTCCTCGCCGCCCTCGACCTGGAGGACCAGCGGCGTGGCCGCGCGCTTCCCGAGGGCGGCGTCGAGCCTGTCCACCGCCTCCTCCCGGCTGATGCCGCCGATCTCCACACCGAGCACGGTGGTGCCGTTCGGTACCTCGGCGTGGTCGAGCAGCAGACCGGCGCCGTACGCGACCGCGACACCGAGCAGACCGAAGGCGGCGAAGCCGACCAGAACCTGCTTGGAGCGGCCACGCCTGGCGGGGGCCGGGGCGGGCGGCGGCGCCGCGGGGCCGGCGTGCCGGGCGGGGTCCGTCCCGTTCTCCCCGCCGTCCCCCCTGTCGTCCTCCCCGTCCCGGAACCGGCCGTCGCCGCCGGCCGGCGGCACCCGGGGGATGCTGCCGACCAGGGTGTCGCCCGAGACCCGCTCGCCGTCGGCGGAGGCGGAGGCGGAGGCGGGGCCGCCGAGGTCGAGCGTCGGCCCCCCGATCCGCGGGGGCCCGGGCACGGCGGAGGCGCCGTCCACGGCGGGCTGCGGCCCGGTGTCCGGGCCCGGCCGCGTGCCGTTGTGCGCCGGGGCGGGCGGCGGGCCGCCGTGGGTCTGCTGGAACCCGGGCGGCAGCAGGGTCTCACCGGTGGCCGAGGTGGTCGGTCCGCCGGGTCCGTCGTCGGGGAAGGGGCCCGGTGCGGTGGCCGACGGCCCCGGCGGGGAGGCGGCGGGGAAACCGTGCGGCGGGGTGCCGACCGAGGTCGGCGGCGGGAAGCCGTTCGCGCCGCCGATGCCGAGGGGGCCGCCGGATTCCGGTGGCTCCGCGGCGAAACCGTGCGGCGGGGTGTCGGTGCGCTGCCGCGGGGGCGCGGCCGGGGTGCCGGGGACGGCGCCCCGCGGAACGTCGGGCGCGGCACCCTGCGGGCCGTCGGCCACGGGCTTGCGCGGGGCGAACCAGGAGCTGGTCGGCCGGCCCTTGCCCGGAGCGCCGCCCGGCCCGCCCGGGGCCACCGCCGGGGTGCCCCCGGCGGGAGTCCGCGCCGCGCCGCCCGCGGCGTCCCGGCCCTCCGGCCGGTCGCCGGGCGCCTGCCCACCGGGGCCGGCCCCCTCCCCCGTTCCGCCCGCCTCGGCGACGGGCTTGCGCACGACGACCGGGGGGATGGGCCGGGAACCGGGGATGTTGATGCGGATGCGGGTGGTCAGCGTGGTCTCGGTCTTCGGCTCGCCCGGCTGCGCGGCGGCCCGCCCGGCGGACTCACCCGTCGCGCCGCCGGTCGGCGTGCCGTACGGCTCGGTTCCCGACGGGTACGCGGTGCCGCCTCCGGCCTGGGGACCGGAGGACGGGCTGTCAGTTTCACGGCTCAATGCAGGATCTCCCGGTTGGATTCGCCGCCCGCCTCGGTTTCGATCGGCTTGTGCGGGCGGCTCGCCGGCGCGCTCCACCTTACTGGTGACCGCCGCCGCGGGTCCCGGGAGTACCGAATCACCGTCCCGGTGAGACCGGCGCGGGGCGCGGGCCGGCGTCACCGCCCGGCGGGGCCGGCACCGTCCGGCGGCCGGCTGCCGGCCCCGCGGCGAGCACGGCGGACCGGGCCGGCCGCCGCGTCACCTCCGGGGACCGGCCGGGGCGGACGGCCCGCCCTGGAGCGACCGTTCGGACGGCGCGAGCGTGGCGGACATCACAGCGGCGAACATCCCGCCCAGCAGGAACAGGTAGTTGCCCAGCCCGGTGCCGAAGAGGAAGTCCCCCTCCGGGCGGGAGGAGGTCAGCAGCAGCACGGTGAGCATCCAGGCACCCGCCGGGGCCGCCGCGCCGATCTTCGTACCGGTGAGCCGCGCGCCGCCGTGGAAAAGCCCCACGGCCCCGCCGAGCGCCAGCAGCAGCCCCAGCGGGAACCAGCCCGCCTGGACGAGCGCGCCCGCGACGGCCACCAGCGCGCCCAGCACGGCCAGTACGGCGTACGCGGCGATCCGCGCCCCTCTGGCGTTCACCCGGCGCTCCCGCCGTCCGCCGCCGGCAGCCCCGCGAACAGGTCGCGCAGCGGCACGTCCGGAACGCGGCCGTCGGCCGCCCTGAAGTGCTCGGTGTGCAGCAGCGGTTGGCTCAGCCGGTTGGAGAGCGCGAAGGAGACGGCCGGTCCTGACGGCGCGTCGGCCACCACGATCTGGGTGGCGTGGGCGCGCATCGCCGCGGCCTTGGCCGCGGCCTCGGCCGCGGTGCCCTCGATGACGACGGCCACCTCGGCGTCGTCCACCACGCCCGGTACGTCGTCCGCCGGGGCGAGCTCCGGGAAGGGACCGCCGCCGGATTCGCGCAGCCGGGCGAAGCCCGCCTCGACGACCGAACGCGCCGCGCAGCTCCAGTAGACCCGCGCGACCCGGTGCGGCCCGCCCCGTCCGCCGCCCCGGTGGGCGGGGTCGGCCGCCAGCTCCACCGCGCGCGTCGCCACCCGGTGGGCCTGGATGTGGTCGGGGTGGCCGTATCCCCCGTCCGGGTCGTAGGTGACCAGCACCTGGGGGCGCACCTCGCGGATCTCCTCGACGAGGTGGGAGGCCGCCTCGTCGACGTCCGCCCGCCAGAAGCAGCCCGGACGCCCGTTGGCCTCGGTGCCGAACATCCCCGAGTCCCGGTAGCGTCCCGGACCGCCCAGGAAGCGGTGGTCCAGCACGCCCAGCTCGCGCAGGGCGTGCCGCAGTTCACCGATCCGGTGCGGGCCCAGGGTGTCCTCGCGGTCCGCGGCCAGGTGCGCCAGCGCGGGCGGGATGACCTCACCCTCCTCGCCCAGCGTGCAGGTCACCAGGGTGACCAGCGCACCCTCGGCGGCGTACCGCGCCATGGTGACCCCGTTGGTGATCGACTCGTCGTCGGGGTGCGCGTGGACCAGCATCAGACGGCGGGCGGGAAGCTCGGTCATGGGGCGAGCCTACGTCCCGGCCGTCAGAACTTGATACTTCCGATCATGCCGGCGACGTTGGAGGTCAGCTCACTGATGGTGGGGGCGACCGTCGAGCTGGCCAGGTAGAAGCCCAGGAGCATGCAGACCAGGGCGTGCCCCGTCTTCAGTCCGGACTTCTTGATCAGCAGGAAGACGATGATCGCCAGCAGCACCACCGCCGAGATCGAGAGGGCCACGGCGGTTCACCTCCAAGGGAGCGCGAGGTCGAACGGGACAGGACTCATTGCGACAGGCGTGCGACAGGAAGTGCCAGGAAGTGCATACCCCGTCGCGAACCATGCGCAACGGATCATAACTTTCCGTTAGACGGCACGGATCGGTGCACGGGTGCAGAAGAGGGGCGCACGGCCATGTGACCTTGGCCACGTCACCCGCTGTGGCCGGTGACCGGGACACCGTACGCTCGGCCCATGGTCATGTCGTTTCCACGCCAGTACGCCAGAACGCAGCGCTTCACCCTGGGCGCGCCGCGCGCGTTCACCGTGGCGCCGGACGGCTCCCGGGCCGTCTTCCTCCGCTCCGCCGGCGGCACCGACCGGGCGAACCGCCTGTGGGTGCTGGACCTCACCCCGGACGGTGGTCCGGAAGCCGCCGGGGAGCGCCTGGTGGCCGATCCGGCGGAGCTGCTCGGCGGGGCGGACGAGGAGCTCTCGCCCGAGGAGCGCGCCCGGCGCGAGCGGAGCCGCGAGGGATCGGCCGGGGTGGTCGGCTACGCGACCGACGCCGCGGTGGAGACGGCGGCCTTCGCCCTGTCGGGGCGGCTGTTCACCGCCGACCTGCGGACCGGGGCCGTACGCGAACTGCCCGTGCCCACCCCGGTGGTGGATCCCCGCCCCTCCCCCGACGGACGGCGGATCGCCTATGTGGTGGACGGCGCGTTGCGGGTCACCGGCCCGGACGGTCCGGACGGCCTCCGGGACGGCGGCGCCGACCGGGTGCTGGCGGAGCCCGAGGAGACCGGGGCGGGCCGCCGTACGACCTGGGGGCTGGCGGAGTTCGTCGCGGCCGAGGAGATGGACCGCCTCCGCGGCTTCTGGTGGTCACCCGACGGCACCCGGCTGCTGGCCGCCCGGGTGGACGACTCGGCCGTGCGGCGCTGGTGGATCACCGACCCGGCCAACCCGGGCAGCGAGCCCGCCGAGGTCGCCTATCCGGCCGCCGGCACGCCCAACGCCGAGGTGACGCTCCACCTGCTGGACCTCGGGGACACCGCGAACGCCGGGAGCACCGCGGACGCCGGGGCATCCGGCCGTACCGAGGTGGTCTGGGACCGGGCCCGCTACCCGTACCTGGCGCGCGTCCACTGGTCCGCCGCCGGACCGCCCCTGCTGCTCGTCCAGTCCCGGGACCAGCGCGATCAGCTGTACCTGACGGTGGACACCGCCACCGGCCGCACCGCGCCGCTGCACGCGGACGAGGACCCGGCGTGGCTGGAGCTGTTCCCCGGGGTGCCCGCGTGGACGCCCGACGGGCGGCTGGTGCGGATCGCGGACGAGGGCGGGGCCCGGGTGCTGCTGGTCGGGGACCGCCCGCTCACCTCCGCCGCGCTGCACGTGCGGGCCGTGCTGGACATCGGCGAGGAGGACGTGCTGTTCTCCGCCTCCGCCGGTCCGGACGCCCCCGGTGACGTCCCGGTGGGCGAGATCGCCGTGTACCGGGCCTGGTTCCGCGGCAGCGGCGACCAGGGCGGCTGGGAGCGGGTCTCGGGGGTGTCCGGGGTCCCGGAGGACGCGGGGCACCTCGCCTCCGCCGTCCGCGGCGGCGAGACGGTGGTGCTGTCCACCGCCGTCCCGGACCGTCCGGGCGCGCTGGTCGAGGCGCTGCGCCTGCCCGAGAGCGGCAAGGGCGCCCCCACCCCGCTGGCGGTCCTCGCCTCCCACACCGAGAAGCCGGTGCTGACCGCCCGTCCCCGGCTGCTGCGGGCGGGCGCGCGGGGCATCCCCACCGCCGTGCTGCTGCCCGCCGGCCACCGGGACGGCGACGGGCCGCTGCCGGTGCTGATGGACCCCTACGGCGGACCGCACGGCCAGCGCGTGGTGGCCGCGCACAACGCGTACCTGACCTCGCAGTGGTTCGCCGACCAGGGGTTCGCCGTGGTGGTCGCGGACGGCCGCGGCACCCCCGGGCACTCCCCCGGCTGGGAGAAGGCGGTCGCCGGCGACCTGGCCGGCGTCACCCTGGAGGACCAGGTCGAGGCGCTGCACGCGCTCGCCGGGAGCCATCCGCTGGACCTGGACCGGGTCGGCATCCGCGGCTGGTCCTACGGCGGCTATCTGGCGGCGCTGGCCGTCCTGCGCCGCCCGGACGTCTTCCACGCGGCCGTGGCGGGCGCGCCCGTGACGGACTGGCGGCTGTACGACACCCACTACACCGAGCGCTACCTGGGCCTGCCCGACGAGCGGCCGGCGGTGTACGCGGCCAACTCCCTTGTCACCGACGAGGGGTTGTCCGCACCGGCCGAGACCCACCGGCCGCTGATGATCGTGCACGGTCTGGCGGACGACAACGTGGTGGCCGCCCACACCCTGCGGCTGTCCTCGGCGCTGCTGGCCGCGGGCCGCCCGCACGAGGTGCTGCCGCTGTCCGGGGTGACGCACATGACCCCGCAGGAACAGGTCGCGGAGAACCTGCTGCTGCTCCAGGTGGCCTTCCTCAAGCGGTCGCTGGGCGTGGTCTGAGGGCTCCGTCCGCACCGGGGCGTGCCGCCGCACCGCCGCGGCGGTGCGTCCCGGGCCCTACGGCGCGGACGGGCCCACCGCCGCGTTCTCCTCCGCGGCGTTCTCCCTCGCTGCGTTCCTCTCCTCGGCGAAGTGGCAGGCGGAGGGATGCGCGGCCGGGGAGTCGCTGCCGGCGAAGCGCTCGGGCACCGCCAGCAGCGGCACCTCCTGCGCACACCGCTCCTGCGCCTTCCAGCACCGGGTACGGAAACGACACCCCGACGGCGGATCCGCCGGCGAGGGCACATCCCCCGACAGAATGATCCGCTCCCGCCGCTCCCGCCCCCGCGGATCCGGCTGCGGCACCGCCGAGAGCAACGCCTGCGTATACGGATGCGTCGGATGATCATAGATCTCCACATCCGTACCGACCTCCGCCATCTTCCCCAGATACATCACCCCCACCCGATCCGAGATATGCCGCACGATCGACAGATCATGCGCGATGAAGATGTACGACAGATCGAACTCCTCCTGCAGCCGCTCCATCAGATTCACCACCTGCGCCTGCACCGACACATCCAACGCCGAGACCGGCTCATCACAGATGATCACCTCAGGATTCAGCGCCAACCCCCGCGCGATCCCGATCCGCTGCCGCTGCCCACCCGAGAACTGATGCGGATACCGGTTGATGTACTCCGGATTCAACCCCACCACATCCAACAGCTCCCGCACCCGCCGCCGCCGATCCCCCCGCGGCGCCACCTCCGGATGAATATCGAACGGCTCCCCGACGATATCCCCCACCGTCATCCGCGGATTCAACGACGTATACGGATCCTGGAACACCATCTGAATGTTCCGCCGCACCGCCTTCAACGCCCGACCCGACAACCGCGTGATGTCCTCACCCTTGTACCGGATCTCCCCCGCCGTCGGCCGCTCCAGCCCCATCAACAACTTCGCCACCGTCGACTTGCCACACCCCGACTCACCGACGATCCCCAGCGTCTCCCCCTGGAACAACGCGAACGACACATCATCCACCGCCCGCACCGCACCCACCTGACGCCGGAACACCACACCCCGCGTCAGAGGAAAATGCTTCACCAACCCCCGCACCTCAAGAACCGGCTCGCCCCGCCCGGCCGGCTTCCCGACGGCGGCCACCGCGGCCTCCCCCGCCACCGCGGCCTCCCCCGCCACGGCGGAGTCCGGCGCACGGTCGGCGGAGGCGCCCTCCACCACGGCCTCGTCACTCTTCCTGATCTCAGCCATGGATGGTCTCCTCCCAGAAGTGGCAGGCACTGCGGCGCCCGGCAAGCTCGGTGCCGTCCGACTCGGTCACCCGGTACAACGGCGGCACATCCACCCGGCACACCTCCCGCGCCCGCGGACACCGCGGATTGAACGCACACCCGGACGGAATGCTCGTCAGACTCGGCGGCAGCCCCTGAATCGCGTACAACTCCCGCCCCTTGTGATCCAGCCGCGGAATCGAATCCAGCAGACCCCGCGTATACGGATGCGCCGGACGCTCGTACAACTCGTGCACCGGAGCCGTCTCCACGATCCGCCCCGCGTACATCACCGCGATCTTGTCCGCCACATCCGCCACCACCCCCAGATCATGCGTGATCAGGATCAACCCCATGTGATACTCCCGCTGCAACTCCGCCAGCAGCTCCATCACCTGGGCCTGCACCGTCACATCCAGCGCCGTCGTCGGCTCGTCCGCGATGATCAGATCCGGCTCCAGCGCCAACGCCATCGCAATCATGATCCGCTGCCGCATACCCCCCGAGAACTGATGCGGATAATCATTCACCCGCGCCCGCGCCGCCGGAATCCGCACCCGGTCCATCAACTCCACCGCCTTCGCCTTCGCCTCCCTCCGCGAAAGCCCACGATGGACCCGGAACATCTCCCCCAACTGAAAACCCACGCTGTACACCGGATTCAACGCCGACAACGCGTCCTGGAAGATCATCGAGATACGGGAACCGCGGATTCTGCGCCGTTCGTCCTCGGTCATCCCCAGCAGGTCCCGTCCCCGGAAGAGGACCTCCCCCCTGGAGATCCGGCCCGGCGGCATGTCGAGGATCCCCATGACCGCCTGCGCGGTCACCGACTTCCCCGACCCCGACTCCCCCAGCACCGCCAGCGTCTCCCCGGCGGACACCGAGCAGTCCACCCCGTTGACCGCCCTCACCAGGCCGTCCCGTGACGCGAACTCCACGTGCAGGTCGCGGACCTCCAGCAGCGGCCCGCCGTCCCCGCCGCCGGTTTCCCTCCCCGGGACCGGGGCGGTCTCGTCGATGGTGGTCACGTACGCCTCCCTCAGCGCAGCTTCGGATCGAGGGCGTCGCGCACGGCGTCGCCGAGCATGATGAACGCCAGCACCGTGACGCTCAGCGCGGCGGCCGGATAGAGCAGGATGTGGGGCGCGTTGCGGAACTGCATGCCGTCGGAGGCGTTGGAGATGGCCACTCCCCAGGAGACGGTCGGCGGCTGGAGCCCGATGCCCAGGAAGCTCAGGGTGGCCTCCAGCGCCACGTAGGTGCCCAGCGCGATGGTGGCGACCACGATCACCGGCGCGACGGCGTTCGGCAGCACGTGGCGCAGCAGCACCCGCCCGCTGCCGGCGCCCAGCGCCCGGGCGGCTTGCACATAATCCGCCTCCTTGACCGAGACCACCGAGCCGCGCGCGATCCTGGCCACCTGCGGCCAGCCCAGCAGCACGATCACCAGGACGACCGGCCAGATCCCGGCGGCCTTGATCATGGCCAGGAAGACCAGGCCGCCGAGGACGATCGGGATGCCGAAGAAGACGTCGGTGAGCCGGGAGAGGAGGCCGTCCGTCCAGCCGCCGAAGAACCCGGCCAGACCGCCCAGCGTCCCGCCGACGAGCGCGGTCCCCAGCGTGGCGCACACGGCGACCGCGATGGAGGCGCGGGCGCCGTACACGGTGCGGGCGTAGACGTCGCAGCCCTGGGCGTCGAACCCGAACCAGTGGCCCGGGACGGGGCCGCCGAGCGATCTGCCCAGATCGCACGAGAGGGGATCGCGGTCGGTGAGCAGACCGGGCCACAGGGAGACGGTCACCAGGAAGAGGATCAACAGGGCCGAGACCAGGAAGACCGGGTTGCGGCGCAGGTCGTACCAGGCGTCCGACCACAGACTGCGGGCCTCCCCCCGGCGCCCCTTCCTGCGGTGCGCTCCCCGCGGCCGCCGCCGTCCGCTCCGGCCGCCGCCGCGGCCGCCCGGTCCGTGCCCGGCCGGACGGCCCGCGGCGGGGTCGGTCCCGGCGGCCCCCGGGTTCAGGGTGACGCTCGCGCCGGCGGCGGGCGGGCCGGGCGCGGGCGGGCCGTCGGGCAGCGGGCCGAAGCGTGGTTCAGGCATACCGGATCCTCGGGTCGAGCACGGCGTAGAGGAGGTCCACGAGCAGGTTGGCCAGCAGGAAGACGAGGACGAGGATCGTCACGAAGCCGACCACTGTCGGGGAGTTCTGGCGCAGGACGCCCTGGTAGAGCTGGTAGCCGACGCCCTGGATGTTGAAGATCCGTTCGGTGACCAGGGCCCCGGCCATCAGGCTGCCGACATCTGCGCCGAGGAAGGTGATCACCGGGATCAGCGAGTTGCGCAGCAGGTGGTGGGTGACCACCCGGCGCTCCGGCAGGCCCTTGGCCCGCGCCGTGCGGACGTGGTCGGCCCGGGTGTTCTCGGCGACCGAGGTGCGGGTGAGCCGGGCGATGTAGGCCAGCGAGACCAGCGCCAGGACCGTGCCCGGCAGCAGCAGTTCGCCGAACGTGGCCTGCGAGCTGACGGCCGGGCTGGTCAGCGGCCACTTCACGCCCAGCAGGAACTGCAGGGTGGCACCGGTGACGAAGGTCGGGACGGAGATCACCACCAGGGTCAGCAGCAGCACCGAGGTGTCCACGGCACGGCCCCGGCGCAGCCCGCACACCACCCCGAGCAGGATGCCGATCACGATCTCGATGACGATCGCGACCAGCATCAGCCGCATGGTGACCGGAAGCGCGGTGACCATCAGGTCGACGACGGGCCGGCCGTTGAAGGCGGTGCCGAAGTCGCCGCCGAAGATCTTTCCGAGGTAGAGCAGGTACTGCTGCCACAGCGGTTTGTCGAGGTGGAACTCGGCGCGCAGCCGGGCGGCGGTGGCCGGGTCGGGGGCCCGGTCGCCGAAGAGGCCGGCGACCGGGTCGCCCAGCGCGTAGACCATCACGAAGATCAGGAGGGTGGTCCCGGTGAACACCGGGACCATCTGGAGCAGTCGGCGGATGACGTAGCGCCCCACTGGGGTGCCTCCTCGTCGGGCGGGTCCCGTCGGGCGGATCGCCGACGGGAGGGGGCGTCAGACGACCTCGATGTCGGTGAAGACGGGGACGGAGAAGGCGTTGAGCTTGACGTCGCGCACCCGGTCGGAGTAGCCGGCGGTGCCGTTCTGGTACCACAGCGGGACGGCCGGGAGGTCCCGCAGCAGGAGCTTCTCCGCTTCCCGGAAGAGGTCGACCGCCTCCTTCCCGTTGACCGCGTTGGCCCGGTCGAGCAGCTCGTCGAACTTCTCGCTGCTGTATCCGGAGTCGTTGGAGGAGGCGTTCGTGTAGTACAGCGGCTGGAGGAAGTTCTGGATCAGCGGGTAGTCCATCTGCCAGCCGGTGCGGAACATGCCGGTCATCTCCTCGGCGACGACGTCCTTGCGGTAGTCGGCGAAGGTGCCCACCGGCTTGACCCGGCAGGCGCCGCGGTCGTCCAGGACGTTCTTGATGCTGTTGCAGACGGCGTCCATCCACTGGCGGTGCGAGCCGGCGTCCACGTTGGAGGTGAGGGTCACGCTTCCGCCGGGCAGTCCGCCCGCCTCCTCGATGAGTCTCCTGGCCCGCTCGGGGTCGTAGTCGCAGGTCTGTCCGCACAGCCCTTCGGCGTAGCCGCCGTCGGGGCCGAGCACGGGCGAGGTGAGGTCGGTGGCCGGGACGCGGGTGCCGTGGTAGATCCGCTCGGTGATCGACTTCCGGTCGATCGCCATGGACAGGCCCTGGCGGACCTTGCGCGCGTCCTCGCCCTGCCACTCCTTGCGGTAGAGGGGGAAGCTCAGGGTCTGGATGATGCCGGCGGGCTGGTTGACGTAGCGGCCGTCCAGGTCCCGTTCGGCGTTCTTGAGCTGGGAGGCGGGGATGTCGTCGGCGATGTCGAGGTTGCCGGCCTGGAGGTCGGTGTAGGCGGTGTTGCTGTCGGTGTAGACCCGCAGTTCCACGCCCTCGTTCCGGGCCTTGTCCGTACCGCTGTAGTCCTCGTTCCGGGACAGGCGCATGACCTGGCCCCGGGAGTACGAGTCGATCTTGTACGGGCCGTTGCCGACCGGTTTCTCCAGCCATGCCTCGCGGTCCTCGAAGAAGGACTCGGGCAGCGGCGCGTAGGCGTTGTAGCCGAGGGTCTGGGGCCACAGGGAGAACTTCTGGCTGAGCCGCACCGTGAAGACGTAGTCGCTCAGCGCCTTCAGTCCGGACATGGTCTCGGCCGTCGGCTTCGCGCCCTCGTCCGCCGGGTGGACCTCGTCGTAGCCCTCGATGTACTGGAAGAAGTACGAGTTGATCTGGTTGTTGGTGACCAGGGCGCCGTAGTTCCAGGCGTCCACGAAGGAGCTCGCCGTGACCGGTGTGCCGTCGCCGAACTTCCAGCCCTTCCTGAGGGTGACCGTGAAGTTCTGCTGGTCCTCGGTCTCGATCGACTCGGCCACGGCGTTCACCGCCTCGCCGGTCTCGGGGTCGTAGCGCTTGAGGCCCCGGAAGATCATGTCGAGGACCTTGCCGCCCTGCACCTCGTTGGTGTTCGCGGGTTCCAGCGGATGCTGCGGGTCGCCCCACGAGGCCCGTACCACTCCGTTCCCGGCACTGTCGGCCTCCCCGCTGCCGCAGGCGGTGGCCGGCGCGGCCAGGAACGCCACTGCCGCGATGGCCCCGGTGAACCGTTTGGTTCGGCGCATGAGGTGTCTCCCTGGGTCCCGGCTTTTCTTCCCATAAGACCCATATCACCCCATCGACACCATTTTCCCGTACACCCGGGCGGATACGCGGAGTGCGCCCGGAGAACCCCCCGGATGCCGGACGGCCGCCCCCGCCGGGAGGTGTGTGCGCGGCCCCGGGGCGCACACATGCGCCGGGGCGCCCGGACCGGTCGGTCCGGGCGCCCCGGCGGTGGTTCGGGCGCCGCGCCGCGTCTCAGGCGGCGTGCACCACGTCCTTCTCCTCGGCGAAGTGGCAGGCGGAGGGATGCGCGGCCGGGGAGTCGCTGCCGGCGAAGCGCTCGGGCACCGCCAGCAGCGGCACCTCCTGCGCACACCGCTCCTGCGCCTTCCAGCACCGGGTACGGAAACGACACCCCGACGGCGGATCCGCCGGCGAGGGCACATCCCCCGACAGAATGATCCGCTCCCGCCGCTCCCGCCCCCGCGGATCCGGCTGCGGCACCGCCGAGAGCAACGCCTGCGTATACGGATGCGTCGGATGATCATAGATCTCCACATCCGTACCGACCTCCGCCATCTTCCCCAGATACATCACCCCCACCCGATCCGAGATATGCCGCACGATCGACAGATCATGCGCGATGAAGATGTACGACAGATCGAACTCCTCCTGCAGCCGCTCCATCAGATTCACCACCTGCGCCTGCACCGACACATCCAACGCCGAGACCGGCTCATCACAGATGATCACCTCAGGATTCAGCGCCAACCCCCGCGCGATCCCGATCCGCTGCCGCTGCCCACCCGAGAACTGATGCGGATACCGGTTGATGTACTCCGGATTCAACCCCACCACATCCAACAGCTCCCGCACCCGCCGCCGCCGATCCCCCCGCGGCGCCACCTCCGGATGAATATCGAACGGCTCCCCGACGATATCCCCCACCGTCATCCGCGGATTCAACGACGTATACGGATCCTGGAACACCATCTGAATGTTCCGCCGCACCGCCTTCAACGCCCGACCCGACAACCGCGTGATGTCCTCACCCTTGTACCGGATCTCCCCCGCCGTCGGCCGCTCCAGCCCCATCAACAACTTCGCCACCGTCGACTTGCCACACCCCGACTCACCGACGATCCCCAGCGTCTCCCCCTGGAACAACGCGAACGACACATCATCCACCGCCCGCACCGCACCCACCTGACGCCGGAACACCACACCCCGCGTCAGAGGAAAATGCTTCACCAACCCCCGCACCTCAAGAACCGGCTCGCCCCGCCCGGCCGGCTTCCCGACGGCGGCCACCGCGGCCTCCCCCGCCACCGCGGCCTCCCCCGCCACGGCGGAGTCCGGCGCACGGTCGGCGGAGGCGCCCTCCACCACGGCCTCGTCACTCTTCCTGATCTCAGCCATGGATGGTCTCCTCCCAGAAGTGGCAGGCACTGCGGCGCCCGGCAAGCTCGGTGCCGTCCGACTCGGTCACCCGGTACAACGGCGGCACATCCACCCGGCACACCTCCCGCGCCCGCGGACACCGCGGATTGAACGCACACCCGGACGGAATGCTCGTCAGACTCGGCGGCAGCCCCTGAATCGCGTACAACTCCCGCCCCTTGTGATCCAGCCGCGGAATCGAATCCAGCAGACCCCGCGTATACGGATGCGCCGGACGCTCGTACAACTCGTGCACCGGAGCCGTCTCCACGATCCGCCCCGCGTACATCACCGCGATCTTGTCCGCCACATCCGCCACCACCCCCAGATCATGCGTGATCAGGATCAACCCCATGTGATACTCCCGCTGCAACTCCGCCAGCAGCTCCATCACCTGGGCCTGCACCGTCACATCCAGCGCCGTCGTCGGCTCGTCCGCGATGATCAGATCCGGCTCCAGCGCCAACGCCATCGCAATCATGATCCGCTGCCGCATACCCCCCGAGAACTGATGCGGATAATCATTCACCCGCGCCCGCGCCGCCGGAATCCGCACCCGGTCCATCAACTCCACCGCCTTCGCCTTCGCCTCCCTCCGCGAAAGCCCACGATGGACCCGGAACATCTCCCCCAACTGAAAACCCACGCTGTACACCGGATTCAACGCCGACAACGCGTCCTGGAAGATCATCGAGATCTTCCGTCCCCGCACCCGGCGCCGCTCCTCCTCCGGCAGCTTCAGCAGGTCCCGGCCCTGGAAGAAGATCTCCCCCTTCGGGATCCGGCCCGGCGGCATGTCGAGGATCCCCATGACCGCCTGCGCGGTCACCGACTTCCCCGACCCCGACTCCCCCAGCACCGCCAGCGTCTCCCCGGCGGACACCGAGTAGTTCACCCCGTTGACCGCCTTGGCGACACCGTCCCGGGTGTGGAACTCCACATGCAGGTCGCGGACCTCCAGCAGCGGCCCGCCGCTGCCGGTCTCCGGCTCCGGTACGTACTCGGTCTTGTCGATGGTGGTCACGTACGCCTCCCTCAGCGCAGCTTCGGATCGAGGGCGTTGCGCACGGCGTCGCCGAGCATGATGAACGCCAGCACCGTGATGGAGACCATCACGGCGGGGGACAGCAGGACGAACGGCGCGTTCCGCAACTGGTCCTTGCCCCGGGAGACGTCGCCGCCCCAGGAGACCGTCGGCTCGGACAGGCCGATGCCCAGATAGGACAGGGTCGCCTCGGCCGCGATGTAGCCGCCGAGCGCGATGGTGGCGACCACGATCACCGGCGCGACGGCGTTCGGCAGCACATGGCGCAGCAGGATGCGGCGGGTGCCGGCGCCCAGGGCCCGGGCGGCCTGCACGTAGTCCGCCCCCTTGACCGAGATCACCGAGCCGCGCGCGACACGGGCGACCTGGGTCCAGCCGAGGAACGCCAGCGCCAGGGTGACGATCCAGACGGTGCGCACGTCGAAGACGCTGAGGACGACCATGGCGCCGAGCAGGAAGGGGATGCCGGCGAAGGTGTCGATGACGCGCGACAGCAGGCTGTCGAGGATGCCGCCGAAGTAGCCGGCCAGCATGCCGACCAGACCGCCGAAGACGGTGACCAGCAGGGTCACGGAGACACCGACGAGCACCGAGGCGCGGGCGCCGTACACGACGCGGGCGTAGATGCTGCGGCCCTGCCCGTCGTAGCCCAGCCACTCGGGCGCGAAGAAGTGGGTGAGCTCCGGCTCCTGGAGGTAGTGGTTCGTCAGGTCGCCGTAGCGCGGCGAGGCGCTGGTGAACAGCCCCGGCCAGGCGACCATCACCATCAGGAGCGCGATGATGACGGCGGAGAACACGAAGAGCGGGTTGCGGCGCAGGTCGTACCAGGCGTCGGACCACAGGCTGCGCGGCTTGCCGACCGTACCGCCCAGGCTGCCGACTCCCTTGTCGGGCTCCACCGCCAGCGAGGCGGGTGCGGCGGGGACCCGGGGTCCCGTCACCGGTTCGGTCTTCTTGGTCAGATCAGGCATAGCGGATCCTCGGGTCCAGTACCGCGTAGAGCAGGTCGACGATCAGGCTGGCGCAGAGGTAGATGATGACGATCAGACTCGCGATGCCGACCACGGTCGAGCCCTCGCGCTGGATCAGCGCCTCGTAGACGGCGTCACCGATGCCCTGGACGTTGAAGATGCCCTCGGTGACGATCGCACCGCTCAGCAGCGCTCCCAGGTCGGTGCCCAGGAAGGTCACCACCGGGATCAGCGAGTTGCGCAGCAGGTGGACTCCGACCACCCGGCGTCGCGGGAGCCCCTTGGCGATGGCGGTGCGGATGTAGTCGGAGCGCAGGTTCTCCGCGATGGAGGTGCGGGTGAGCCGTACCACATAGGCCAGCGACAGCGCGGCCAGCACGATCGCCGGCATCAGCAGTTCGCTGAAGTCCTCCGAGTTGCGCACCGTCGGTGTGGCGACGCCCAGTTTGAACGCGAAGACGAACTGGGCACCGTAGCCGAGCACGAACGAGGGCACCGAGATCAGCAGCAGCGTGAAGACCAGCATGCCCCGGTCGAGCAGCGTGTCGGCCTTCAGACCGGCGATCACGCCGAGGGAGATGCCGACGAGCACCACGAAGGTGAAGGCGAACAGCGCCAGCCGGATCGTCACCGGGAGGGCGTCGGCGATGATGTCGCCGACCGGTCTTCCGCTGGCGATCTGGGTGCCGAAGTCGCCCTGGAAGAGCCCGGTCAGATAGTTCCAGTACTGCTGCCAGAGCGGCAGGTCCAGACCGAGATCCTGCTTGATCTGGGCGATCTGGGCCTCGTCGATGGCCTGCTCGCCGTACAGCGCGCGCACGGGGTCGCCTGGCAGGCTGTACATCATCAGGAAGATCAGCAGTGTCGAGCCGATGAACACCGGGATCATCTGGAGCAGTCGCCGTACGACATAGCGCCCCATGTTTCCTCCATTGGTTGCGGACAGGCCCCAGGGGCCGTCCCGCTGTGGCGGAAACGGCCCCCGGATGCCTCCTCCGCCGCCCGCCCTCGCACGGAGGCGGGCGGCGGAGCTGGCCGGATGCGGACGGACCGCGGGCGGACTACTTGACGGTGACCTCGTTGACCACCAGGTCGCCGTGCCAGTCGACCTTCACGTTCTCGACGCGGTCGCTGTAGCCGGCGTTCAGCTTGTAGTTGAACATCGGGATGGCGGGCATCAGCTCGGCCATCTTCTGCTCGGCCTCCTGGTAGAGCTTGATCGACTCCTCCAGGCTCGCGGCGCTGTCGCCCTTCTCGAACAGGGCGTCGATCTCCTTGTTGGAGAAGCGGCCGCTGTTGGCCTCGGCCTTGGAGTGGTAGAGCTCCCGCATGAAGTTGACGTTCAGCGGGTAGTCCGCCACCCAGCCACCGCGGTACATGCCCTTGACCTTGTTGGCGTCGCGCAGGTCCAGGTCGGTCTGGAAGTCCGGCTTGGAGTCCGGGATGCACTCCACACCGGTGTTCTGGCGGATGTTCTCGCAGACCGCGGTGACCCACTCGGCGTGGCCGCCGTCGGCGTTGAACTGGATCCAGATCTTGTTGCCCGGGATGCCGCCGCCCTCCTCGACGAGCTCCTTGGCCCGCTTCGGGTCGAACGTCAGGCTCGGGGTGTCGAGGTCCTGGTTGCCCTTGACCTGCGGCGGCGTGAAGCTGGTGGCCGGCTCACGGGTGCCGTTGAGGACGGTCTTGGCGATCGTCTCGCGGTCGATCGCCATCGACAGGCCCTGGACGACCTTGGGGTCGACGCCCTTGAAGGGCTTGCTGTAGTAGGCCGGGACGATGCTCTGCACCGCCGCGTACGGCTGCTCGATCGCGCGGTCGCCCAGGTCCTGCTTGTACTTCGGCAGGTCCTTGGGGCCGATGGTGCGGACCATGTCCAGGTTGCCGGAGATCAGCTCCTGGTAGGCGGCCTCGACGGTCGAGTAGTTGACGAACTTGATGCCGTCGTTGTGGGCCTTGTCCTCGCCCTTGTAGTCCTTGTAGGCGGAGACCTGGAACAGCTTGTTGTGGTCCCACTTCTCGAACTTGTAGGGACCGTTGCCGACCGGCTTCTCGCCGAAGGCCTTCGGGTCCTCGAAGGCGACGCTCGGCAGCGGGGCCCAGGTGGTGTAGCCCATCTTGTACTCGAAGTACGGGACCGGCTTGCTCAGCTCGATGGTGAAGGTGAGGTCGTCGACGACCTTCAGCCCGGACATCGTCTCGGCGGTCGGCTCGCCCTTCTCGGGGTGCACGTCCTCGTAACCGGCGATGTCGGAGAACCAGAAGCTGTTCTTCTGGTTGTTCTTGATGTTGGCGGCCCAGTTCCAGGTGTCCACGTAGGACTTGGCGGTGACCTTCTCGCCGTTGTGGAAGGTCCAGCCGTCCTTCAGCTTGACCGTCCAGGTCTTGGAGTCCTCGGTCTCGACCGACTCGGCGTTGAGGTAGACGATCTCGCCCTCGTTGTCGAACTCCAGCAGCTGCGTGAAGAGCGCCTTGACCAGGTAGGAGCCGTTGCTCTCGTTGGTGTCCGAGGGGATCGGGGCGTTCTGCGGCTCACCGACCTCGATCGAGACGTAGCCGTCGCCCTTGCCGGAGTCCGACGTGTCGCCGCTGTCGCTGCCACTGCAGGCGGTCGCGGCCAGAGCCACGACTATCGCGCTTGCGACCCATTTGGCGCTCTTGGCACCGCGCATGGGTATGCCTCCTCAGGAGTCCACTGTCTGTACGGACGGTCCGCCGCCGTTCCGGCCGGCTCGGCCGACCTCGGCGGGAACCGCTGTCACGAGTCAGCGCGGTCGGTGCGCACGCTCCTCGATCCGAGCTCGATGACACTCAACTATTGGGCAATCAGCGCGCGTAAACCACTGCCCAGGGGTCTCGTTTTGGTCACATCCCGTACACCTTGATGTCCGAAATTCGGACAAACCAATCCGTTACAGACGCCCGCGAACCGGACGGTTGGCACGACTTTCAGGACAGGCACTCCGCATTACGGACACAATGTGAGTAAAATCGCTTGACGGATTCGCGCTCACCGATATACGGAGCGCAGTCGTGGTAAACGCAACCGTACCGGAAACCAACCGGTCGGTAACCCCCGAACGCGGACAGGCGCCGCGCCTCCGCGTACGGAGGTGCGGCGCCTGTCCGGACCGGGCCGACCCGGGCGGCGGCTCAGCGCTTGGCGCGGGAGGCGGCGCGGGCGCGCTCCTTCTGGTCCAGGGCGACCTTGCGGATGCGTACGCTCTGCGGCGTCACCTCGACGCACTCGTCCTCGCGGCAGAACTCCAGGGACTGCTCCAGCGACAGCTTCCGCGGCGGCACCAGGTTCTCCGTGGTGTCCGAGGCGGCCGCCCGCATGTTGGTGAGCTTCTTCTCCTTGGTGATGTTGACGTCCATGTCGTCGGAGCGGGAGTTCTCCCCGACGATCATGCCCTCGTACACCTCGGTGCCCGGCTCGACGAAGAGCGTGCCGCGCTCCTGGAGGTTGAGCATCGCGTACGCCGTCGCCACCCCGGCCCGGTCGGCGACCAGCGAGCCGCTGTCCCGGGTGCGCAGCTCGCCGCACCACGGCTCGTGCCCCTCGTGGATGCTGTGCGCGATGCCGGTGCCGCGGGTCTGGGTCAGGAACTCGGTGCGGAAGCCGATCAGCCCGCGCGAGGGCACCACGAACTCCATCCGGACCCAGCCCGAGCCGTGGTTCGTCATCGTCTCCATCCGGCCCTTGCGGGACGCCATCAGCTGGGTGATCGCGCCCAGGTGCTCCTCGGGCGCGTCGATGGTCATCCGCTCGACCGGCTCGTGCACCTTCCCGTCGACCTCCTTGGTGACCACCTCGGGCTTGCCCACGGTCAGCTCGAAGCCCTCCCGGCGCATGGTCTCCACCAGGATGGCCAGCGCCAGCTCGCCGCGGCCCTGCACCTCCCAGGCGTCGGGCCGCTCGGTGGGCAGCACCCGCAGCGAGACGTTGCCGATCAGCTCGCGGTCGAGGCGGTCCTTGACCAGCCGGGCGGTCACCTTGTGCCCCTTGCCGCCCTTGCCGACCAGCGGCGAGGTGTTCGTCCCGATCGTCATCGAGATGGCCGGCTCGTCCACCGTGATCAGCGGCAGCGCCACCGGGGTCTCCGGGTCGGCCAGGGTCTCGCCGATCATGATGTCGGAGATGCCCGCGACCGCGCAGATGTCGCCGGGACCCGCCTCCTCGGCGGGCTTGCGGGTGAGTCCCTCGGTCATCAGCAGCTCGGTGATCCGCACACTGTGCACCGAGCCGTCACGCTTCATCCAGGCCACCGTCTGCCCCTTGCGCAGGGTGCCCTGCTTCACCCGGCACAGCGCGATGCGGCCGAGGAAGTTGTCGGCGTCGAGGTTGGTGACATGCGCCTGCAGCGGGGTGTCCGCCTCGTACACCGGGGCCGGGACCGTCGCCAGCAGGGTGGAGAAGAACGGCTCCAGGCTGTCGCTGTCGGCCGGTACGGTGCCGTCCGCCGGCTTGGTCAGCGAGGCCACGCCGTCCCGGGCACAGGCGTAGACGATGGGGAACTCGATCTGGTCCTCGTCCGCGTCCAGGTCCAGGAAGAGGCCGTAGGTCTCGTCGACGACCTCGGCGATCCGGGCGTCGGGGCGGTCGGTCTTGTTGATGCACAGGATGACCGGCAGCCGGGCCTGGAGCGCCTTGCGCAGCACGAAGCGGGTCTGCGGCAGCGGTCCCTCCGAGGCGTCCACCAGCAGCACCACCCCGTCCACCATGGACAGGCCGCGCTCGACCTCGCCGCCGAAGTCGGCGTGGCCGGGGGTGTCGATGATGTTGATGGTGACGGGCTCGCCGCCCTTGGGGTGG
Source organism: Streptomyces rubellus (assembly GCF_036323805.1). Taxonomy (NCBI): domain Bacteria; kingdom Bacillati; phylum Actinomycetota; class Actinomycetes; order Kitasatosporales; family Streptomycetaceae; genus Streptomyces; species Streptomyces rubellus. The sequence goes on from NZ_JAZDCX010000005.1 coordinate 65,627, forward strand.
TACCTGACGGCGGTGTTCTTGGCGAGAATGGTGATGCCCTTCTCGCGTTCCAGGTCGCCGGAGTCCATCACACGGTCGTCCACCTGCTGGTGGGCCGCGAAGGCGCCCGCCTGCCGGAGCATGGCGTCCACCAGGGTGGTCTTGCCGTGGTCGACGTGGGCGATGATGGCGACGTTACGAATGTCGTGGCGCGTGGGCATACTGGGGGTGCTTCTCCCGGGATCGTGGATGGCGACGCGGCCGGTGCGGCCGCGCGCTCGCCGGGCTGGTCATCGCCACGGCCTTCGTCACCCCATGGTACGGGCCCGGGTCGCCGGGGCCGGCGTCCACCCGCGGCCGGGATCTTCCTCCTTCTTCCGGAAAACCGCCGTCGCACCCTTCACAAGCCAAGTGTGACGCGCGACACTCCCATGGTCATGCCAGCGCCACCCCTGGGAGGTGGGCACGTCATGTCGTTGCAGGACGAACTGACGGCAGCACAGCGCTGCCTCGACGAGTTGGTCCGCACCGTCGCCCGGCTGGAACGGGACGTCGGCGGCGGGCTGGAGATCCGCCGGGTCAGAAGTGACGCGGACCATCTGCGCGAGAGCCTCTCCCTGCTCCGCGCCTCGGTGCCGCGGCAGCCCGCGGACGCGCCCCCCGGGGAGATCGTGATCGTCCCCGACACCCCGTACGACCGCGCCCTGTGGGCCGACGCGGAGGAGGAGGGGCTCGGGGCGCCGCGCGACCGGCCGGCCCGCGACCGCTGACCGACGACCGTACCGCCGGGGTCCGCCCGGCCCCGCCCGACCGGAGAGACACCGGAGAGACCGTTGGCCACAGACACCGAACCCCACCGGAGCGGGCACGGCGTGCGCGGCGGTACACGCGCCGCCATCACGGCCCCGCACCTGAGAACGGACCGCTGGTGGCTCGGACCGGCCGCCACCGCCGCCGGACTGCTCGTCTTCGTCGTGTACTCCACCTGGCGGGCCTTCGCGAACGACCACTACTACGCGGCCCCCTACGTCTCGCCGTTCTACTCCCCCTGCCTGGCGGAGAACTGCGTGCCCATGGAGGCCGGCCCCAACCTCGCCCTGTTCGGCGACTGGTGGACCCTCTCCCCGGCCCTGATCTTCCTGTTCCTGCCGCTGGGCTTCCGGCTGACCTGCTACTACTACCGCAAGGCGTACTACCGCGGCTTCTGGGCCTCGCCACCCGCCTGCGCCGTCGCCGAGCCGCACCGGAGGTACACCGGGGAGACGCGTTTCCCGCTGGTCCTGCAGAACGTCCACCGCTACTTCTTCTACGCCGCGGTCGTCATCGCCCTGATCCTCACCTACGACACCCTGCTCGCCTTCCGCGACCCGGGGTACGAGTGGGGCCACATGGGACTCGGCACGCTGCTCTTCGTGGTCAACATCGCGCTGATCTGGGCCTACACCATCTCCTGCCACTCCTGCCGCCACATCGTCGGCGGCCGGCTGCGGCACTTCTCCCGGCACCCGGTGCGGTACCGCCTGTGGGGCTGGGTCAGCCGGCTCAACGCCCGGCACATGCTGCTGGCCTGGGCCTCCCTGATCAGCATCGCGCTGACCGACCTGTACGTCTATCTGCTGGCCACGGGCGCGTTCGACGATCCCCGTCTGTTCTGACGGACCCCGTCCGGCCGGCACCGGTGCAGGCCGGACGCCCGTGCCCGTTCTCCGAACCTGCCGAGAGGGATGCACTACAAGATGACGCACGTGACGCGCCACCAGTGGGACGTGGTGATCGTCGGGGCGGGCGGCGCCGGGCTGCGGGCCGCGATCGAGGCCCGTGAGCAGGGGCTGCGGACCGCCGTGGTCTGCAAGTCCCTCTTCGGCAAGGCCCACACCGTGATGGCCGAGGGCGGCATCGCCGCCAGCATGGGAAACGTCAACGAGGGCGACAACTGGCAGGTCCACTTCCGCGACACCATGCGCGGCGGGAAGTTCCTCAACCAGTGGCGGATGGCCGAGCTGCACGCCCGGGAGGCCCCCGAGCGGGTGTGGGAGCTGGAGACCTGGGGGGCGCTGTTCGACCGCACGGCGGACGGGCGGATCTCCCAGCGGAACTTCGGCGGCCACGAGTACCCCCGGCTGGCCCATGTGGGCGACCGCACCGGTCTGGAGCTGATCCGCACCCTCCAGCAGAAGGTGGTCTCCCTCCAGCAGGAGGACTTCCGCCTCTCCGGCGACCACGAGGCCCGGCTGGCGATCCTCCAGGAGTGCACGGTCACCCGGATCCTCAAACGGGACGGGAAGGTGGCGGGCGTCTTCGGCTACGAGCGCGAGTCGGGCCGCTTCTTCGTCCTTCGGGCACCGGCCGTGGTGCTGGCCACCGGCGGCATCGGCAAGTCGTTCAAGGTGACCTCCAACTCCTGGGAGTACACCGGCGACGGCCACGCGCTGGCCCTGCTCGCCGGTGCGCCGCTGGTCAACATGGAGTTCGTGCAGTTCCACCCGACCGGCATGGTCTGGCCGCCGTCGGTGAAGGGCATCCTCGTCACCGAGTCGGTGCGCGGCGACGGCGGGGTGCTGCGCGACAGCGGGGGCCGCCGGTTCATGTTCGACCACGTCCCGGACGTCTTCCGCGACAAGTACGCCGAGACCGAGGACGAGGCCGACCGCTGGTACGAGGACCCGGACAACAACCGCCGCCCGCCCGAGCTGCTGCCCCGCGACGAGGTGGCCCGCGCCATCAACGCCGAGGTCAAGGCGGGCCGCGGCTCCCCGCACGGCGGGGTGTTCCTGGACGTGTCCACCCGGATGCCCGCCGAGGTGATCCGGCGGCGGCTGCCGTCGATGTACCACCAGTTCAAGGAGCTGGCGGACGTGGACATCACCGCGGAACCGATGGAGGTCGGCCCGACCTGCCACTACGTGATGGGCGGCGTGGACGTGGACCCCGACACCGCCGCGGCCACCGGGGTGCCGGGGCTGTTCGCGGCGGGCGAGGTGGCCGGCGGCATGCACGGCTCCAACCGGCTCGGCGGGAACTCCCTGTCCGACCTGCTGGTCTTCGGGCGCCGGGCCGGGCTCCACGCGGCGCGGTACGCGGCGGCGCTGGCCGTCGGCGACCGGCCGGACGTCACCGACGAGGACGTCGACGCCGCGGTGGCCGAGGCGGTGCGCCCGTTCGGCACCGCGGACGGCGCGGGGCCCGGCGGGCCGGCGGAGAACCCGTACACCGTCCACCAGGAACTGCAGCAGACCATGAACGACCTCGTCGGCATCATCCGCCGCGAGAGCGAGATGGCCGAGGCACTGCGGCGGCTGACCGGCCTGTGGGAACGGGCCGGGCGGGTCCGGGTGGAGGGGCACCGGCAGTTCAACCCCGGCTGGCACCTCGCCCTGGACCTGCGCAACATGCTGCTGGTCAGCGAGTGCGTGGCCCGCGCCGCCCTGGAGCGCACCGAGTCCCGCGGCGGCCACACCCGCGACGACCACCCGGGCATGGACCGCGCCTGGCGCCGGGTGAACCTGCGGTGCTCGCTCACCGCGGACGCGTCCTACCGGGCGCCCTCCTCCGGCGGCCGGATCGCCCTGTCCCGCCACGGGACACCGCCCATCCGCCCCGACCTCCTCGCGCTCTTCGAGAAGGCGGAGCTGGAGAAGTACCTGACCGACGAGGAGCTGGACGAGGAGCTGACGGCCAAGTGAGCGAGCGTCGGGAGCAGCGGGAGCGGGACGAGCGGGACCAGGACCGGGGCCGGGAGCACCCGGACGGACCGGACGGCGGCTACCGGGCCCACTTCCGCGTCTGGCGGGGCGACACCGGCGGCGGCGCCCTGGAGGACTTCACCGTCGAGGTCAACGAGGGCGAGGTGGTCCTCGACATCATCCACCGGCTCCAGGCGACCCAGGCACCGGACCTGGCGGTGCGCTGGAACTGCAAGGCGGGCAAGTGCGGTTCGTGCAGCGCGGAGATCAACGGCCGCCCGCGGCTGCTGTGCATGACCCGGATGTCGGTCTTCGACCGCGCCGAGACGATCACGGTCACCCCGCTGCGCGCCTTCCCCGTCCTGCGGGACCTGGTGACGGACGTGGGCTACAACTACACCAAGGCGCGCGAGATCCCCGCCTTCGTACCGCCCGAGGGGCTGGCGCCGGGCGAGTACCGGATGGCGCAGGAGGACGTCGGGCGCTCGCAGGAGTTCCGCAAGTGCATCGAGTGCTTCCTGTGCCAGAACACCTGCCACGTGGTCCGCGACCACGAGGAGAACAAGACCGCGTTCGCCGGCCCGCGCTATCTGATGCGCATCGCGGAGCTGGACATGCACCCGCTGGACTCGGCGGGCGAGCACGGCCTGGACCGGCAGGCCACCGCCCAGGAGGAGCACGGGCTGGGCTACTGCAACATCACCAAGTGCTGCACCGAGGTCTGCCCGGAGGGGATCAAGATCACCGACAACGCACTGATCCCCATGAAGGAGCGGGTGGCGGACCGCAGGTACGACCCGCTGGTCTGGCTCGGCAGCAGGATCCGCCGCCGCCGCGGCTGACCGGCGGCCGGACCCGGTCAGAACAGGCTCAGCAGGGCCTCCGCCATGTCCGGCGGCTTGGACTCCCCGTCCTCGGGGAGGCAGAGCTCGAACCAGACGATCTTGCCCCGCGGGGTGCGCCGGCTTCCCCAGCCCGCGGAGAGCAGGTCGACCAGCTGCAGGCCGCGTCCGCCCTCGTCGGTGTCGCGGGCGCGGCGGCGGCGGGGCTGGACCAGGCCGGTGTCCCACACCTCGCAGACCAGGGTGCGGTCCAGCAGCAGCCGCAGCCGGATGTCCCCCTCGCCGTAGCGCAGCGCGTTGGTGACGAGTTCGCTGACGAGCAGCTCCGTGGTGTCGGCCAGGTCGTCCAGCTCCCAGTCGGCGAGCTGACGGAGGGCCAGCTCACGGGCGCGGGCCACCGAGCGGGGCTCGGCGGGCAGCCGCCAGTCGCCCACCGATCCGGCCGGCAGCCCCTGGATACGGGCCAGCAGCAGGGCTATGTCGTCCTCGCCGTGGTGGGTCTCCAGCGCGCCCAGCACCTCGTCGCAGACGTCCTCCAGCGGCCGGCCGGGACCCGCCAGCGTGGTGCGCAGGGCCTCCAGCCCCTCGTCCAGCGGCTGGTAGCGCGACTCCACCAGGCCGTCGGTGTAGAGGGCGAGCAGGGCGCCGTCCGGCAGCTCGACCTCCGTCTCCTCGAAGGGCTCGCCGCCCACGCCCAGCGGCACGCCCTTGGGGACCTCCAGCAGCAGCGCGGGCTGCTCGCCGTCGCCGTCGCGGGGCTCGACCAGCACCGGCGGCAGATGGCCGGCGTTGGCGAAGGTGCAGCGCCGGGTGACGGGGTCGTACACGGCGTAGACACAGGTGGCCAGGTACACCTCGGAGAGGTCGGCGGACCGGCCGGAGGACTCGGAGCGGCCGCCGCGCGGGGCGCCCAGTCCCCGGGCGATCTCGTCGAGGGCGCCCAGCACCTCGGCGGGCTCCAGGTCCAGCAGCGCCAGGGTGCGCACGGCCGTGCGCAGTTCGCCCATGGCCACGGCCGCGCGCAGCCCACGGCCCATCACGTCCCCCACCACCAGGGCGGTGCGGTGGCCGGGCAGTTCGATGACGTCGAACCAGTCGCCGCCCACCTCGGTCGCCGCGCTGCCCGGCAGATAGCGGCAGGCGATGTCGAGTCCGGCCGCCTCCGGGTCGTCCGGCGGCAGCAGGCTGCGCTGGAGGATGAGCGCGCGCTCGTGCTCCCTGCGGTACAGCCGGGCGTTGTCGATGCACACGGCGGCCCGGGCGGCCAGCTCCGCGCCGAGGGCGGCGTCCCGCTCGCCGAAGGGCTCGCTGCCCTTGGTGCGGGAGAACTGCACCAGGCCGAGCACCCGGCCGCGCGCGACCATCGGCACGGCGAGGGTGGACTGCACCAGGGTGCCGGTGGCCCGCTGGACGCGGGCGGTGTGCAGCGCCTCGGCGTACGGGGAGCCGGCCGGGTAGCGGTGGACGCTGCCGAGCTCGACGGGGGCCGGGTCGAGGTCCTCACCGGGGCGGTGGCCGAGGGTGATCGGGCCGTCCGAGACGGCGCTGGCGAAGGCCACCCGGCGCAACGGCCGGGTGGCGTCGGCCTCCTGGGACGTCCTGGGGTCCTCCCCGGAGAACAGCTCGGGGAACAGGTCCACGGAGGCCAGGTCGCAGAACTGGGGGACGGCGACGTCGAGCAGTTCGCGGGCGGTGGTGTCCAGATCGAGGGAGTTGCCTATCCGCGCTCCGGCGGCGTTCAGCAGGGCCAGGGCACGGCGTACATCGTCCGGTTTCCCCGGCTCGGCCGGAATGTCGCTCAACGCCGCCCCTTCCTGTCCGGTCCAGCATCCTCCCAGGTACGGCTTCTTGGGAACACACCGGTCCAGTTCACTGCACGGTCCCTGCCACGTCCGACAGCATCCGCGCCGACTCCGTTCCCTCCTCTCCTAACCAGGTGGGGTCGACCCGAACCACACGCCTGACGAGACGGTCGTACGGACCGGCCCGGCGGCGGCACCGCCGGCTGAGCGGAGACACGTGATGTGGCGTGGCGCAATTTTTCCGGTGTCCTCGACACAGCGTCAAGGCGCGGGCACGCCCTCGGGGGCGGACACCGGCGTGGGAACGCATCCACTTTCGCGCCCTCCACCGCCGGAAACGGCGCTGTGGCCGGTGGTCCGGCTAGCGCTGTGACCGGCGGCGGGGCCCACGACGAGGCGTCAGCGCAGCGGCAGTTCGAACCACACCGTCTTGCCGATGGGGCCGTACCGGGTCCCCCAGCGGCGCGCCGCCCGGGCCACCAGCTGGATGCCGCGTCCGCCCTCGTCGTCCGCGGTGGCGGTGCGCTCCCGGGGCGGGACGGGCAGCGGGTCGGAGACCTCCACCAGCAGGGAGGAGCCGCGCACCATCCGTACGCCGATGGGTCCGTGGGCATGGCGCAGGGAGTTGGTGACCAGTTCGCTGACGAGCAGCGCGGTGTCGTCGACCAGCGCGTCCAGTCCCCAGCCGCGCAGGGCCCGCCGGACGGCGTCGCGGGCCCTGCGCACCGCGTACGTCTCGGCGGGGAAGGTCCAGGAGGTGGTGCTCCCCTCCGGGAGCCCGCCGAGCTGGGCGAGCAGCAGGGCCACGTCGTCCACCCCGCCGGTGCCGCCGGAGTCCGGGGAGGCGCCGTCCCCGACGCCCAGGTCGGTCAGCACCCGGTCGCAGATGTCCTCCAGACGGGGGTGGGCCGGAAGCGCGCCGAGCAGGGCGGCCAGCCGGTCCAGGCCGTCGGTGATGTCCTCGCCGCGGTGCTCGATCAGGCCGTCGGTGTAGAGCACGAGGACCGAGCCCTCCTCCACCTGCGTCTCCAGGGACTCGTACGGCACCCCGCCGACGCCGAGCGGGGTGCCGGGGGGCGCCTCGACCGGTACGGCGGTCCAGTGCCCGGCGGACCGGTGGAGCAGCAGCGGCGGCACGTGCCCGGCCATGGTGAAGGTGCACCGCCGGGTGGAGGGGTCGTAGACGACGTAGGCGCAGGTGGCCATCAGCGGCTCGTCGGGCCCCTGGACGAGGTCGTCGGCGAGTTCGTCGACCCGGCGCAGCAGTTCGTCGGGCGGCAGGTCGAGCCCGGCCAGGGTGCGCACGGCCGTGCGCAGCCGGCCCATGGTGGCCGCGGCGCGCAGTCCGTGGCCCATCACGTCGCCCACCACGAAGGCGACCCGGCCGCCCGCGAGCGGGATGACGTCGAACCAGTCGCCGCCGGCCGCCGCGTCGGGCTCGGCGCGGCTGCCGCCGGGGACGTACCGGTAGGCGACCCGCACCCCGGCCGGGGAGGGGACGTGCTGGGGCAGCAGGCTGCGCTGGAGCATCAGGGCGCTCTCGCGCTCGCGGGCGTAGAGCCGGGCGTTGTCCAGGCTGGTGCCGGCGCGCCCGGCCAGCTCCATGGTGAGCGCGAGGTCGTCCCGGTCGAAGGCGGGGCGGCCGGCGCCGCGGCTGAGCACCAGCAGTCCCAGGATGATGCCGCGGGCCCGCAGCGGGACGACCAGCACCGCGTGGACGCCCAGGTCGATGGTGACCCGGACCGTGGGGTCACCGGGGTAGGTGGCGGAGAGCAGCTCCTCCTCGGACAGCATCAGATGGGGGACGGTGGAGCCGAGCACCTCGCCGAAGACCGAGTCCGGGGCGAAGGCGATCTCCCGGCCGACCCGCAGCACGCTGTCGACGGCGGGCCCGCGGTGCCGGGCGGCGGTGCCGAGCTGGAGCAGCGGCGTGTCCGGCAGGTGGCCGGAGCGGGGCAGCTCGCCGCCGTGCGCCACGGCGCCGTACAGCATCACGCTCGCGTAGTCGGTCAGGCGCGGGACGAGGGCGCCGGCGAGGGCGTCGGCGATCCGGTGGACGTCGAGCAGGTCGCCGAGGACGACCCCGATGTCGTCCAGGAGTTTCAGCCGCTGACGGGCCCGCTCCATCTTCTCCAGCGCCTCGCGCCGCTCGGTGACGTCCATGACCGTGGAGCTGATCCCGAGGACCCGCCCGTCGGGTGCGGTGAGCCTGCCGTACGACACCGAGCGCCAGCCGTGCCCGTCGGGCGCCAGGACGACCGAGTCCACGACGGGGCGGCCGGTGCGGAGCACCAGGGACTGCAGCCGGGCGAGTTGGTCGGCCATGTGCCCGGGCAGGACCTCGTGGACGGTCCGGCCGACGATCTCGTCGGCCGGCTTCGCGTCGAGCCGGGCCAGTGCCTCGTTGACGCGGATGTACCGGTGTTCGGTGTCGAAGACGGCGATGCCGAGCGGGGAGGTGGCGAAGAGGGCGTCGAGGGCGGCGAGGTCCTGCTCCACGGTGCGCAGCCGTGAGGTCTCGACGAGGTTGGCCAGAATGAAGGGGCTGCCCTCCGCGGGGGTGATCAGCGAGGCCCGGCCCTCGACCTCCACGGTGTGGCCGTCGGGGTGGCGCACCCGGAGGATGCCGCGCCAGTACTTCTCGTGGCTCAGGACTGAGTAGAAGTCGCCGGGCCCCACCAGGTCGCCGTCGGAGGAGACGGGGATGTCGGTGAGGTAGTCGACGTAGTACTGGCCGATCATGTGCTCACTGGGCCAGCCGAGGATCTCCTCGGTGGTCGGGCTCCACAGCAGGATGTACCCCCGGGTGTCGAACATGACGATGCCGACGCGGAGGGTGTCGAGCAGCGAGGTGGCCACTCGGTCGGCCGCGCTCCGGAACGCCCTGGGGGTGTCGCTCACGCCGTCCTCGTCCATGCTCGGATGACTTCTCGGTCGCGATAATCCTGCACACATTCCGACAAACAGGACAACCGATCCGTACCCGGTCACGCATGGGTCAGACGTGGTCACCGCTCCCGATCCGCAGGCGCTCGACGAGGTAGCGCCGCTCCCCCGCACCTCCGCGCGCGCCGCCCGCGCCGGAACCGTCCGCCCGGCGCCCGCCCAGCCGCTCGGCCATGCTCTGCGCCTCGGCCCGGGTGGCGTAGCAGCCGACGCGGTAGCGGTTGCCGTTCTCGTCCTGCCGGATGACCATCCAGGGGAGCGCGGCCCCGCTCTCGCTCATCGCGCGCCCCCCTGCTTCCACCGCGCCCCGTTCCGTCCGCTCCGCGCGCCGCACCCTGGTGATCTACCGGTCCGCATATGCCCGAGCCTACGCCCGGGCTTCACTCAGCGCATTCGGCTTGGCACAATGCGGCATTATTTCGGCCACCTGTGCGATCGGCGGGAGGGGCGCACGGAGCGGATCAGCGCACCGGCAGGTGGTACACCATGCGATGGCGGTCCGCGGGCACGACCACGTCCGCCGTCTCCACCGGGCATCCGCCGGCGCGGTACGTCCGCTCGATCACCAGCACGGTGTGCCCCGGCACCCCGCCCAGCTCCAGCATCTCCTCCGCGAGCCCCGGCCGGGCACCGACCTCCTCCACCACGTTGTCCACGACGAGACCGATGGCCGCCATCCGCTCGACCACCCCGCGCCCGCCGAGCGGCCCCTCCTCCGGCAGCATCACCGGGGTGCGCCCGGTGAGCGCCAGCGGCTCCCAGGAGGTGGAGAGCATCGACGGCTCGCCGTCGGTCCGGAACAGGTAGCGGGTGCGCATCACCCGCTCCCCCTCCTTGATCCGCAGCCGCTCCGCGACCCGGGGGGACGCGTCCTCCTGCTCGCTGCGGGACTCCCAGGCGCCGGCCACCCGGTCGTCGGCCTGCTCCTGCCGGAACGGGCTGGCGGAGCCGCCTGCCGCCCGGTAACCGGTGCGGAACACCGGGCACGGCACGGGACGCTCGCGCACGTACGTCCCCGACCCGGAGCGCCCCTCGACCAGCCCTTCGGCCATCAACACCTTCCGCGCCTCCAGCGCGACGGTGTCCGAGACCCCGTACTCGGCGCGGATGCGCGCCTGCGAGGGCAGTCTCGTGTGCGGCGGAAGCGTGCCGTCGGCGATCTTCCGGCGGAGATCACCGGCCACACGCAGATACGCGGGTTGCTCACCGAACGGCACATGCCCTCCAAGTCACTTGACGGTGTGCAACAGCTTTGCAACAGAGCGTTACAATGCGCAATAATCGGCCACGGTTTCACTCGATGTGATGAAGTGCTGCTCAGGGCAGGTTTCGGCCCCCGCTGCAGGACAGCGCCACGAGGGCCGAGCACTCGTTCCCCCCGGACGGTGAGGGGACGTCCCGGTGCGGCGCGGGAGCCGCCGCCCGCTGGCCGCGTTCGTCGTCTTCGGCACCGTCATGACCCAGCAGATCCTCAGTGCCACCGCGGTGGAGCGCTTCCGGGGCACCCCCGAGGCGGTGTCCGCCGTGCTCACCTCCGACGCCCCGGAGGGCATCGGCGACGCCGAGCTCCGCCGGATCGGCGAACTGCCCGGGGTCGCGGAGGCGGTGGGCCGTCACGACGACGGCGCCCCGCTCGGCGGCAGCTCCGTCGAGCGCTACCTCCAGCTGTACGCCGATCCCGGCACCGGACCCCTGTCGCAGGTCCGCCTGCTGCGCGGCGCCTTCCCCGACGGCCCGGACCGGATCGCCGTCAACGAGCAGGCCGCCCGGGACTACGGGCTCGCACCCGGCTCCCCGCTCATCCTGCTGCGCGTCGACCCCGGCGACCCCGACCGCACCCTGCCGACCGAGGTCGAGGTGAGCGGAGTCGTCCGCAGCGCCGTGACCGGTCAGAAGCAGCCGGCGGGCTACGCGACCGACCTCCGGATCAGGCGGCTGCTCGGCTTCCCCGGCCACCCCCGGGTGGACATCCGTACCGAGTCGGGGACCGTGACCGACGGGCTGCGCGAGGACATCGGCCGCGTCGTGCCGTCCGCCGAGCTGCACGACGGTACGGCCGTACGGGCCGCGGAGGAGAAGGAAGCCGCCGCGTCCGCGGGTGACCTGCTGGAACTGGTCTCCTTGTTCCTGGCCGTGGCCGTCGTCGCCTCGGCCCTCGTGGCGGCCTACACCTTCCGGATCGTGTTCGCCCAGCGGGTGCGCCAGCTCGCCCTGCTGCGGGCCGTCGGTGCGACGGGGCGGCAGCTGCGGCGGGCCCTCCTGGCCGAAGGAGCCGCCGTCGGCCTGGCCGCCGGTCTCGTCGGAGTGGTGGCCGCCTGGGGATGCGCACACCTCGTCCCGCTGGTCTCCGGCCGGTTCGGGCAGCCGCTCTCCCCCGCTGCCGGGTTCCCCCTGACCGCGGCCGTCCTGACCGTGGCGGGCACCGCGCTCCTGGCGGTCCTGGCGGTCCTCGCCCCCTCGCTCTCCGCCGCACGCGTCTCCCCGATGCAGGCGCTGCGCGCCGCGGAGTACACGAACGGCACCAGGGCCGCTTCCGCCGGCCGGGTCCTCGCCGGGCTCCTGGGTGCCGCGGGGGCCGCCGCGCTGGCCCGGCACCAGCGCGGTCTGCTGCCCGAGACGGAGGGCGATGACATCGACCGCTTCTCCGCCCTGCTCGTCATCACGGTCTCGGGCACCCTCGCCCTCCTCGCCCTGAGCGCGCTGGGCCCCGTACTCGTCCGTCCCGTCCTGGCCGCGCTCTCACCGCCCCTGCGCCGGCTCGGCACGGCGGGGCGTCTCGCCGTCACGAGCGTCGGGGAGGCACCGCGCCGGGCCGCCGCCGGCATGCTCGTGGTCGCGCTCGGCTCCTCCCTCATCTGCGTCACGCTCGTGTGCCTCGACTCCCTGCGCGCCTACGACCAGGCCAGGCAGGCGGTCGAGGCGCCCGCCGACTACATCCTGCAGCGGGACGACGGCGCCCCTCTTCCGGGGCTGGCCTCCGAGGTGAAGGCGCGTCCGGAGCTGACCGGCGTGCAGGCCTTCCGCAGCGTCGACGTCGTCTCGGGCACCCGCAGCGCGACGCTCACCGACCTCGACCCGCACCGGCTCGGCATCGCCTCCGGCCTGCCCACCGCGACCGGCACCCTCGGCACCCCGCGGGCCGGGCACGCCGTCGTGGACGCCCAGTACGCACAGGCTCTCGGTGTGCGGGCGGGCGACCGGATCAGCGTCCGGTACCAGGAGCGCACCACCACCTTCACCGTCGCGGCGACCCTGCGCGGCAGCGGCCCCTACCACGCCTCGATCTACGTACCCGCCGCGGACCTGACCCGTATGGGAGTGGACACCGCTCCCACGACGATCACCGCCGACGCCGCCGAGGACGGCCCCCCGGGGCAGGTCACGGGCCGACAGCGCCCTCACCGGCCTCCTGGAGGGCCAGGCGGACCGCCACGGTCGCGTCCTCGTCCACGACCCCGCCGAGCAGCAGGGCTCCTCCAGCGACCTGCGGACGGTCGGGACGACGGTGATACTCGTGCTGGGGCTGACCGTGATCGTCGCCGTCGTCGGGGTCTCCGTCACCGCCTCCCTCAGCGTGGTGGAACGCACCCGCGAGTTCGGCCTGCTGCGCGCCCTGGGCCTCACCGCGGCCTCGGCACACCGCACCGTCACGGTGGAGTGCGCGATCCACGGGGTGCTCGGAGGCGTACTCGGCCTGGCACTCGCCCTGCCCTACTCGTGGCTGGTGGTGCGCACGATCGCGGCGACCGCGCCGTTCAGCCTCCCCACGGGCCACCTCGCGCTGGTGGTCTGCGTCCTCGCCCTCCTCACTGCCGCCGGGGGCATGGTGCCCGCGGTCCGCGCGTCCCGCACCCCGCCCGTGACGGCGGTCGCGCAGAACCAGTGACGCGGCGCCGGGACCCGGCGGCGAGGCCGCCGGGTCCTCAAGGGCCCGGCGGCCTCGTCTGCTCTCCGGCAGTCCGTCGTGCCTCCGCCCCGTCTCCCCCGGCGTTCCGGACCGCGACGGATCCGGGGCGGAGCAGGGTCAGAACAGCAGTGCCCAGGAGTTGATCGTGCCCGTGTCGAACGCGGCGTTGTCGGTCACCCGCAGCGTCCAGACGCCGTCGGCCGCCTTCCCGCCCGCGCCGACCCGGTACAGCCCGACCACGTCGTCGGCGCCGCCGCCCGTGCCGTGGTCCTTGAGCAGATGGACGGTGCCGTCCGGCGCGACCACCTCGATCCGCAGATCGCCGATGTAGGTGTGCCGGATGTCGATGTCGGCCTTCAGCCCCTCGGGGGCGGGCCCGCCGATCCCCGAGACGGTGATCGGGGACTCGACCGTGGCGTTGTCCCGGATCGGATGGGCCGTGGTGTTCTCGAAGCGGACGCCCGGCGGGTCCTGCGGACCGCCCGCCCCGACGCCCAGCAGCTTGTTGGGCGACCCGCTGCCCGCCCCGAGGACCGCACCGGTCACGACGGTCCCGTCCAGGCCCGCGGCTACCTGGTCCGGGGTGGCGCCGGGGTGCTCCGCCAGGTACAGCGCCGCCGCTCCCGCGACGTGCGGCGCGGCCATCGACGTGCCGGAGATGGTGCTGGTGGCGCTGTCCGAGGTGTGCCAGGCCGAGGTGATCTCCGAGCCGGGCGCGAAGACGTCCAGGACGCCGCCGAAGTTGGAGAAGTAGGAGCGGCCGTCGTCGGCGTCGGTGGAGCCGACGGTCAGCGCCTCGGTGACCCGTGCGGGCGAGTAACCCGCCGCGTTCATGCCGGAGTTGCCCGCCGCGACGACGTAGGTGACGCCGGCGGCTATGGAGTTGCGCACCGCGGTGTCGATCGCGGGGTTGGCGCCGCCGCCCAGGCTCATGTTGGCCACCGCGGGGCCGGTGGCGTCACGCGTCACCCAGTCCACTCCCGCGACCACGCCGGCCACCGTCCCGGAGCCGCTGTCGTCCAGCACCCGCACGGCGACGATCCCGGCCTTCTTGGCGACCCCGTGCGCGGCGCCGGCCACCGTGCCGGCCACATGGGTGCCGTGGCCGTTGCCGTCGGAGGCGGTGGTGTCGCCGTCCACGGCGTCGTAGCCGTACCGGGCGCGGCCGCCGAAGTCGCGGTGGGTGATCCGCACGCCGGTGTCGATGATGTACGCGGTCACCCCCTCCCCGGCCGAGTCGGGGTAGGTGTAGCCGCCGTCCAGCGGCAGGGAACGCTGGTCGATCCGGTCCAGCCCCCAGGAGGGCGGACCGGGCTGGGTGGTGGCGACGGACACCTTCTGGTCCTGCGTCACGGCCTCCACGGCGGGGTCGGCGGCGAGCCGCTTCGCCTCCGCCTCCGTCAGGCGGACGGCATAGCCGTTGAGCGCCTCGTGGTACGTGCGCCTGATCTCGGCGCCGTACCTCTCTGCCAGCTTCCTCCCCCTGGCCGAGCCGGCGTCGGCCAGTTCCCCGTCGAGCGTCACGATGTAGCTGTTCTTGATCGCTCCGGGTGCCCCGGCGTTCCGGATAACGCCTTCGGCGGGTGGCGCGGGGGCCGCCGCGGCGGTCACCGCGGAGCCGAGGCCGATGGCCAGGGCCGCGGCGGTGGCCGCGGCCGTTCGGGCAAGCCTGCGTCTGGTGGGACGCGTCGTCGCCATGAGGGTCCTCCTCCTGTGGGGGTTGCGCCGATGCGGGATGCGCATGGGCATGACAAACCAGCGGCACCAGGTCCGTGCGGTGCGCGGCGGTTCGCCTCCCCAAAGATTTGCCGTTCCACAGGAATGCCACAAGGGGGTGCCCCTGAAGGACACGCACATGTCACACGCCGTCAACACGCTTATTTGAAAAGGAATTTGAGGATTCCCTGCCGGAGGAGTGCCGCACGGCGCTCCGGACGGACCTCTCCGCGGGGCGGCACCGGCCCGGCGCCGGGCGGCTGGAGAGGTCCGCCGCGGAGAGCGGCGCCCGGTGCCCGGTGCCCTTCGGGATCTCCCTCGACCGGGGCAGGCTCACTCCGGCCCCACGCCGCTGAAAGCCGCCGGGCCCTCGAGGGCCCGGCGGCTTTGCCGGCTCTTTGACAACCCGCCGCGCCTCCGTCCCGTCTCCCCGGGCGACCCGTGAAGCAGTCCGCCCCCTTCCCGGGGCCCCGGCGCAGGGGAGCAGTCGATGAGCCCGGTCGTTCCCGGCCGCCCGAGGCCCCCCGGGGGCCGGGGCCGCGCCGCCGTTCCGGCGGAGCGTGACCGCACTGCCCCGACGCGGCGCCCACGAGGATCACCCACCACCGCCCACCCGACCGAGGATTCGTCATGCTCCGTACGCTCCGTGGAAAACGTGCCCGCCCCGGCGCTGTCGCGCTGGCACTCGCCGCCGCTCTCACCGTCCTGACGGCCGGTCCCGGCCTGCGGGCGGAGGCCGCCGACGTCTCAGCCGCCGGCCCGGTCGGTGTCGTCGAGTACGACCTGGGTGACGAAGTGTTCACCGACCCGTCGAACTGGCACGGGGTCTCCGAGGTCCGGGCCGTCGTCCACTACCCGCGCGCCGTCGACGGCAGGCTGCCGGTGGTCGTGCTGATGCACGGCCAGCAGCTCCCCTGCCACTCCCCCCGCGAGGAGGACTGGGACTGGCCGTGCCCGCCCGGCGTCGACCCCTACCCCAGTCACCGGGGCTACGACTACCTCGCCGACGCACTGGCCCGGGACGGCTACGTGGTGGTGGCACCCAACGCGAACGGCCTCAACCACCACATGGGTGTCGCCCCGCAGCGCGCACGTCTGATCAACCGGCACCTGGAACTGCTCGGGCAGTTCTCCGAGACCGGTGGCGGGCCGCTCGCCGGCCGCTTCACCGACGCGCGCACCGGCGAGCCGACGACTCCCGGCCTGAGGCACCGCCTCGACCTGGACCGGGTCGGCACGATGGGCCACTCGGTGGCCGGTGAGGCCGTCATGTACCAGGCCGCCGACGGCAACCGCGACGAGCTGCCGGACGGCGTACGGATCCGCGGGGCGGTCTCCCTCGCCTCCCCCGGACCGAGCACCTTCTTCGACACGCTGGTGACGGGAGCACCGCTCGCGGTGATCTCGACCGGATGCTGGTCGCTGGGCAACGAGTCGTACTTCGAGGACGCCCGCGGCCACTCCGGCGCCAACGGCTTCCTGCTCCGCCTGGTCAAGGGCAACCACAACTACTTCAACACCGAGTGGACCGCCGGACCGGAGCCGAGCGGCGGCGACGACACCGACTGCCCGGAAACAGCGGGACGGCCGACCCCGGAACAGCAGCAGAGCCTCCTGGTCACCTACCTGCGCGCCTTCTACGCGTACAGCCTGAAGGGCGACCGGTCCGTGCTCCCGGTCCTGACCGACGCCGGGCGGTTCCCGGGCGTCGACACGGAGACGGACAGCTACTGACCGCCCCGCGGGCCCGGTGGCCGCGGCCGCCGGGCCCCGGGCCGTCCTCACCCGTCGCGGCACGCCGACACGGCATGCGCGTTCCCCCGCTCAGTCGGCGGTGCCGGGCGCCGCGACCCACTCGGCCTGCAGCCCGCTCACCGAAGCAATCATGTCGAAGTCGCCGTCGTAGTGCAGGACCGTGGCCCGATGCCGCTCGGCGGTTGCCGCGATGAGGACGCCGGCCAGCGACAGCGCCCGGTGGAAGCCGACGTTCAGGGCCAGGGCCTGAATCTCGAGTGCCCGCTCGAACTCCTCGTCATTGCAGGGCAGATGGTCGAACCCACGGAGCAAGGTACGCAGTCGCAGCGCCTCGGACTTCCCGCGCGCCGAGTACAGAACCTCATACTCGGTCGGGGCGCACACCGCCAGGAGCCCGTCACGGTCCAGCGCATCCAGCCGCGTCCGTACTGCCGGTCTGCCCCGGCGGGCCAGCGCTGACTTGTCGATGAGGTAGCGCCCCTTCACGCCGCCGAGGTCCCGCCTTCGCGCTTCAGCGAGCCGTCCGGATTTCGTGGCCCCGTCTGCGAGCGGATCTCCGCGAACACGTCCTCGAACTCACCGTCGTCAATGGCGTCGAACAGCTCCCGCCGCAGCCGCAGCCGCACACCTTCCTCCATGGCCGCACGCACTGCGGCGGCCTTCGTCTTCGCCCCGTACAGCCGCATCGCCTGCTCGACGATCTCCTCGTCCAGGTCGATCACAGTTCTGGCCATCAGTTGTCCCTCCACGGCCCGACGACTCAACACTGATATCAGTTCAGAGACATAAATGATATCATTTTGCTGAGCATCCCGCCGATCTCCTGGGACTGATCACGGGTGACGGCACCCTGGCCGCCTCCGCGCACAACAACGCCGCCGACGCCCGTCCGCCCGCGATCAAACAGCCGGGCGATACGGGGACCGCGGCCGCCCCGGACATCTCACCCGGCAAAGCCTTCTCACCGGCCAGAACGGGACTGCCGCCCAAGGACTCAACCCTCTTCGAGCGCGGTGCGGCCGAGAGCGCGATCGATGATGTCGGTGATGAATGCGGAGGTCACCGCCTCGCCCTCGTAGGTCGCTCGGACGAGGATCGCGCCGACCAGCATGGCGAGGCAGGGCTCGACATCACCGGGCCGGAGGTGCGCGGCGAGGACGCGGCGGACTCCGGTCGTGGCGGTCCCGTACAGGCGGTCCCGGAGGTCTCGCGCGCCTTCGTCGTGGCCGGCGCGTTCGATGACGCCCGCCATCAACCGGTCGTACCGGCCCTCCGACAGGGTCAGCGCCAGCGCACTCAGCGCGTCGTGGAGGTCTTCGCGGAGATCTCCACCGGGCGGCGGATGGGTGGCGTCCTCACAGATGCAGGCGATCGCATCCCGCATGAGATCGACGGATGTGGGCCAGTGCGCGTAGACGGTCGCCTTCGAGTACCCGGCCCTGCGGGCGACTTCGGCGTGCGTCGTCGCCTCCCAGCCTTCTTCCAGCAGTGACGCGGCACTCGCCCTGATGACATCGCGCCGCGTGCGCACCACGCGCGGGTCTCTGGACTCACCGGACGACTTTGCCACCCCTCAAGGGTAGCCCTTCCCGATCCGACCGGCTGCTATTGAACATGTAGTACATTATTGAACTGCGAGTTCAATATTTGCCGGAGTGGTCTCAGCCGCGGGCTCGCCCCCGCGCGCACCGCCCGACTCCCTCCCGCAGGCCGGTTCTCCCGAAGGGACTCCCCGATGGCCTCCCACGCACTGCCACACACCCAGCAAGCGATCGTGCAGAGCCGCTACGGAGCGGTCCGCGACGTGCTCGCACTGTCGGAGGTGGTCCCCGTCCGCGCTCCGGGGCCCCAGGAGGTGCAGGTCCATGTCCGGGCGGCAGCGGTCAACCCCATCGACTGGCAGATGATCGAGGGGAACCGGCGCCTCATCACCCGCCGCCGCTTCCCGTTCACACCGCTGTTCGACCTCGCCGGCGTCGTCACCGCGGTCGGGGACCAGGTCACCTCGTTCCGGGTGGGTGACCGGGTGCACGCCGACAACGAGACCGACGGAGGCGGCGCCTCGGAGTACGTCAATGTGCACTCGCGGTTGCTCGCCCACGCACCGGCGGGGCTGGACTTCGCCGAATCCGCCGCGCTCCCGCTTGCGGCGCAGACGGCGTTGACCTGCCTGGACCGCGGTCGGGTCGCGGCCGGCACCCGTGTCGCGGTGATCGGGGCGTCCGGAGGCGTCGGTCACTTCGCCGTCCAGATGGCACGTGCGGCCGGGGCCTTCGTGCTCGGTGTCGCCGGCGCGCGCAACCAGGGATTCGTGCGGTCCCTGGGGGCGGACGAGGTCATCGACAGGAACGCGACCGATCTGTCGGCCGGCTTCGGCGCGGACTCGTTCGACGTGGTGATCGACTGCGTCGGCGGACGCGAGCAGTGGACGCGGGCGCGGCGAGTCCTGCGTCCGGGGGGACGGTTCGTGACGATCGCACGCGACGAGGACGGCGTGGTCACACCCGCCTCCGCGGTCCGGCTCCTGTCGACGATCACCGCTCGCAGGGTCCGGGGCGCAGGTCCGCGGGGAACGAAGTACGTTCCCGTCTTCCTCAAGGCTTCCGGGACCCTTCTGCGGCGTGTGAACGAACTGGTCGAGGGCGGCCGGGTCCGCGTTCACGTCTCCCGTTCCTTCCCGCTGACGCTGGAGGGCGTGAACGCGGCAGTCGACGAGAGCCGCACGGGGCGGGCCACCGGAAAGCTGGTGCTCCAGCGATGACGTCCCGGTTCCAGGACCACGAACGGGCCACCGCTCCGGAGTTCGCCTCCCCCCTCCGGCTGCCCTGCGGCATCACTCTCCCCAATCGCCTCGTGAAGGCGGCGATGGAGGAGCAGCTCGCGGGCGGGGGCGGCCATCCCGACGCCCGGCTCGTGACGCTCTACCGCACCTGGGACAGGGGCGGTGTGGGCATGATGCTGACGGGACACGTCATGGTCGACCGGTCGGCCGTCGCGCAGCCGGCCGACGTCGTCCTGGACGCCACCAGCGACCTCGCGCCCTTCCGGGAGTGGGCGGCGGCCGCGGAGGAGAGTTCGCTCTGGATGCAGATCAACCACCCGGGGAGAGTCGTCCAGCGGGACACCGGCTCACGAGCACTGGCGCCCTCGGCGGTGCCCGTGGACATCGGCCCGCTTTCGAAGCTCTTTCCGGCACCGGAGCCGATGACAGCGAGCGACATCCGGGACACCGTGAAACGGTTCGCGGTCACGGCGAAGCTCGCCGAGCAGGCAGGATTCGCCGGTGTCGAGATCCACTCCGCGCATGGGTACCTGCTCGCCCAGTTCCTCTCCCCGCTGGTCAACAAGCGGACCGACCAGTGGGGAGGCTCCCTCCGCAACCGTGCCAGGCTGCTCCTCGACGTCGTCGCGGCTGTCCGCGCGCGTGTGTCACCGGGTTTCGGCGTCGCCGTCAAGCTCAACTCGGCAGATTTCCAACGTGGTGGCTTCGACCTTGAAGACGCGCACCACGTCATCGAGTGGCTCGGCGACAGTGCCGACTTCGTCGAGCTGTCGGGCGGGAGCATCGAGTCACTCGCCACGGCCGGTCACCCGGCGGACGAGCGCACCCTGGAGCGCGAGGCCTACTTCCTCAGGCTCGCCGGAGAGCTCGTCGCGGACGCTTCGGTTCCTCTCATGCTCACCGGCGGGATCCGACGGGCCCGGGTCGCGGAAGACGTGGTGGCGCGCGGCTTCTCTCTCGTCGGTGTCGCGACCGCGTTCGCGCAACAGCCCGACGCCCCCCTCCGCTGGCTCGCGGGCGAGGACGGCGAGGTCCCGGCCCCTCGCTCCCGGCTGCGGTCCAAATCCCTTCGCGCGGCGGCGGTACAGGCGAGCATCACCTCGCGACTGCACGGTCTCGGCCGCGGCCGTTCAGGGCCGACGCTCGCCCCGGTCGCCGCCCTCGTCGTCGACCGATACCGGCGATCCCGCGCGATTCGCCGATACCGTCAAGAGCGATCGACGGCACTGTAAGACCTCCGGCCCCTTCTCGGCCGTTTGGTCTCGTTGATGCTCCTGGACCACTGCCACGCTGGGCCCGTACCAGGGCGCCGACGCGTACGTCGGCGCCCTGGCCCCTGTCCCGGCCCGGTCCCGCCGAAGCACGGACGGTACCTGCACGACAACGCAGCCAGGGGCACTCGACCAAGCCGACGCCCGGTCAGAACCGTTGCCACTCGCAGGACGGAGCGCCGTCGTCCCCGGCGCGTGGCCGAGGGCGGACACGGGACCCGAGGCACTTCTCGGCCGCAGGCCAGGCTCTGGACGGTACACGCCCCAACACGGGCGCTCTCATCCTTCTCAACACGAATCCAGCACGGCAGAAATCAAGGGGCCTGACCCCGAAGAGCCAGACCCCATTCGACCTGCATGTTCGCCAGATCAGCGAAGTGGTGTTACGTCACCGGCTACACGTTGAAGCGGAACTCCACCACGTCCCCGTCCTGCATGACGTAGTCCTTGCCCTCCATGCGCGCCCTGCCCCGGGCGCGGGCCTCGGCGACCGAACCCGCCTCGACGAGGTCCGCGAAGGAGATGACCTCGGCCTTGATGAAGCCCTTCTGGAAGTCGGTGTGGATCACCCCGGCCGCCTCCGGGGCCGTGGCGCCCTTCCGGATCGTCCAGGCGCGGGCCTCCTTGGGGCCGGCCGTCAGATACGTCTGCAGCCCCAGGGTGTCGAAGCCGACGCGGGCCAGGGTGGCCAGGCCCGGCTCGTCCTGGCCGACGGACTGGAGCAGTTCGAGGGCGTCGGCCTCGTCCAGCTCGGCGAGGTCCGCCTCCAGCTTGGCGTTGAGGAAGATCGCCTCGGCCGGGGCGACCAGCTTGCGCTGCTCCTCCTTGTAGTCCTCGTCCACCAGTTCGTCCTCGTCGACGTTGAAGACGTAGAGGAACGGCTTGGTGGTGAGCAGGTGCAGGTCGTGCAGGAGGGCGGTCCGCTCCGAGCCCTGGACGAGCCCCGCGGAGAACAGGGTCCGGCCCTCCTCCAGGATCGCCTGGGCCTCCTCGACCGCCGTCACCTTGGGCTGGACGTCCTTCTTGATCCGGGACTCCTTCTGGAGCCGCGGCAGGACCTTCTCGATCGTCTGGAGGTCGGCGAGGATCAGCTCGGTGTTGATCGTCTCGATGTCGCCCGCCGGTGAGACCCGGCCGTCCACATGGACGACGTTCTCGTCCTCGAAGGCGCGGATGACCTGGCAGATCGCGTCCGACTCACGGATGTTCGCCAGGAACTTGTTGCCCAGCCCCTCGCCCTCGCTGGCACCACGCACGATGCCCGCGATGTCGACGAAGTCCACGGTCGCCGGGACGACGCGCTCCGAGCCGAAGATCTCCGCGAGCCTCGCCAGCCGGGGGTCGGGGACGCCGACGACGCCGATGTTCGGCTCAATGGTGGCGAACGGGTAGTTGGCCGCCAGCACGTCGTTCTTGGTCAGGGCGTTGAACAGGGTCGACTTGCCGACGTTGGGCAGGCCGACGATTCCGATCGTGAGCGACACGTGGCGACTTCCCGTAAGCGAGAGGATCTTGGTGGACCGGCCCGGGGATGGGCCGATCCACCAGTCTACGGGCACCCGAAGGGCTGGCAGGGCGTGTCCGTGCCCCACTCCGGGGTGGTCGGCGTCCTACGTTGGTGCGGTGGAGCAACACAGCGCGCACGCGTCCCGCGACCGTCGGCGGCACCGGGCGGACCGGCCGGCCTCCCCGGGGGCGCCGGGGCGCCCCCGGCCGTCCGGAGCCCGGCTCACCGGGCTCGGCTGCGGTCTGCTGGCCGTCGGGACGATGACGGCGGCCGGCGGGCTGGACGCGCTGCTGCTGAGCGGCGATCCCGCCGCCTACGGGATCTGCTTCGTGCTGGTCAGCGCCGTGTGCGCGCTGTGGGTGCGGCCCGCGGAGCTGCTCGCCGCGCCGATCGCCGCGCCGATCGCGTTCACCGCCGGAGCACTGTTCCTCGGCGACGAGGCGGACGGGGCGGCCGGCCTGCTGGTGGAGCTGGTGACCGTGCTGGCCGTCAACGCCGGATGGGTGTACGGCGGCACGCTGACCGCCGCGGCGGTCGTCCTCGTCCGGCGCGGCACGGCCCGCCGGCGGGCCGTGCCCGCGGCCCGGGAGGGCGCGACCGACCGGGCGGACCGCAAGGGCGCCGGCCGGACCGCCGCCCGGTCCGGGTCGGCCGGTTAGCCCCGCCCGGGCCGGGCCGTTCCGGCCGGGCCTCCCGTACGGTTCAGCCGGCGGCCTTCCGCGCCGCCTCGGCGCGCAGATCCCGGCGCAGCTCCTTGGGCAGCGAGAAGGTGATGGTCTCCTCGGCCGCCTTGACGATCTCCACGTCCGCGTAGCCACGCCCGGCCAGCCACTCCAGGACCTCCTCGACCAGCACGTCGGGGACGGAGGCGCCGGAGGTGACGCCGACCGTGGTGACGCCCTCCAGCCAGGCCTCGTCGATCTCGCCGGCGCCGTCCACCAGGTGCGCGTCCCGGGCTCCGGCGCCGAGGGCGACCTCGACGAGCCGCTTGGAGTTCGAGGAGTTCTGCGAGCCGACGACGATCACCAGGTCGGAGTCGGCGCCCAGCTGCTTGACCGCGATCTGCCGGTTCTGCGTGGCGTAGCAGATGTCGTCGCTGGGCGGGGAGACCAGCTTCGGGAACCTCTCCTTGAGCCGGTCGACGGTCTCCATGGTCTCGTCGACGGAGAGGGTGGTCTGGGAGAGCCAGACCACCCTGGACTCGTCGCGGACGGTGACGCCCGCCACGTCCTCCGGGCCGTCGACGACGGTGATGTGGTCGGGGGCCTCGCCGGAGGTGCCGATGACCTCCTCGTGGCCCTCGTGGCCGATCAGGAGGATGTCGTAGTCCTCCTGCGCGAAGCGGACCGCCTCCTTGTGGACCTTGGTGACCAGCGGGCAGGTCGCGTCGATGGTCGCCAGTCTCCGCCGCTCGGCCTCCTCGTGCACGATCGGCGCCACGCCGTGGGCGGAGAACATCACGATGGAGCCCTCGGGGACCTCCTCCGTCTCGTCGACGAAGATCGCGCCCTTCTTCTCCAGGGTCTGCACGACGTACTTGTTGTGCACGATCTCGTGGCGGACGTAGATCGGCGCGCCGTACTGCTCCAGTGCCTTCTCGACGGCGATCACCGCGCGGTCGACACCCGCGCAGTAGCCGCGGGGCGAGGCGAGCAGGACCCGGCGTGCGGTCGTAGCAGTCATGGGGCCATCGTACGGGCCGGGCCGCGGGGCGCCGGGACAGGTGCCGCTCCGGCGGGGCCGCCCGGCTGTCGGGCGCCGGGCTGTCGGCGCGGGCGGCTAGCCTCCTGGCATGGCTCTCAACACGTCGCCCGAGGCGCCGGTCCCCGTCGGCGAGGTGTCGCGGCTGATCGGCGGATGGATCGACCGGCTCGGCGCCGTCTGGGTCGAGGGGCAGATCACCCAGCTCTCCCGGCGGCCCGGCGCGGGCATGGTGTTCCTGACCCTGCGCGACCCCTCGTACGACGTCTCGATCACCGTGACCTGCTTCCGCGGTGTCTTCGACCAGGTGGCGGACGTGGTGGGCGAGGGCGCCCGGGTGGTGGTGCACGGCAAGCCGGAGTGGTACGCGCCGCGCGGCCAGCTCTCGCTGCGGGCCGCGGAGATCCGGCCGGTCGGGGTCGGCGAACTGCTGGCGCGGCTGGAGCGGCTGAAGAAGTCGCTGGCCGCCGAGGGGCTGTTCGCGGCCGAGCGGAAGAAGCCGCTGCCCTTCCTGCCGGCGCTGATCGGCCTGGTCACCGGCCGCGCCTCGGCCGCCGAGCGGGACGTGCTGGAGACGGCCCGGCAGCGCTGGCCCGCCGTCCGCTTCGCGGTGCGCAATGTGGCCGTCCAGGGAGTGCACGCGGTGCCGCAGGTGATCGAGGCGGTACGGGAGCTGGACGCCGACCCGGCGGTGGACGTGATCATCGTCGCCCGGGGCGGCGGCAGCGTCGAGGACCTGCTGCCGTTCTCCGACGAGCAGCTGGTGCGGGCGGTGGCCGACTGCGTCACCCCGGTGGTCTCGGCCATCGGGCACGAGCCGGACACCCCGCTGCTGGACCTGGTGGCCGATCTGCGCGCCCGTACGCCCACGCACGCCGCCAAGGACGTCGTCCCGGACGTGCGCGAGGAGCTGGAGCGGGTGCGGCAGCTGGGCGAGCGCGCGCGGCGGGCGGTGGAGGTGCTGCTGGAGCGGCAGGAGCGGGGGCTGGCCGACACGGTGAGCCGTCCGGTGCTGGCCCGGCCGTACACCATGGTCACCGAGCGCGAGGAGCAGGTCGGGGCGCTGCTGGAGCGGGGCCGCCGCACCTTCGGGCATCTGCTGGCGCGGGCCGAGGCGGAGCTGGAGCACACCGTCGCCCGGGTCGTCGCGCTCTCGCCCGCGGCGACGCTCAAGCGGGGCTACGCGGTGCTGCGGCGGGCCGACGGGAGCGTGCTGCGGGCGGCGGACGAGGCGGCGGACGGCGAGGAGCTGCGCGCCCGGCTCGCCGAGGGCGAGCTGACGGTGGTCGCGCGGCGGGCGGCGGAGGACGGGTGAGCGGGCCGCGGCGCCCGGACCGTGCGCCGTGTGCGGGCCGTGCGGGCGATGTCCCGTGTCCCCGGGGTGTCCGACACCGGCTCTAGGCTGGGGCGCATGACGGACACGGATACCCCGCCGGCCGGGGAGCTGGGCTACGAGCAGGCGCGTGACGAACTGATCGCCGTGGTCCGCCGCCTGGAGGCGGGCGGCTCGACGCTGGAGGAGTCGCTCGCGCTGTGGGAGCGCGGTGAGGAGCTGGCCGCGGTCTGCCGCCGCTGGCTGGAGGGTGCCCGGGCCCGGCTGGACGCGGCGCTGGCCGGGGAGGAGGACGGGCCGTCCGGTGGAGCGGCCGGGAAGGCGGACGGGGCCGGGGAGGAGGACGGGGCGCCGGGGGCGTGACCGCCGCCGTGTGACCGGGACGGCGGTTGAATGGTTGAAAGTTCACCTTTAAGGTGGTTGGTGCGCATTCCGACCGTTCTTCCGACTCCACCCGGAGGCCACCCCCATGACCCTGGCTCTCGACGGCGCCGCCCAGGACCTGCTCTTCCGTGCGGCGCACACCGCCCACGCCTTCACCGACGAACCGGTGACCGACGAGCAGCTCCGGGCGGTCTACGACCTGGTGAAGTACGGGCCGACCGCCTTCAACCAGTCGCCCCTGCGCATCACCCTGGTCCGCTCCCCCGAGGCCCGGGAACGGCTGGTGGCGCAGCTGAGCGAGGGCAACCGGGCCAAGACCGCGGCCGCGCCGCTGACCGCGATCGTCTCGGTGGACCTCGGCTTCCACGAGCGGCTGCCGGAGCTGCTCCCGCACGCCCCGGGCCTGAAGGACCAGTTCTTCTCCGAGCTCCCGGTCCGCGAGAGGACCGGGACCTTCAACGCCGCGATCCAGCTCGGCTACCTCATCGTCGGCATCCGCGCCGCCGGGCTGGCCGCCGGGCCGATGACCGGTTTCGACGCCGAGGGCATCAACAAGGAGTTCTTCGGCGACGGCCGCCGGAAGGTGCTGGCCGTGGTCAACATCGGCCGGCCCGGTCCCGACTCCTACCGCCCCCGGTCGCCGCGGCTGGCCTACGAGGACGTCGTCACCACCGTCTGACGCCCGGCGCCGGCCCCTGCTGCCGCCCGGCCGCCGCCGCTCAGCCCTCCGAGGTCTCGAGCGCGGCGGCCAGCCGGGTGAGGCTGCCGAGCGGCGCGGTGCCCGTGACCACCGTGGTCACCCCGGGCTCCCGCCGCACCAGCGCGTCGTACTTCGGCCCCTCGTAGTGCTCCCACTCCTCGCCGCCGACCGTCCGGCTCCGCCCGGTCGGCTCCGCGCCGTGGGTGACCTCCGTGATGAACTCCCCCGGACTGCCGTCGCTCTGCTCGACGGCCGCGTACTCGTTGTCCGGGTCCATGAAGCCCAGGTGCCACACGGCCCCCTGGTCGCTCCGCGCCTCGTAGTCCACCGAGGTGGCCCGCCAGTCCGCGGGCAGCCCCACCGGCGCGGCCACCGGGTACGGCGCCGCGCGCCGGGCCGTGACCAGTTCCACGTCGTAGCTGATCGGGCGGACCGGGTCCAGGGAGTCGTCGTGCGGGATGAACAGGTACGCGATGCCGGCCCCCAGGAGGACCACCAGCATCGACAGCACCATGTCCCGTGCCGTCTGTCTGCCGCGCTTGCTGCTTGCCACGCTCCCATGGTCCCCCATCCCGGTGCCGGTCCGGACCGGCACCCCCCGAAGGCGGCATGAGCGCTCATCCGTGGGGCACTCTGCTCACTTTGCAAGTCCCTCGGTAGGGTCGGAGCACCCTCGAACGGCCGTCGCGTTCGGACGCCGTACAGACGTGCAGAAAGGTGCGTCACGATGACCGATCACCACCATCTCCCCTCCCAGCTCGAAGTCAGCCCCGAGGCTCCCGACCGCAACCTCGCCCTCGAACTCGTCCGGGTGACCGAGGCGGGCGCCATGGCGTCGGGCCGCTGGGTCGGCCGCGGTGACAAGAACGGCGCGGACGGCGCCGCCGTGAAGGCCATGCGCACCCTGGTCTCCACCGTCTCGATGAACGGCGTGGTCGTCATCGGGGAGGGGGAGAAGGACGAGGCCCCGATGCTCTACAACGGCGAGCGGGTGGGCGACGGGACCGGCCCGGAGTGCGACGTGGCCGTGGACCCGGTGGACGGCACGACGCTGACGGCCAAGGGCATGGGCAACGCGGTGTCGGTGCTGGCAGTGGCCGAGCGCGGCTCGATGTTCGACCCCAGCGCCGTGTTCTACATGGACAAGCTGGTCACCGGCCCGGAGGCGGCGGAGTTCGTCGACATCACCGCCCCGCCCGCGGTCAACATCCGCCGGGTGGCCAAGGCCAAGGGCCGCTCCCCGGAGGACGTCACGGTGGTGATCCTCGACCGGCCCCGGCACGACGGCGTCGTGAAGGAGGTCCGGGAGTCGGGCGCCCGGATCAAGTTCATCTCGGACGGCGACGTCGCGGGCGCGATCATGGCCGCCCGGGAGGACACCGGTGTCGATCTGCTGCTGGGCATCGGCGGTACGCCGGAGGGGGTCATCTCCGCCTGCGCGATCAAGTGCCTGGGCGGTGTCGTCCAGGGCAGGCTGTGGCCCAAGGACGACGAGGAGCGGCGCAGGGCACTGGACGCGGGCCACGACCTGGACCGGGTGCTGACCACCGACGACCTGGTCAGCGGCGACAACGTCTTCTTCGTCGCCACCGGGGTCACCGACGGCGAACTGCTGCGCGGGGTGCGCTACCGCGGGGAGACCGCCGCCACCCAGTCGCTGGTGATGCGGTCGAAGTCCGGCACGATCCGGCTGATCGACTCCACCCACCGGCTGTCGAAGCTCCGCGCCTACAGCGCCATCGACTTCGACCGGGCGAGCTGACCGGGCGGGCCGGTCCTTCGCCTGCGCGAAGGACCGGCCCGCCCGTCAGGCGATGCGGGACACCTGTGCGGGCTGCACCGCGTCGGTGTCGCGGCGGCGGCGCCGGGCGAGCATCACCCTGCGCTCGGCCGCCGTCATGCCGCCCCACACCCCGTACGGCTCGGGCTGGAGCAGTGCGTGCTCGCGGCAGTCGATGAGCACGGGACAGCGCGCACAGACACGTTTGGCCGCCTGCTCCCGGGAAAGACGGGCCGCTGTGGGCTCCTTCGAGGGCGCGAAGAACAGCCCGGCCTCGTCCCTGCGGCAGACCGCCTCGGAGTGCCATGGCCCGGCTTGTTCCCGTGCGGACGTGCGCTGGACAGGGACGGCGGCGGCCTGCAGAGACTGATGCGGCGTTGGCAGCACGGGTCTACTCCTGACGACGGGCTACGGCTGTTCGATCTGTCGATTGAGTCACCTTGATCCGCCTGGCTGCGCACGGCGGTTCGCGCTGCGGCCGTACGAGAGACGATGCATCCGGCCTACCCACTGTGCGCGCGCTTATGCATACGGTGGCGTATCACCGGAGTCCCTTGCTCCGCCTCTGCTCGGGGCCCGGTGGCCGCCCTCCGGACGGCGGTCCGCAGGCCGTGCCCGCGGAGGCCGGATTTCCTTCCGCGAACATCGGTGGGCGGCGCACCGCCCGCCGTCCGGCTGCCGGGTGACCGGAGCCGCCGGGGGCCGGCCGAACCGGCTCCCGGGGCGTGCGCCCCCGCCGGGGCGGCCGCGGCGGTCATGCCGGCGAGCGGGGCCTGCCACCGCACCTGGAACCGGGGTACGGCCGGGGTCGCGCGCGGGACCGCGCACGAACGTCCCGGGAGGCCCGGGTGGACCGCGTCCGTACCGACGGCCGCCGGGGCCGGTGCCGGCCGGACGCGCGACGCGCGTCGTGCCCCCGGTCCTCAGGGCAGCAGGAGCTCGAACCACACCACCTTGCCGGTGCTCAGCCGGGTGGCGCCCCAGCGCCGGGCGAGCCGGTTGACCAGGTACAGCCCCCGGCCGCCCTCGTCCGTGGCCCGTGCCTGCCGCAGCCTGGGCAGCTGCGGCACGTCGTCCCCGACCTCGCAGCGCAGGGTGTCGGTACGCAGCAGCCGCAGCGTGATGGGCCGCTCGGCGTACCGCACGGCGTTGGTGACCACCTCGCTGACCAGCAGCTCGACCGAGTCCGTCAGCTCCTCCAGGTCCCACCGCTCCAGTGCCCGCCGCGCCAGCCGGCGGGCCTGCCGCGCGGTCTGGGCCCGCGGGTCGAGGTACCAGTACGCCACGTCGCTGGGCGGGATCCCGTCGAAGCGGGCCGCCAGCAGCGCGATGTCGTCGTCCCGGTCGCCGGGGCCGAGGATGTCCAGCACCTCGTCGCACAGCGGTTCCAGCGGCGGCGGGGTGTCCGGGCGGGTCAGCCCGGCCGTCTCGGTGAGCTTCTCGCGCAGCTGCTCGATCCCGGTCCACACGTCCCGGTGGCGGGACTCCACCAGCCCGTCGGTGTACAGCAGCAGCGTGGCCCCGGCGGGGGCGTCCAGCTCCACCGCCTCGAAGTCCACCCCGCCCACCCCGATGGGCGCGCCCGCCGGGATGTGGAGCACCTCCGCCCGGCCGTCGCGGTACAGCAGCACCGGCGGCGGATGCCCGGCGTTGGCCACCACGATCCGGTGCGCCACCGGGTCGTAGACGGCGTACAGGCAGGTCGCCATGCGGTCCGAGCCGAGGCGCTGGGCCTGTTCGTCCAGGTGGTGCAGCACCTCCTGGGGCGGCAGGTCCAGCCCCGCCAGGGTCTGCGCGGTGGTCCGCAGCTGGCCCATGATCGCCGCGGACGTCATGGAGTGGCCCATGACGTCACCGACGACGAGCGCCACCCGGCCGCCGGGCAGCGGTATCGCGTCGTACCAGTCGCCGCCCACCCGGGCGGTCTCGGCGGCCGGCAGGTACCGGCTGGCCAGCGTCACCCCGACCGGCTGGGGCAGCACGTCGGGGAGCATGGTGCGCTGCAGCTCGTCGGCGATGTACGCCTCACGGCCGTAGAGCACCGCCTTGTCCACGCCCAGCGCGGTGTGGGTGGCCAGCTGGGCGGCTACCAGCAGGTCGTCGGCGTCGAAGGCGGCCCGGTCCGGACGGCGCAGGAAGACGGCCGCGCCGATCACCCGGCGCCGGCCGCGCAGCGGGGCCAGGATCACCCGGCGCCCGCCCGGGACCTCGCAGCCGGAACCGAGCAGCTCGGGCAGCGCCCCGCGGGCGGTGGGCACATCGCCGAACACCGGCCGCACCCCGCGCAGCACCTCGGCCAGCGCGCCGCCGCCGCGCACCTCGACCAGCTCCGTTGCCCCGCCCCCGGTCCCGTCCGGCGGGACAGCCGACAGCGGCAGCGGGAACTCGCCGGTGTCGGAGGCCTCCGCCTCGGCACCGGCCGGGACGGGCGGCTGGACGGCGTAGTCCGGCAGCCGGTCGGTACGGCGCAGCCGCAGCACGGCGGGACCGGCGGGGCGCTCGTCCCCCACCGGCAGCGGGTCGCGCAGATAGACCAGGATCGCGTCGGCGAACGCGGGCACGGTGGCCCGGCACAGGCCGAGCACGGTCTCGTCCAGGTCCACGCCGCGGGCGATCCGCCGGGTGGCGGCGCCCACGAACCGCAGCCGGTCGCCGCCGCGCCGCTCCTGCTCGGCCCGCTCGTCCCCGCCGGGGTGCCCGGCGGCGCCGGGCGCGGTGTCCCGGGCGGTGTCCTCCGGGGTGCCGGGACGGCTGCGGCCGCCCGGTTCCGGTTCTGGGGCGCCGCCGGCCGGACGGGTGTGGCCGGTGTCCCGGGGATGCCCCGCCTCCGGCACGGGCGTCCCCGCCGGGGCGGCGGGCCGGGGGGCCCGGGGCGCGGCCGCCTCCGGCGGCTGGGCCGGAGCGCTGCGCGGAACGTCCTGGGAGGCGGCCGTGAGGTCGGGCGGACGGCGGTCGCTGTCGCGGGAGCCGGGAAGCGCGGTCTGCGCGGTCTCGGTACGGCCGGCCACGGGCGCGGCCGTGCGCGCGCCGCCGCCCGTCGGCCGGGCGGCGGACTGCTGGGGGGTCGGGTACTCCGTCACGCGTTGGGTTTCCATCCGTCCGGGGCCGCGCATCGGGCGTGCCCAGCGCTTCGAGGGCTGTTCGAGGGCTAGGAGCGTCGGCAGTGCAGGAAGAGCTGGATCTCGGGGGGGACGTCCGTGCTGGCCGGTGCGTACGTGAACGACTCCTCCCCGGCGATCTCGAAGCCCGCGTCGCGCACCACCTGGCGCAGTTCGTCCCGTAGATAGCCGGATACCCGGATCGTATTGCCCAGGAACGGAATCGCGAAGTCGTCCACATCCGCTTCGACCATACCCAGTGCCAGCAGCCCGCCGGGGTTCAGCTGCCCGTGCAGCATGCGCAGGGCGACCGGGATCTCGTCCCTGGGCAGCATCAGCAGGGCGAAGAAGGCGGTGATGCCGTCGAAGGGCCCCAGGTCGTGGTTCTCCAGATCGGCGATGTCCATCCGGTGGAACTCGGCGCCGGGGACGTTGTCCCGGCTGAGCTTGAGCATTCCGGGTGATATGTCGATGCCCGTGACCCGGTGCCCGGCCTCGAAGAGCTGGCGTGCCGTGGGGACCCCGGTGCCGCAGCCGACGTCCAGCACCCGCGACCCGGCGGGCAGCTGCCCGGCCAGCCAGGCGCCCGCGGCGAGCTGCCCCTCCTTGTGCGGGAATGCCTCGTCGTAGCGGTCGCCGATGGCGTCGAAGGCGTCGGCCTGGCCGGCGCGGTCGATCGCCGCCCGGTCCTCTTCCCTGTACGCCTGGTTGCCTTCCGTGGTGCTCATGTCTGGGGCTCCTCTCACGGACGTGCGCCAAGTCCTTTGTGAGGACCGGGGGTTCTGCTGCGGCTGAGGGTTTGCGGAGGTCGGGGTGATCTTACGGCCGGCCGCCCGGCGACACGGTGGGGTTTCACCGAATGCCCAAGGCCATCATGCGAGACGCGGGTGCGCCCTCACCAGCCCTCTCGGCCGTCCGGGTCCGGGGGCCGGTCCCAGTCCCCCGGCAGCCGGGGGATCCGCCAGGCGGGGTCGGGGCGCCAGTCCTCCCAGCCGT
The DNA here is from genome assembly GCF_036323805.1 of Streptomyces rubellus. Classification (NCBI taxonomy): domain Bacteria; kingdom Bacillati; phylum Actinomycetota; class Actinomycetes; order Kitasatosporales; family Streptomycetaceae; genus Streptomyces; species Streptomyces rubellus. The sequence goes on from NZ_JAZDCX010000005.1 coordinate 97,809, forward strand.
CCCGGAACGGGCTGTCCCAGGAGCGGACCGCCGCCTCGGCCCGCCGTCCCGCGGCCCGCACCCGTGCGGCCCCGTCGGCGTCCAGCAGGCCGACCCGCCGCGCCTGCGCGAACTCGTCCTCGTCCTTCCACTCCCAGCTGCGGTCGGGGTGGACGGCGAGATCCAGGAAGTGGTCCTCGGAGTCGACCCCGCCCGCCCAGCGGCGCAGCGGCTCCTCCAGGTTCACGTACCAGTTCCGGAAACGCCAGTCCCGCTCCCAGAACAGCCACACCGACCAGGGCTCGCCGGGCCGTGCGAGCTTGAGCACACCGGTGCCGGACCAGTGCGAGCGCACGGTGGTGCGCGGCTTGGTGTAGCGGGTGGCGAGCGGCTCCCGGTGCACGGGGGTGCCGTCGGCGAGCCGCGGCCGGACACAGACGGTGCCGGGGGCCACCCAGACGGCGAGCAGTCCGGGGGTGTCGCGGACGACGGTCACCGGGCGGCAGATGTGCGGGGCGGTGCCTCCGTTGGCCCGGTAGCGCCACAGGATGTGGTCTCCTGGCCGCCAGCGGGGACCGCCCGCCGTCTCCGTGTGCTCCGCCGTGTCCGCCGTCATGGGCGGATATTAGTCCGGCAGGCCGGGGTCCGCCCCGTCCGCCGCTCCGGGGCGGCGGACGGGGCGGCGGACGGGGACGAGGGTCAGGGCCGGGTCATGCGGAGCACGTCCAGTGCCTCGTCGAGCTGCTCCCGGGTGAGGTCGCCGCGCTCCACGTAGCCGGACTCCAGGACCACCTCCCGGATCGTCTTCCGCTCCGCCAGGGACCGCTTGGCGACCTTCGCGGCCTCCTCGTAGCCGATGTACCTGTTCAGCGGGGTGACCACGGAGGGGGAGGACTCCGCGTACTCGCGGGCGCGCTCGGCGTCCGCCTCGATGCCGTCGACCGTGCGGTCGGCCAGCAGCCGGGAGGCGGATCCCAGCAGCCGGACGGACTCCAGCAGATTGCGCGCCATCACCGGGAGCATCACGTTCAGCTCGAAGTTGCCGGACGCCCCGGCCGCCGCCACCGTGGCGTCGTTGCCCGTGACCTGGGCGGCGACCATCAGGACGGCTTCGGGGATCACCGGGTTGACCTTGCCGGGCATGATCGAGGAACCGGGCTGGAGGTCCGGCAGCCGGATCTCGGCCAGCCCGGTGCGCGGGCCCGACGCCATCCAGCGCAGATCGTTGCAGATCTTGGTCAGGCCGACGGCGATCGTCCGGAGCTGCCCGGAGGTCTCCACCAGGGCGTCGCGGGCCCCCTGCGCCTCGAAGTGGTCGCGGGCCTCGGTCAGCGGCAGGCCGGTGGTACGGGCCACCTCGGCGATCACCGCGGCCGAGAAGCCGGGCGGGGTGTTGATGCCGGTGCCCACCGCGGTGCCGCCCAGCGGCAGCTCGGCCAGCCGCGGCAGCGAGGCGCGCAGCCGCTCCACCCCGTACCGCACCTGGGCCGCGTAGCCGCCGAACTCCTGGCCGAGGGTGACGGGTGTGGCGTCCATCAGATGGGTGCGGCCGGACTTGACCACCCCGGCGAACTCGGCCGCCTTGCGCTCCAGCGCCGCCGCCAGGTGCTCCAGCGCCGGGATCAGGTCCGCGGTGACGGCGGCGGTGGCGGCGATGTGGATGGAGGAGGGGAAGACGTCGTTGGAGGACTGGCTGGCGTTGACGTGGTCGTTGGGGTGCACCGGGGCGCCCAGCCGCTCGCTCGCGAGGGTGGCGACGACCTCGTTCATGTTCATGTTGGAGGAGGTGCCGGAGCCGGTCTGGAAGACGTCCACCGGGAAGTGGTCGTCCCAGCGCCCCTCGGCGACCTCGGCGGCGGCCTCGGCGATCGCCCGGGCCATCGTGGCGTCCAGGACCCCGAGATCGGCGTTGACCTTCGCCGCGGCCTGCTTGATCCGGGCCAGCGCCTGGATGTGGGCACGTTCCAGGCGCCGGCCCGAGATCGGGAAGTTCTCCACGGCGCGCTGGGTCTGCGCCCGCCACTTGGCGTGTGCGGGCACCCGCACCTCGCCCATGGAGTCGTGTTCGGTCCGGTACTCGCCGTTTTCGCTCTCGCTCGTCCCAGTCATGGGGACAAAGCTACGTCCCGGCCGGGGTCAGTTCCCGGGGCGCACCGGGATGGAGGTGACGAAGGGCTTGGCGGGGCCGGGGTCGGTGAAGAAGTCGTTGCCCTTGTCGTCGACGACGACGAACGCGGGGAAGTCCTCGACCTCGATCCGCCAGACCGCCTCCATGCCCAGTTCCTCGTACTCCAGGACCTCCACCTTCCTGATGCAGTCCCGGGCCAGCCGCGCGGCCGGGCCGCCGATGGAGCCGAGGTAGAAGCCGCCGTGCTTCGCGCAGGCGTCGGTGACCTGCCTGCTGCGGTTGCCCTTGGCCAGCATCACGAAGGAGCCGCCCGCCGCCTGGAACTGCTCGACGTAGGCGTCCATGCGGCCGGCGGTGGTCGGGCCGAAGGAGCCGGACGCGTAGCCCTCGGGGGTCTTGGCCGGGCCCGCGTAGTACACGGCGTGGTCGCGCAGGTAGGCGGGCATCTCCTCGCCCGCGTCCAGCCGTTCCTTGATCCTGGCGTGGGCGATGTCGCGGGCGACGACCAGCGGGCCGGTCAGCGACAGCCGGGTCTTGACGGGGTGCTTGGACAGCTCGGCGCGGATCTCGTCCATCGGGCGGTTGAGGTCGATCCGCACCGCTTCCTCGTCCTGGACGCCGCCGAGCTCGGCGGCGGTGGTGTCGGGCAGGAAGCGCGCCGGGTCCCTCTCCAGCTGCTCCAGGAAGACGCCCTCGGCGGTGATCTTCGCCAGTGCCTGGCGGTCGGCGGAGCAGGAGACGGCGATGGCCACCGGGCAGGAGGCGCCGTGCCGGGGCAGCCGGACGACGCGTACGTCGTGGCAGAAGTACTTGCCGCCGAACTGGGCGCCGATGCCGAGCTTCTGGGTCAGCTCGAAGACCCGCTCCTCCATTTCCAGGTCGCGGAAGCCGTGGCCGGCCGGGGAGCCGGCGGTGGGCAGCGCGTCAAGGTAGTGCGCGGAGGCGTACTTGGCCGTCTTGAGGGCGTACTCGGCGGAGGTGCCGCCGACGACGACCGCCAGGTGGTACGGGGGGCAGGCGGCGGTGCCCAGGGAGCGGATCCGCTCCTCCAGGAAGCGCATCATGGCCGCCTCGTTCAGCACGGCCTTGGTCTCCTGGTAGAGGAAGGACTTGTTGGCGCTGCCGCCGCCCTTGGCCATGAACAGGAACTTGTAGGCGTCGCCGTCGGTGGCGTACAGCTCGATCTGCGCCGGGAGGTTGGTGCCGGTGTTCCGTTCCTCCCACATGGTCAGCGGGGCCAGCTGGGAGTAGCGCAGGTTGAGCCGTGTGTACGCGTCGTGGATGCCGCGCGAGAGGGCCGCCTCGTCGCCGCCCTCCGTCAGCACGTTCTGGCCGCGCTTGCCCATCACGATCGCGGTGCCGGTGTCCTGGCACATCGGGAGCACCCCGGCGGCGGCGATGTTGGCGTTCTTCAGCAGGTCCAGCGCGACGAAGCGGTCGTTGGCCGACGCCTCGGGGTCGTCCAGGATGCGGCGGAGCTGGGCCAGGTGCGCGGGGCGCAGGAAGTGGGAGATGTCGCGGACCGCCTCGGCGGCCAGCAGGCGCAGTGCCTCCGGCTCGACCTTCAGGAAGGTCCGCCCGCCCGCCTCGAACGTGCTGACGCCCTCGGCGGTGACCAGGCGGTACGGGGTGTCGTCCGCGCCCAGCGGCAGCAGGTCCGTGTAGGAGAACGCCGGGGAGTCCGGGCGGGGGGTCGCTGCGGCGTTCGGGCGGGGGTCGGCAGGCATGGGGTGGTCCGTTCCTTTCGCTGGCGGCCGGCGGCTGGCGGCGCCTCACAGCGTAAGACCCCGGCCGGCCGGCGGCCGGTGTGAGGTCGGGCTCACTCGGCGGCCCCGGCTTCCGCGGGATCGTCCGGCACCGCCCCTGGTCGCGATGTATCGCGTTCGCTAGGCTGGCCGGGTGGACGAGAAGACCTCTCTGCGGAAGCAGCCCGCCGAACAGTCCGCCGCACCGCCCGCCGCGCGGGCCGTCGACGAGGCGGACGTACGCGCCTCGGACGCCGACCGCGACCGGATCGCGGAGATCCTGCGCGAGGCACTCGCGGAGGGCCGGCTGGACACCGAGGAGCACGCCGAGCGGGTCGGCGCGGCCTACCGGGCGAAGACGATCGGCGAACTGCGGCCGCTGGTACGCGATCTGCCGGCGGCGCGCACCGGCGTCTTCCGGCCCTCTCCCGCCCCCGCACCGGAGTCCCGCGGTCCGTTCCCCGGCACGGCCCAGCCGGGTCCGCCGTGCGGTACGTCGTCCGGCCGGCACCTGCTCGCGATATTCGGCGGTGCCTCGCGCAAGGGACGCTGGCGGGTGGGTCCGCGGACCAGCGCCTTCGCCCTCTTCGGCGGCATCGAGATCGATCTCACCGAGGCCCTGTTCGACCACCGGGAGGTGGTCATCGACGCCACGGCGGTCTTCGGCGGCATCGAGATCAGAGTCCCGGAGAACATCACCCTGCGCGGTAGCGGCACCGGCATCATGGGCGGCTACGACGTGCGGTCGGCGGAGGCCGAGGATCCGGACGCGCCGGTGGTCGTGGTGCGCGGCGCGGCGGTCTTCGGCGGGGTGGAGGCCAGGCCCAAGCGGGGCAAGCGCCTGCGCGACCTGCGCCGCTGACGCGCCGTCGGCGGCGTCCGGCCCGGCCCGGCACGCGCCGCCCGTACGGCCCTCCCTCCGTGCGGGCCGTACGGGCGGCGCGTGCGCGGCGCGTCACTCGGTGCGCAGTCCGTCCGGGCGCATCATCCGCCACAGCGGCGGCAGACTCAGGACGGTCACCAGCAGGATCACACCGCCGCCCAGGCCCGCCATGGCGGCCAGGCTCGCCCAGTCGACCGCGAACGGCTCGGAGACCATCGACAGCAGGACCGCCCCCAGTCCGATCCCGCCGGCGATCGACAGCGCCAGGCCGAGCACCACGGGCAGCGCCGTCTGCCACAGCACCGACCAGGCCAGCGTGGCCCGGCGGGTACCGAAGGCGACCAGCACCGACAGCAGTTTCCGGCGCTCGCGCAGCTGCTCCAGGGTGGAGACGATCAGGCTGGCGCCGATCAGCACCAGTACCCCGGCGGCGCCGCCGTACAGGGCGCGCTGGATGAGCACGAACCTGTCGGCGGCGTCGCTGTCCGTCAGCTCCACCACGATGGTGCGGGGAGAACCGGGCTCCACGGCGTTGCGCACGTACTCCGCCGCGTCGGGCACCGACGGGTCGAGCCGCACCAGGACCTCGATCCGCCCGTCCTTGAGCCGGGAGGGATCGAGTGCCCCCGGGGTGGCGAGGATGCCCTCGGTGAGACTGCCCGCGGGGTCGGTCCGGGGCTCGGCCTCACGGACGTCGGCGGGGACGGTCCACGGGTCCGGGTCTCCGATCCGTACGTCTTCGCCCTTCTCCGGCACGTACTGCGGGACGTTCAGGTCGAGCCGCGCCCCGGGGCGGGAGCCGACGCCCTCGGGGTCGGTCGTGAAGACGTCGCCGTCGGTGCAGGAGCCGATGCGGGCCAACTCCGTCAGGGTGGCGCAGTCCGCCACGGTGACCTGCGTGTACACCGGGTCGCCGCCTCTCTCGGCGGGCATCGGGACATGGACCTTGGTGCTGCCCAGCGCCCGGCTCACCCCCCGGGTGTCCGCGAGCCGCCCGGTCAGCCCGGCGGCGCTCGCGCCGTTCTGGGCGTAGTCGATGACCTGCAGCTGAGCGCGGCCGGTGTCCTGGCCGGTCGGCCTGGTGTACTCCTCCTCCGCCGCGCTGAACAGCATCTGGACGGCGATGGCCCCGGCGACGGCGACCGTGATGCCGCTGACCGCGCGGGCCGCCGCTCCGCTGTCGAGCTGGAGCCGGCGGACGGCGAGCTGGAACGGGAGCGGCCCGCCCCGCAGCCGCGAGACGACCCACTCGATCAGCCAGGGCAGCACGGCGGTGACACCGACCAGCAGCAGCAGGATGCCCGCGGTGATGATGTAGGTGTCGAACGCCCCGGCGTCGGGGTCCATCCCGTCGAGCAGGGGGGACAGCAACAGCAGTCCGGCCACGGGCGGCAGCAGCCGCCACCACAGCCGCCGCCTGCGGACCCCGGAGCGGCGTACCACGCCGAGCGGCTCGATGGCGACGCCGCGCAGCGCCAGCAGGGTGACGGCCACCGCGGCGGCGGGCACGGCCAGCAGGATCAGCACGGCCAGCGGGGCGCTGGGCCGGACGTCGGACGGGAAGACGTTGATGTCGAAGAGCGTGATCCGGCCGATCACCTCACGCGCCGGCAGGAACAGCGCGATGCCCACGAGCAGTCCGAGGAGGGCCCCGACGAGGGCCTCCCCCGCGGCGATGCGCCGCACCGTCCGGCTGTCCGCGCCGACCAGCCGCAACGCGGCGAGCCGGCGGTCCCGGCGTTCGCCGCCGAAGCGCACGGCGGTGGCGACGAACACCCCGACCGGGAGCAGCAGCACCACACAGGTGACGACCACCAGCAGCAGCAGGAAGGGATCCAGGGGCTCCCGCTGGACGTCCTCGCCGAACTGGCCGATGCGGTAGCCGGAGCCGTCCGCTGTGGAGAGTTCGTCGGTGCCCGCCAGATAGGTGAGCTCGGCCGGGCCGCTCAGCCCCTCGTCGCCGATGGTGCCGACGATCCGCTGGGGCAGCCGCTCCCGCAGGAGCTCTCCCTCGGGCGAGGTGAGCAGGTCCTTCAGCGCTGGTGAGACGAGCATCTCGCCGGGGCCGGGGGCCTCGTCCACGCCCGGCGGCAGCGGCGGGTCCTCGCCCTCGGGCTGGAGGTACCGGCCGCGGATGTCCTCACCGCGGAAATCGGTGTCCGCCAGCGTGTACAGGGCGGTGTCCGCGGAGCGCTCCAGTTCGGCCGCCCCGTAGATCTCCCGGGCGTCGGTACGGGCGTCGCGGGCGGCGAACATGTGGGGCACGGAGGTCGCGATCATCAGCACGGCGACGCCGAGCCCGACGCCGATCGCCGTGAGGGCCGTACGGGCCCAGCCCTCGCGGCCGCCGGAGAGCGCGAAGCGGGCCCCCATCAGCAGGTCGGCGAGCCGGCCGGCGCCTCCGGCCGCCGGTGCGGGCGGCGGGTCCTCCGCGCCGGAGGGCGGTGCGGTGTCCCGGGTCTCCCGCCGGGATTCCAGCGCCCTCACGCCACACCCGCCATGTCCCGCACCCGGCCGTCGCGGACCACGATCTCGCGGTCGGAGTAGGCGGCGACCCGGGGCTCGTGGGTGACCAGCACCACGGCGGCCCGGGTGTCCCGGGCGGCCTCGGTCAGCAGCTGCATCACGCGCTCGCCGTTGAGGGAGTCCAGCGCGCCGGTGGGCTCGTCGGCGAAGACCACCCGCGGTCCGGTGACCAGGGCGCGGGCGACGGCGACGCGCTGGCCCTGGCCGCCGGAGACCTGCCCGGGGCGGTGGTGGCGCACGTCGTGCACCTCCAGCCGCTCCAGCCAGCCGGCCGCCTGCCGTTCGGCGTCCTTCCGGCCCATGCCGGCCAGCCGCAGCGGCAGGGCGACGTTCTCCACACAGGTCAGCTCGGGGACGAGCTGGCCGAACTGGAAGATGAAGCCGAACTCGGAGCGGCGCAGGGCGCTGCGCTGGGCGTCCGTCATCGCCGACAGCTCGCGGCCGCGGTAGTGGACCGCGCCGGAGTCGGGGCGGACGATGCCGGCCAGACAGTGCAGCAGGGTGGACTTGCCGGAGCCGGAGGGACCCATCACCGCGACGACCTCGCCGGACTGGACGGCGAAGTCCGCGCCGGCCAGCGCGGGGGTGGGGCCGTAGGACTTGTGCAGGTCGGTGGCGCTGAGAAACGAGTCGGTGGCGGTCATCCGCGCACCTCCTTGGCGAGTCGGTCGAGACGTGCGGCGGTCATCTCCAGCCAGCGCAGGTCGGCTTCGAGATGGAACAGTGCGTGGTCGCAGATGAGCTGGTCGGCGAGGTCGCCGCCCTGCTTGCGCCGGGTCAGCTCGCGCATCAGGCGCAGGTGCTCGGCGCGCTGGACGTCCAGCAGGTCTCCGGCGTCGCGCCCGGTCAGCAGCGCGAGGACGACCTTGGTGTAGAGGACGGACTGCAGATAGGGCTCGGGCTTCTCGGCGCGGCCGAGCCAGCCGGCGACATCGGTGATCCCGGCGTCGGTGATGGCGTAGCGCTTGCGTTCGGGCCCCTCGCCGGGCTCGATCCCGTCGACCTGGACCAGGCCGTTCTTCAGCAGCCGGGACATGGTCGAGTAGACCTGCCCGTAGTGCAGCGGGCGGTCGTGCCCGAAACGCTCGTCGAAGGCGCGCTTGAGGTCGTAACCGTGGCGCGGCCCGGTCTCCAGGATTCCCAGCAGGGTGTGGCCGATGGACATGCCCACCACTGTACATCACGTGTATACACGACGTGTATAGAGGGGAGTCATGCGGCACGACACCCATCTGACCAGGTATTTTCCCAGCCCTTGCGGATCCGGTCCGGGGTCAGTCCTCCGCGCGGGGCGGGCGCCCCCGGCGGGGGTGGGGACGGGCGTCCCCCGGCATCCGGCCGGCCTCGTTCAGCGCCCGGCGCAGCAGGTAGTCGATCTGCGCGTTGGTGCTGCGCAGCTCGTCCGCCGCCCAGCCGGCGAGCGCGTCGTGGACCGCCGGGTCCAGCCGCAGCAGCACCTGCCTGCGCTCCCGCCGGGGCCGGGGGCGGGGCCCCGGTTCCGGTTCCGGTTCCGGCTCGGAACCGGAACCGGGGCCCCGCTGCGGCGCCGTCACTGGTACAGCGTCCCGGTGTTGAGGACCGGCTGGGGCGAGCGGTCACCGCAGAGCACCACCAGGAGGTTGCTGACCATGGCGGCCTTGCGCTCCTCGTCCAGCTCGACGAAGTCCTGCGCGGCGATCCGGGCGACGGCGTCCTCGACCATGCCGCAGGCGCCGTCCACGATCGTCCGGCGCGCCGCGACCACCGCGCCCGCCTGCTGGCGCTGGAGCATCGCGGCGGCGATCTCGGGGGCGTAGGCCAGATGCGTGAAACGCGACTCGACGATCCGCACCCCCGCCGCCCGCACCCGGGCGGTCAGCTCCACGGCGAGCTTCTCGGTGATCTCCTCGGCGTTGCCGCGCAGCGACAGGCCGTCCTCCTCGTGGGCGTCGTACGGGTACTCGATCGCGATGTGCCGTACGGCGGCCTCGGTCTGGGTGGAGACGAACTCCAGGAAGTCGTCCACCTCGAAGGTGGCCTGTGCGGTGTCCTCCACCTGCCAGACGACGACGGCGGCCAGCTCCACCGGGTTGCCGTAGGCGTCGTTGACCTTGAGCACGGCCGTCTCGTGGTTGCGGACCCGGGTGGATATCTTCGCGCGGCTGGTCAGCGGGTTGACCCAGCGCAGCCCGTCCTCACGGATGGTGCCGGTGTAGCGCCCGAAGAGCTGGACCACCCGGGCCTCGCCGGGCGCCACCATGTTGAGCCCCGCCATGGCGAAGAGCGAACCGGCCACGAGCAGCGCCCCCAGGACGATCAGCGTCACTCCGGCCCCGCCCGAGCCGTCGGCGGTCAGTCCCGCCCCGAGGAGGATGCCGCCCACCCCGAGCAGCAGCCCCAGCAGACCGAGCAGCAGGGCGAGCCCGCCGGGGACGGAGCGGGCGGGCTTCTCCCGCACCCGCGGTGCGGGCATCCGCGGAAGGTCTCTGACCGTGGGCATGGTGTCGGCGGACATGGCGGTTCCCCGTTTCGTTCTGGTGCGTTCTAGCAATGTGATAGCACATTATCCTGACGGGACCCGCTCCGGAAGCCCGGGGAGGCACCCGAGGACACGAGGACACCCGAAGACACCCGAAGACACCGCCGGGGGCCCCGCCGTGCGGCGGGGCCCCCGGGGAGCCCACGAGGGACCGGGAAGTCCGGTGGAGGAGGCGGCGGGAACTCCGCTACCGCTCCGGAGCGCCCGCTCCCGGGCCGCTCTCCCCCGCCGCCGCGCCGCCCGCCGCGACCTCCGGCACCGCGAACTCGGCGGTGGCGCCGTGCGGGGTGGCCTCGCCGTGCATCGCGTTCTGGGCCGCGTACTCGCGCAGGTAGCCGACCACGGAGTTGAGCACCGCCACCACCGGCACCGCCACCACCGCGCCGGGGATGCCCGCCAGCAGGCTCCCGCCGGTCACCGCCAGCACCACGCCCAGGGGATGCACCCGCACCAGCCGGCCGAGGATGAAGGGCTGGAGCACATGGCCCTCCAGTTGCTGCACGGCCAGCACCACCGCCAGGACGAGCAGCGCGGTGACCATGCCGTTGGTCACGAAGGCGACCAGGACCGCCAGCGTCCCGGAGGTGAAGGCGCCGACGATCGGGACGAAGGCGGACAGGAAGACGATCACGGCCAGCGGCACCGCCATCGGCACGTCCAGGAAGTAGATGCCGACCCCGATGAAGAAGCCGTCGATGAAGGCCACGATCACCGTGCCGCGCACATAGCTGGTGAGCGTCGTCCACGCCCTCGGCCCGGCACCGGCGATACCGTCCCGCGCGGGCCGGGGCACGAAGTTGAGCGTCCAGTTCCACACCCGCCGGCCGTCGTAGAGCAGGAAGATCGCCACGAACAGCGCCAGCGCCGCGCCGGTGAGGAACTCCACCACGACGGTCACGCCCTGCAGACCGGCGTCGGTGATCGCCTGCGTGTTGCCGCCGATCCAGTCGTTCAGACTGTCCGCGACGTTGTTGATCTGCTCCTCGGTGACGTGGAACGGGCCGTCCAGCAGCCAGTTCCGCAGTTCCTCGATGCCGTCCTGCACCTGGCGGGTGAGGTCGTCGATGTTCTCCATCACCTGCCAGACCACGAACCAGCCCACCAGCCCCAGGGCCGCCACACCGGTGACGAAGGTGATCGCGGTGGCCGCGCCCCGCCCCACGCCCAGCCGCCGCAACCGGGCGACCGTGGGCTGGAGCAGCGCGGTGAGCAGCAGGCCGACGGAGAAGGCCAGGACCAGCAGGCTGAACGCGCTGATCACCTTCATCAGGACGTAGAGCACCCCCGCCAGGACCAGCAGCCGCCAGCCCACCTCGGCCGCCACCCGCACCCCCCACGGCACCATGACGGCGGGCGGCGGCCCGGACGGGGGCTGCACCGGCGAGGCGGCGGGGCCCGCGGAGGACGGCGGCGGGGAGCCGCCCCCCGCCGTCGCCGCCGGGGCGGGGGAACGGACGGACGTGGCCGGCGGGGTGTCGTCCGGCTCCTTCCCGGCCTGTGCCAGGCGCTCACTCAGCCGGTCGGCGAGGCGCGACACGCCCTTCCTCAGGCTCTGCAGTCTCGACATGCCGCTTCCTTCGCCCCCTGTGTTCCCTCTGGCCGGTTTTCCGGCCGGCTCCAGTATGAGCCGACCGGCCGGGGCCGGTACGCGCGTCCGCACCGGCCGTCTCGTCATGGGACGAGATCACCGGGATGAACGGTTGCTCCGGACCGGACACACCAAACCCCCCGTCCGGCGGACGGGGGGTTCGGACCGTTCCTCACGGCCCGGTACGGCTCAGTACCAGTGGTTGGCCTGCCAGAACTCCCAGGCGCCGCAGGGGCTGCCGTAGCGGTCGTTCATGTAGTTCAGGCCCCACTTGATCTGGGTGGCCGGATTGGTGCGCCAGTCGGCACCGGCCGAGGACATCTTCGAGGCGGGCAGCGCTTGGACGAGCCCGTACGCGCCCGAGGACGGGTTCTCGGCGCGGTAGTTCCAGCTGCTCTCGCGCTCGACGATGCTGGAGAAGCACTGGAACTGGCCGCCGCCCACGATCTGCTGGGCCATCGCCTTGACCTCGGCCACGGTGTAGGAGCTCTGCGCCGGGAAGTCGGCGCGCTCCGCGGAGCGGCTGGCGGCCTGCTGCCGCTCCTTCTCTCGCTGCTCGGCCTCCTTGGCGGCCTTGGCCGCCTTCTCCGCGGCCTCCCTCTTGGCCTTCGCGTCCGCGGCCGCCTGCTTGCGGGCGGCCTCCTCGGCGGCCTTCTTGGCCTCCGCGTCCGCGGCGACGGCGGCGTTGTCCGCCTGCTGTGTGAGGGAAGCGGTCTGTACCTGGGCCTGCTGGCCGACGGGTATGTCTGCGAGGAGCGTCGCGTCCGCGGCAGTGGCCTCGACCGGTTCGGTCGATCCCTGCTCGTTCCCCGAGGCCACTCCGACGACAGCGCCGACGGTGGTGACCGCGGTGGCGGATGCCACGGCGAACCCCCGGACCGAGATCCGAGTCACACGGTTTCCTTCCACACTGCCCGCTCGGGTGACCCCGCGGGCGCAATCGTGCCCCTGACACTGACCTCCCCACGCGCTGGTCACGGGAGGCGCTGGCCCGGCCGGATCCCTCCGGTCGGAGGGACCGCGTGATGCTTCGGGCGGCGTACGGCGTTCCGTTGTTGACTTGTGGGCGCCGCACCCGGTGGTGCGGATGGTGGCGGTGTGCCGTACGCGGGGCCTGACAGGACCCACACACTGCCGGACACGGAACGACGGATGCAATTCTGTGACACGTGGGAAAGCTCACACCCCTCCCGGCACTCCGATTCCCCGGAAAAGGGCGCGCGGAAGGCCCCGCACGGCTAGGCTGCTGCGCTTCGCCGTGCGGGGTCTTCCGTACGAACCGGGCCGAAGTCACCCCCGGACGCGGCCGATTGCGACCGGACACCGCCACACCGAGCCGAACGGCACCGAACGCGGCTGAACACGGCCGGATACGGCCCAGTACGGCTAGATGCGGCCCTCTTCCAGCATCTCGGTCACCAGCGCCGCGATCGGCGACCGCTCGGACCGGGTGAGGGTGATGTGGGCGAACAGCGGATGCCCCTTGAGCCGTTCGACCACGGCGACCACCCCGTCGTACCGCCCGACCCGCAGGTTGTCGCGCTGGGCGACGTCGTGGGTGAGGACCACCCGGGAGTCCTGCCCGATCCGCGACAGCACCGTCAGCAGGACGTTCCGCTCCAGGGACTGGGCCTCGTCGACGATCACGAACGCGTCGTGCAGGGAACGGCCGCGGATGTGCGTGAGCGGCAGCACCTCCAGCATGCCGCGGGCCACGACCTCCTCGATCACCTCACGGGACGTCACCGCCGAGAGGGTGTCGAAGACCGCCTGCGCCCAGGGGTTCATCTTCTCGTCGGCGGTGCCCGGCAGATAGCCCAGTTCCTGGCCGCCGACCGCATACAGCGGCCGGAACACCATGACCTTGCGGTGCTGCCGCTTCTCCAGCACCGCCTCCAGGCCGGCGCACAGCGCCAGCGCCGACTTGCCGGTGCCGGCCCGGCCGCCCATCGAGAGGATGCCGACCTCCGGGTCGAGCAGCAGGTCCAGCGCGATGCGCTGCTCGGCACTGCGTCCGTGGATGCCGAACGCCTCGCGGTCGCCGCGCACCAGTCTGACCCGCCCCTCGGGCGTCACCCGGCCCAGCGCGCTGCCCCGCTCGGACTGCAGGACGAGCCCGGTGTGCACCGGCAGTTCGGCGGCCTCGGGCACGTACACGCTCTCCGCGGCGAACAGCTCGTCCACGTCCTCGCCGGCCAGGGTCAGTTCGGCCATGCCCGTCCAGCCGGATTCGGTGATGGCCAGTTCCGCGCGGTACTCCTCGGCCAGCAGCCCGACGGAGGACGCCTTGATGCGCAGCGGGAGGTCCTTGGAGACGACGGTGACGTCGTATCCCTCGGCCTGGAGGTTCCTGGCCACCGCCAGGATGCGCGAGTCGTTGTCGGCCGGTCTGCCGTGGTCGCCCCGCATGGTGGAGGGCAGGATCGCCGGGTCGGAGTGGTTCAGCTCCACCCGGAGCGTGCCGCCCAGCTCGCCGATCGGGATGGGGGCGTCCAACCGCCCGTGCAGCACCCGGTACTCGTCGAGCCGCCGCAGCGCCTGGCGGGCGAAGTAGCCCAGTTCCGGGTGGTGCCGCTTGGCCTCCAGCTCCGTGACCACGACGACCGGGAGCACGACTTCGTGCTCGTCGAAGCGGGTCAGGGCCGACGGGTCGGCGAGCAGGACACTGGTGTCGATGACGTAGGTGCGCCGGTCGTGCTCACGACGCTTGGTTCTGGTCACCACGGGTGGACGGACCCCCTCGGAAGAGTTCGGGGTGCGACGGCGTCGCGGGGGAAGAGACCGGGCTCCGGCCCCGGTGCACGGGCCGGGCACCGGCCCTCCGCGTCCTCCGTGCGTCTCGCACGGACGTCCGTGGTGTGCAAAGGGCCTCCCGGGGCCGCCCCCTGGATCGGGGACCGGCCTGAAGGGGGTATTCCCTGCGCGTCCCCGTGCCATGCAACGGCATATGCCGCAGACCGGGTGAACAGCTGGTGGCCTGCCGGGGCCGGTGTCCCGTCAGGAGCCGTACCGGCGGTGGCGCGCCGCGTAATCCCGCAGCGCGCGCAGGAAGTCCACCTTCCGGAAGGCGGGCCAGAACACGTCGCAGAAGTAGTACTCCGAGTGCGCGCTCTGCCAGAGCATGAAGCCCGACAGCCGCTGCTCACCGCTGGTGCGGATCACCAGGTCCGGGTCGGGCTGCCCCCGGGTGTACAGGTGCTCGGCGATGTCCTCCAGGGACAGGTTCTCCGCCAGCTCGCCCAGGCTCGCGCCCCGCGCGGCCCGCTCGGCGAGCAGGGAGCGCACGGCGTCGACGATCTCCTGCCGCCCCCCGTAGCCGACGGCGACGTTGACGAGTATCCCGCGGTTGTCCGCGGTGGTCTGCGCCGCCTCCTTCAGGACCCGCTGGGTGTGGTCGGGCAGCAGGTCGAGCGCGCCGACGTGGTGCACCCGCCAGCGGCCGTCCGCGGCCAGGTCCCGCACCGCGTCCTCGATGATCGCCAGCAGGGGGTTGAGCTGTTCGGGGGGCCGGTTGAGATTGTCCGTGGACAGCAGCCACAGCGTGACCACCTCGACGTCCGTCTCGGCGCACCAGCCCAGCAGCTCCCGGATCTTCTCGGCGCCGGCCTGGTGCCCCTGCTCGGTCGTACCGCCGGCGGCCCGCGCCCAGCGGCGGTTGCCGTCGAGGATGACACCGATGTGCTTGGGCACCTGGGTGTGGTCCAGCCGGCCCTCCACCCGGTGGGTGTAGAGCTTGTAGACCAGCCGGCGCAGCCACTGGGGGTACCGGGTGCCTCCCCGGGAAGATCGCAGCATCGGTTTGTCAGCCCCTCCATGCCGGTCCCGAACGTGTGGCCCCGTCCGGCCGACCTGGGTGGATCAGCCCGCGACCCCGGTCCGCCACCCCGGGCGGACAGGCTTCTCCCGGCGGAACCGGGCGGGGTTCCCGGCCGGGACCGGGCGGGGCGGGGCCCGCGGAGACCGGCCGGACGGGACCTGAGAACCTTACTGCGGGTCCGCACAACCGCACGAACCGGGATTGTCACAGAACAGTGATAAGCGGGCCCGGCTGTGAAGCGGGCCGGCCCGTGGGGGGGGATACGGGCCGGCCCGAGGGGGGCTTCCACCATAGCCGCCGCGGGCGCGCGCACCGTGCACCGACAGCCCGTTTCACCCTCCCGTATCTCCCCGGTGCGCTCCCAGCACCAGACCCGCCAGGGCGCCCGCCACCATGAACGGCCCGAACGGCATGGCCGCCTTGCGGCTCGCCCGGCCCAGGAGGACCAGCGTCATCCCGTGGACCGCGCCCAGCGCGAAACCCGCGAAGGCCCCCGTCAGCAGGGTGCCCCAGCCGTACCACCCGAGGGCCGTCCCCACCGGAACCGCCAGCTTGACGTCACCGAGCCCCATGCCGCGCGGACTGACCAGGAACAGCCCGAGGTACACCGCGCCCAGCACCAGCCCGCCCAGCAGGGCTCCCGTCCAGCTGCCGCCCGCCCCGGGCAGCAGCGCGGCGACGCCCAGCAGGGCCGCGCAGGCCGCCGCCAGCGGCAGGGTCACCACGTCCGGCAGCCGGTGGACCCTGCGGTCCACGGCCGCCAGCAGCACCGCGAACGGCGCCAGCAGCAGCCACACGCCCAGCTCCGGCCGGCTCCCGACGGCCGCCGCGAGCAGCGCGCACACCGCCGCCGTCACCGCGGCCGTGCCCGCGGCGCCCGGCCCGTACGCCCCGCTGCTCCCGCACGTCCGGCAGCGGGCCGGACCCGCCCAGCCCGACAGCGGGCCCCGCAGCGGATGGCCGCCGGGGCACTCCGCGCGCCACGCCGTCCCCGGCTCCACGGCGAGCCGGTACACGGCGCGCGGCACCAGCAGCCCGGCGGCGGCGCCGTAGCCGGCGGCGAGGGCGATCAGCGCGCAGTACACGCCGCGAGCGTACGGCGGACGGCCGGTTCCGGGTACGGCTTGTGGAACCCGGGGGCTCCTCTGGTAGAACCCGGCACGGGCACCACAGCACGGGCACGGGTCGTACGGGACGAGGGGAAGCGCCATGGGCCGCCGGCGGGACGGACGGGGAGTGCTGCGTGTCCCCGCGGAGGGCCCGGCGGGGACCCCGGTGGAGGTTCCGGTGGAGATCGCCGCGTCCCCCGGGGCCCGTACCCGCGGCCTGCTGGGGCGCGACGGCGTCGAGGGAGCGCTCCTGCTGAGCCCCGCGAGCGGTGTGCACACCTTCCGGATGCGGTTCGCGATCGACGTGGCCTACCTCGACCGCGGTCTGCGGGTGCTGGCGGTGCGGACCATGCGGCCCGGGCGCCTCGGCCTCCCCCGGCTGCGCGCCCGCCATGTGCTGGAGGCCGAGGCGGGCGCCATGGCGCGCTGGGGGCTGCGGCCGGGCGTACGGGTGGCGCTGGAGCCGTGAGGCCGGGCCCATGGGTCCGGGTCCGGGAGCAGCCGGTGGTCCCGGACGGTCGTCCCGGTCATCCGCCGCGCGGGAAGGAGACCTCGACGCGGCGGTTCTTCTTGCGGCCCTCCTCCGTGGAGTTGTCGGCGATGGGGTAGTCCTCGCTGTAGCCGCGGATCCGGAAGGTGACCTGCGCGGTGAGCTCCTTCAGCAGCTGCCGGTGCACCGACTCCGCACGCCGCTTGGAGAGGTCCCTGCCGTGCGCGTAGGAGCCCAGGTTGTCGGTGAAGCCGAAGACGTTGACCTCCGTGGCGCCCTGCTTGTCGATCTCCGCGGCGATGTCCTTGATGCGGGCGTGCGCCTCGGCGTTCAGCCTGGCGCTGTCCCGGCCGAAGAGCACCTCGGCCTGGAGCGTGAACTTGGTCTGGAAGTTGGAGTCCTCGCGCCGTTCCGCGCCGCCCTGCTCCTCCACGATGGAGCGGATGTCGAGGACCTTGGGCTCCTTGAGGGTGGCGCCGTCCTTCATCATCAGGCCGGGCGCGTTCTGGTCCACCTCGACCGGTGGGGACGGGGTGGGGGCGAAGCCCGGCGGCGAGCTGGGACCTCCGGGCTCGGCGGACGCGGTGCCCGGCGCCGTCACCGTGAGGGCGGCCACGGCAAGGAACACACCGGCGCCCGCGGCGACGGTGCGCCGCACTGTGAGGGTGCGCGGTCGATCGGTCATCGCTGCGCGCCTCTCACTTGTCGGTGATCTGTACGGTCACGCTGCTCATGGTGGGGACCTGCAGGTCGACCTCGGTCGTCTCCGCCGGCGGGGCGGGGAACTGCGCGAAGAAGTCCGCGGTCTTCCCGGCTCCCAGACCACTCGGGAACATCGTGCACAGACAGTTGTCATCGGTGTCGCGCAGGATGTAGTAGCGCTTCTTGCCCTTCTTGTCGACGAGCGTCATACCGCCGACCGAGGCGCCCTTGCTCGCCAGCTCCGTGTCACCCGCGGTCCAGTGCCGGAAGGCGTAGACCTGGTCGCCGGTGTTCTCGATCCGTCCCTTGACGGTGACGAACCCCCCCTGGTCCCGGACGGCCGAGGTCACGACGATGTTCACGCCGTCCGAGCCCTTGATCGTCGCCAGGGCCGTGTCCTCCTCGCCGTCCTTCCCGCCGTTCTCGCCGCCGGAGCCGTCCTGCCGGCCGTCCGAGCCGCCGTCCCCTCCCCCACCGCCGGACGGCTGGGCGGAGGAGCCGGTGTTCGGCGCCTCGTCGTCTCCCCCGCCGCACGCCGTCAGGGTGAAGGCCAGCGCCGCGGTCATCGCCGCGGCGGCCGCGCCTCGCAGCAGCTTCCCTATCGCGCGTGTGCCCATGCGTTGCGTTTCCTCTGCTTGTCGTTCGCTCACTGGTCCGCCAGATGGACGGAGAACAGCTCCTCCGGGTCCGGAAGGATCTCCAGGAGGTCCTCCGGGTCGAGGTCGGGGCCGATCTCGATGGGTGCGTCGATCCCGTCGCAGACCAGTTCGTGCCCCGGTTCCGGCTCCTCCTCCTCGCCCGGGGGCTCCTCGGTGTCCTCCTCTTCCCCGCCCGGCTCGCCGTTCGGGGGCACCTCGGTCTCACCGATGTCGCAGCGGGGCTCGATGACCGCCGTGGCGGTGGCCTCGGCATACGTGCTCTCCGTCCCGGGGATCAGCGAGTCCCCGACCGGTTCGGTGTTCCTGACCCCGACCGTGAATCCGGCCGGGAAGCTCACCGGGTCACAGCCGGTCAGCTCCGCGTCGTTCTTCCGCGCGAACTCCGCGGCCGCCCCGCAGGCACCGTCCGCGTCGCCCACCTCTCCCCCGCCGAGCAGGTCCTCCCAGACGTCCGGGTCGAAGAGCTCCAGGAGGTCCTCCCGCAGCCCGTCCCGGGCGTCCTGGGCGGCGGCCAGCGCGGCGGCGTCCGCCGCGCCCTGGGCGTCGTTGCGGTCGGCCGACGCCATCCCGACCGCGAAGAACGCCAGCGCGAGGAAGAGCAGGCCCGCCACCGCCGTGATGTAGACGGGGAAGGCCTGCCCGGCGTCGGAGGTGCCACGGCTCACCCGGTGATGCTCTCGACCTGCTCGACGATCTCCGCCGCGATCGTGGCACCCAGATTGGTTCCGAGCAGCACGAGGATGATCGCCACGACCACCGCGATGATGCCCATGTACTCCACCGCGGACTGTCCCTCGTCCGCGCGCCGCCGCAGGGCGTCGGTCCTGACCCTCCCCCAGTTCCGCAGCCGGGTCTGGGCGTTGACGGCGGTCCTCAGCAGTTTGTCGCTCACGGTCTACCCCTCCGAGTCCGGCCGGCCGTCCGCCGGCCGACACGTACGATTCTGTGCTTGCGACGCCGTCCCCGTCACCGGCCTCTCCACGGCCGGGCTCATCGGCGACATGAGAAACGTACGCGGGTTCTCCCGACTCGTCCCAGGGTGCCGGAGGCCAATTCCCCTCCCGGGGGGCGCGCGGAGGCGTTTCCCGCTCGGTCACGGCGCACCCTCCTCCCTGTCGGCCGGTCCGGACCGCTCGGCCCGGGGAGTGTCCGGGCCCGGCATCGACTGTGCCATACCGAATTGCGTTTGCGAAGACCAACGGGAAGGCCGCGGCCTGTTCGAGACAACCGTCAACGGCCTTGACAAAGGCGCACTTGGTCCGGGATGGGCGCTTTGCGCTTCCTTCTCAAGTGCAAGCGCCCCCGAATGCGCCGTTACGTCCGCCGTGTCCCCGCCGGTCACCATGGGCCGCACCCCGCTCGCCTACTCACCCGTGAAGGAGCCGAAGTCGGTGCCGGAGCCGAGGAGGAGACCGGCGGCCATCAGGATGATGGTGGCCGGCACCATGAAGGTGGTGACGACCATGGTGGCCTTGGGAATCGCCCTGGCCGCCTTGCGCCGGGCGTTCTGCGCGTCGGCCCGCCGCATGTCGTTGGCGATGGAGATCAGGGTGCCGACGATCGGGGCACCCAGCTCCTCGCCCTGCTGGAGCGTGCTGACGAACATCGCGACCTGCTCCGAGTCGTTCCGTCTGCGCAGTTCGTCAAAGGCCTGCCGGCGACTGACGCCCATGTCCATCTGCCGCAGGGTGATGCGCAGTTCGTCGGCCCACGGCCCCTGGTACCGCTCCGCCACCCGCTCCAGGGCCTGCCGGAAACCGAGCCCGGCGCTGACGACGACCGCGAGGACGTCCAGGAAGTCCGGAAGGGTGCGCTCGATGTCCTCCCGGCGCTGGCGGACGGCGATCCACAGCCCCACCTCGGCCCACAGGAAGGCGAAGGCCAGCAGCACCAGGGCGGCGACCGGCTGGCCGTCGAGCAGCATCACCAGGGCGCCGAAGAGTCCCAGGAACCCGTAGACGGCGCGGCGGGCCGCGTAGCGGTCGATGGTGAGGCCGCCCGGGTTGCCCGCCATGCTGATCTGGCGGCGCTTGCGGTCGACGAGCCTCGGGCCCATCAGCCGCAGCACCAGCGGGGCCCAGCGCATGCCCAGCCGGTCGACGACCGAGCCGACGGCGCCGGTGCGCGAGGAGCCGACCTCCAGGGCGACGGCGAGGTCGCCGGGCAGCCTGGTCTCGCCGCGGTACATGCGCAGCCCGGCGAAGATCCCGCAGACAGCGGCCGCGAGGGCGAGGGCGAGCAGCAGACCCATGGCTTGTTCCTCTCCCTCAGACGTCGATTCTGGAGATGCGGCGGATGGCGATGAAGCCCAGGACGTACAGCCCCAGGGAGACCAGCACGGCGACCTGCCCGGGGAAGCTTCCGGTGACCCGGTCCAGGGCACCGGGCTCGATGGCGTTGATCAGCAGCATGGCGCCCAGGCCGATGGCCGGGACCGCGTAGGCGGTGACGTTCACCTGGGAGAGCTGGGTGCGGACCTCGCGCCGGGTCTCCTTGCGCTCCTCCAGGGTCCGGGTGAGGTTCTGCAGGGAGCTGACGACCGCGCCGCCGGCCCGGTTGGAGAGCACCAGGGTGGTGACCAGGACGACCAGTTCGCGGGAGGGGAGCCGGTCGGCGAGCTCGTCCAGGGCCTCGTCGATGGAGCGGCCCAGGGCGAGCTGGTCGGCGACCCTGCGCAGTTCGTCGCCCGCGGGGGCGTCCAGTTCGTCCGCGGCCATGCCCAGGGCCGTGCGCAGCGCAAGCCCCGCCCGGGTGGCGTTGGCCAGCACCCGGGACAGCTCCGGGAGCTGGCCGATGAAGGCCTCGATCCGCCTGTTGCGCTGCCAGTTGAGGAAGGCGTTGGCACCCCAGACGCCCAGCAGCCCGGCGAGCGGCCCGAAGAAGGGTGCCAGGACCGAGGAGGCCAGCAGCCACAGGGCGGCCACCACCGCCACCAGACAGACGAGGAACTCGCCCGGGGTCAGGTCGAGTCCGGTGGTGGTGAGCTTCAGTTCGATCCGCCGTCCCGGACCGGTCCGGCGCAGCCTCCGGTCGAGGCCGGCGAACCGGCGGTGCCGGCCGGAGGCCGGCTGCCCGGTCAGCGCGAGCCGGTCGATCAGCTCCTGGCGCTGCGCCCGGCCGGACGCGTAGGCGTGGATGCCCGCTACCGCGAGCACCCCGGCGAGCAGGGTGACGCCGATCGTCGGCAGGGCGAGGTTGTCCATGGCGGGGCGGCTTCCTAGAGGGCTTCGCGGGTGAGGAGCTGGTTGTCGTCCCGGGCGATGCCGAAGGCGGGCGGAACGGGTTCCCCCTTCAGCCGGAGGCGTTCGGCGACCCGGCCCGGCAGGGGCAGGTGGCGGAAGACGCCGCGCACGGTGCGGTCGGCCCCCATGGGCCGGGTGTCGAAGCGGCACACGGTCGCGATGCGGTACTCCTCGCGGCCGTGGGAGTCCAGGACGGCGACCTCGCTGACCCGGCGTGACCCGTCGGGGTAGCGGCTGAGCTGGACGATGACGTCCAGGGCGCTGTTGATCTGGTCCCGCAGCGCCTCGAAGGGGATCTTCACCTCCGACATCGAGGCGAGCGTCTGCAGCCGCATCAGGGCGTCCTCGGCGCTGTTGGCGTGGACGGTGGCGAGTGACCCGTCGTGGCCGGTGGACATCGCCTGGAGCATGTCGAGGGTCTCGCCGCCGCGGACCTCGCCGACGATGATGCGGTCGGGGCGCATGCGCAGGGAGTTGCGCACCAGGTCGCGGATGGTGATCCGGCCCTTCCCCTCGACGTTGGCGGGGCGGCTCTCCAGGCTGATGACGTGGCTCTGCTGGAGCTGGAGTTCGGCGGCGTCCTCGATGGTGATGATGCGCTCGCCGTCGGGGACCAGCCCGGACAGCGCGTTGAGCAGGGTCGTCTTGCCGGAACCGGTGGCGCCGGAGACCACGATGTTGAACCTGGCGCGTACCAGCCCGGACAGCAGCAGCACCAGCTGCTCGTCCAGCGAGCCCAGCCCGATCATCTCCCGCAGGGTGTAGGCGCGGGGGAAGCGCCGGATGGTGAGGGTGGGACCGGACAGGGACAGCGGCGGGATGATGACGTTGACGCGCTCCCCGGAGGGGAGGCGGGCGTCGACCATCGGGTTGGACTCGTCCACCCGGCGGTTGACCGTGGAGACGATGCGCTCGATGGTCTGCATCAGCTGCTCGTCGGAGGCGAAGCGCAGCGGGAGTCGCTCGACCCGGCCGGCCCGCTCCACGAACACCTGGTCGGGTCCGTTGACCATGATCTCCGTGATGGAGGAGTCCTCCAGCAGCGGCTCCAGGATGCCCAGTCCCAGGGCCTCGTCCACCACCCGGCGGATGAGGAGCGCGCGTTCGGGGGTGGAGAGCACCGGGCCCTCGCGGCTGATGATGTGCCCCAGGACCCGCTCCAGGCGCACCCGGCGCTCGGCCGCGGCGAGCGACGACATCTCCGCGAGGTCGATCTCCTCCAGCAGCTTGGCCCGGTAGACCGCGACGAGGTGGCCCTCCTGCTGCGATCCGCCGGCCGGGTCCGGAGCGTTGATGCGCGCCCTCAGGCTCATGTGCCGAATCCTCCAGTGCTGCGGGTGGTGCGGGGCGGTGCTGTGCGGGGTGGTACGGGCGGCGCCCGGTCAGTCGCGGGGCATCGTGGACGTCCTGCTCACCTCGCCGAAGTCGCCGATGCCGGGGACGACGGACGGGATGGTCACCTCGGCGGTGACGCTCACCTCGTCCGAGGACCCGCCCCAGGCGAAACCGACCGTGAGCCAGTCGCTGACGGCCGCCCGGCCGGCCGCGGCGCCGTCCGGCCCGTCCTCCAGCGACTCGGCGCGGGCGGCGGCCCGGGCCGCCGTGCCGGCCTGCTGGGCGGCGTACGCCACCAGGCCGAGCTGGAGCGCGGCCAGCCCGATCAGCAGCAGCACCGGCAGGAAGCCCACGAACTCCACCGCGACCTGGCCCCGGTCCGCCCCGGTCCGGCCGCGGCGCCGCCCTGCGGGGCGGTACGGACGCCGGTGGACGCTCATCGTTCCTCCTCCCGTACCGCCCCCGCCTCGCCGGTGACCGTCAGCGGCAGGTCCGCCATCCCCGGGAAGAGGACCGGCACCCGCAGCTCGACGGTGGCGGTGACCAGGCCGGCGGCCCCGTCACCGCAGCCGACCGTCCCCTGCCAGGCGCTCGGCAGGTGCTCCCGCGCCGCGCCCTGGCAGTCGCCGTCCACCGCCGCCGCGCGGGCGGCCTCGTCGGCGGCGTTGCCCGCCAGGGTGAAGGTGTAGCCGACCAGGACGAGCTGCCACATCAGGGCCAGCACGACCAGGATGAGGGGCACCATGCCGACGAACTCGACGGTCGTCTGGCCCCGGTCCGGGCCCTCCGCGCCGCCGCCCGCGGCAGCGTCGTCCGGTCCTCGCCCGACACGCATCCCTACCTCCCCTCCGTCGCCTCCGCCGCCCGTACCGCCGGGTCCGCCGCGCGGCCCGCCCCCGAGTCCACTGCTTTGCTGCCCCTACAGCCGCTTGTCGACGCCTCCCCGGCGGCGGCGCAGACCGATCGAGCCGCGGTCGGCGTGCTGCCCCGCGCCCCGGCCCCGGCCTCCGGCGCCCGCCTCGGCGGCCTTGACGAGTCCCAGCTCACCGGCCAGTCCCCACATCGCCTGCCGGACGGCGCCGCGGCTGTCGAGGTCCTGCATCCGGCCGGAGTCCACGGCGGCCTGCAGTTCCTTGAAATTGGCCGGAACGACACCGCGCGCGACCGGGGTCCGCACGATCCGCTCGATGAGCTGCGGCTGGATCTCCGCGCCGCGGCTGTGGCGGTTGACGACCGTCCGGGTCTCCTCCGCCTTGCGGATCTGCAGCCGGTCCCAGAGCCGGATCATGCGCTTGGCCGCCCGGACGGCGACCACGTCCGGGGTGGTGACCAGCAGGGCGATGTCCGCCAGCTCGATCGCGGCGGCGTTGGCGCCGGTCATGTGGGTGCCGCAGTCGACGACCACGACCTCGTGGCGGGAGCGCAGCACATGGGTGATCTGCCGGACCGCGCGGTCGTCGACCTCCTCGGCGCGTTCGCCCTCGGCCGGGGCGAGGAGCAGCGACAGCCCGGTGGAGTGGGTGAAGACGGCGTCCTGCAGCACACGCGGGGACAGGTCCCTGATGCCCGCCAGGTCGGCCACCGAGCGGCGGAACTGGACGTCGAGGTACGAGGCCACGTCGCCCGCCTGGAGGTCCAGGTCGGCCAGCGCGGTGGTACGGCCCGAGGCACGGGCGGCCAGGGCCAGCTGCACGGCCAGCACGGTGGTGCCCACCCCGCCCTTGGCGCCGGTGACCGCGACCACGGTGCCGCCCGGGCCGCCCGGGGTGTCCGGGCCGGTGCCGAGGTGGCGCCGCACCCCCGCCGCCCACTGGGCGGCGGCGCCCACCCGCGCCACCAGTTCGTCGTACGCCAGGGGCAGTCCGACCACCCCGCGCGCGCCGGCGTCCATGGCCGCGGAGTACAGCCCGGGGGTGGTGTCGGTGGTGACCAGGACCACCCCGACCGCCGGGAAGCGGAGCGCGACCTCCCGGATCAGTTCCAGCGCGGGCAGCGGCCCGACGCGCTCGTGGACCAGGACGACCTCCGGCAGGTCGCCCACCGACTCGGCGGCCAGCGCCGCCAGGGTGCCCAGCAGGGTGGTGGAGTCGCCGGCCGGCGGCGCGGGCTCGCTGTCGGGGAGCTGGCTCAGCAGCGCCGTCAGGGAGCGGGCGGCGTCGGCGTCGCCGACGGCCGGGAGGATGCGTGTCACCATCCGTGCCTCACTTGTCCCCGGTGAGCGTGTAGTTGCGTTCCTGCTCGGAGATCTCGGCCGTGTCGCCGGGCGCCACCAGCGCCAGCCGGACGTTCACCGCGAAGGACTCGGCGAAGGCCACCCGCTGGGCGTCGAGCGTGCTCAGCGCGAAGGTGATCGGCACCGCCTCGGTGTCGCGGTCCCCTCTCCTGCCGTCACGGTCGTCCGCGCGGGAGATGGGGGTGAGCCTGCCGACGTCGACGACCCGGGCGTTGTCGACGATCACGCGGGAGACCTCGGTTTCCTCGTCCCCCTCCTCGTCGCGGAACGTCGCGTAGATGTTGACCCTCGACTCGGGCGAGATCTTGCCCGCGACACCGGTGGCCGCGTCGATCATGATGGCGATCTCCTGCTCGCCCGGCTTCAGTTCGGGCTGCTCGGCCACCATGCCGGACTGCAGAAGCGAGCCCTTCCGCAACCGGTTGGCGGCGATCTTGCCCTCGATGTCGTCGAGGTCGGTGAGCGCGGTGTCCGACAGCCAGCGCTCCGGTATCGAGATCCGCTCCACCGCCTCCTCGTCCAGGACCTGGTAGGCCGGTACGTCCTTCGCCAGGCGGTACGCCGTGACCTCCGGGCCGACCTTCGACTCCACGTCGTTGATCACCGACAGCACTCCACCGAAGGCGACGAGGGCGCACAGGACGGACAGGAGCAGCAGGATGACGCCACGGCGCTGGCGTGAGTTCATGGTCGCGGCTACCTCGTTCGGGAACGGTGCGGACGGCGGGGGCTGTGCGGACGGCGGGTGCGGCGGGCGCCCGCCGGGGCGCGGGAGGCGGTGCGGGCCGGGGGACCGGCACCGGCCGCCGGCCGGGCCGCGGACGTACGGCGGCGCACCTCAGCGCGTCCGGCCGGGTGCCAGGGCTCGGCGGCCGGCCGGCTCCGGCGCCGCCGGGAGGGCGCGGGGGCCGCCGGCGCCGTCCGGCGGTGCCACGGGCGCGGAGCAGAACGCGCAGCGGTCACCGATCAGTTCCAGGCCGCACCAGTGGCACTCCTCCCGCCGTACCGAGCTGACGAGCTGGTACAGGACGGAGATGTCGGGGATGGCCGCGGCGAACTCGACCAGTTTCCCGGTGCCCCACCAGCGGGCGGAGTCCGCCGGCAGCGGTGCCCGGCGCAGGCCGCCCACCCGCCAGTGCGGGGCGAGGGTGCCCGTCACCCAGTCGGCCGAGAGCGGGCCGGGGGCGACGGTCAGCTCGGTGGCGAACCCCGGCCCGGCCAGCAGGCCGTCCCCGCCGATCCTGATCAGCTGGGGGGTGGGGCGGGCGAGCACGGCGAACTGGGAGCCGGGCACCCAGGACTTGGCGTGCGCGGTGAGGCTCACCGGTACGCGGTCGAGCCGGGCCACGGAGTTCAGCAGCGCACCCGCGTAGATGTAGTGCGCGAGCAGCCGGGAGGCGGCGGCGAGCACGCCGGGGCTGAAGTCGCAGACGGACAGCTGGCACAGCTGGCGGGCCAGGATGCCGGTGGCCAGCGGCGGGAGGTCGGTCTCCAGCAGGGCGACGCGGTCGCTCTCCAGCACGGAGCGGACGGTGTGCAGCCGCCGGACGGAGGCGGCGGGGGCGGACGAGGGGTACAGGACGACCACATAGCCGTGCCGCTCGACGAGCAGGTGCGTCTCGGCGAGCGCGTCGTCCAGCGGCTGCCGGTCGGGCGGTGTCAGCACGTGCGCCGCCGGCGTGTGCACGTCGGGCGGGGGGAGCACCAGGTCGGCGCTGGTGACGGCTATTGCGGTGGGCACGTGGGGGCTCCCCTGTCCAAGAACTTTTCTGCGGTACTGCTCTGCCCTGTGGAGTCCGGCCGGTCCTGCCGACTCAGCAGCCTATCGACGCTTTACCCGGCAGAGAACACTTACCGGGAACCAGGGGACGTGCGGTCGCTGCCGACACACCGTCAAACACGGGCAAGCAGTGACAGATTGCCGGGCGTTTTGATGGTTTCGCAACCTTTGATCATGGTCGCGAACGCGGTTTTCCCGGCCGGTCCACGGCACCGGACGGAAAGTTGAAGGACGAAATTACACAACCGCTGCCGGGCGCCCCGCACCCGGCAGCGGAGCCGAATCGGAAAAGCGGCCCGGATTACGGAGCGCACCCGCCCCGCGCTCCGCACCGGACGCCCGCGCCGGGCGGCTCCCCTTGACATGCCCATTGGTCTGAACCATTCTTCCGGGTCAGCACGGTGGCCACCGTCTCCCCACGCGCCCTCATCCCCCAACGCACGGAGGCAGCAAGTGGAAGGCACGACGCGAAGAGACCGCGGAAGCGCGCGAGGCGGGCCGTCCGGACGGGCACGGCGGAAGGGCGTCCGTACGCGGCTCGTCGCGGCGCTCGGCACGGCCGCGCTGGCGGCCGGCGCGGTGGCGTTCGGCGGCCTGACCGGCAGCGCCGGGGCCGCCGAGCCGAACCTGCTGGACAACCCGGGCTTCGAGTCCGGACTGGACGGCTGGACCTGCTCCGCCGGCAGCGGTTCGGTCACCGGCTCCCCGGTGCACGGCGGTACGGCGGCACTGCGCGCGGTCCCCACGAACAGCGACAACGCCCGCTGCTCCCGGACCGTCACCGTGCTGCCGGACTCCGAGTACCGGCTGAGCGCCTGGGTGCGGGGCCCCTACGTCCACCTCGGCGTCTCGGGCACCGGCACCACCGACGTGTCCACCTGGACCCCGGGCGCCTCCGACTGGGAGCGGCTGCGGACGTCCTTCACCACCGGCCCGGACACCACCTCGGTCACCGTGCACACCCACGGCTGGTACGGCCAGGGCGCCTACCACGTCGACGACGTCCTGCTCACCGGACCCGGCGCCGGGGACGGGGACGGCGGCGGCGACCCGGGCGGCCCCGATCCCGAGCCGGAGCCCCCGGCCGTGCCCGGTGGGCTGACCGCCGCCCCGGCCGGCCCGTCCTCGGTCACCCTGAACTGGGACGCCGTCACCGGCGCCACCGGCTACCACGTCCACCGGGACGGGCGGAAGGTCCTCTCCGTCTCCGGCACCTCGGCGACCGTGACCGGGCTGGCGCCCGCCACCTCCTACGAGTTCGCCGTCAGCGCGGTCAACGGCGCGGGCGAGTCGGCCCGCTCCGCCCCCGTGACCGCCACCACCGGCGGCGAGACCGGCGGCGACGGACCCGGCGCGGACGTGCCCGAGCACGCCGTGACGGGCTACTGGCAGAACTTCGACAACGGCGCCACCGTGCAGAAGCTCCGCGACGTGCAGGACCAGTACGACATCATCGCCGTCTCCTTCGCCGACTCCACGGCCAGCCCGGGCGAGATCACCTTCAACCTCGACCCGGCCCTCGGCTACGGCTCGGTCCAGGAGTTCAAGGACGACATCGCCGCCAAGCAGGCCGAGGGCAAGAAGGTGATCATCTCGGTGGGCGGCGAGAAGGGCAACGTCACCGTCAACGACGCCGCCTCCGCCGCGCGCTTCGCCGACAGCGCCCACCGGCTGATGACGGAGTACGGGTTCGACGGGGTGGACATCGACCTCGAACACGGCATCGACTCCGCCTCCCTCACGGAGGCGATCCGCTCGCTGTCGGCGAAGGCCGGGCCGGGCATGGTGCTCACGATGGCCCCGCAGACGATCGACATGCAGTCCACGTCGACGGAGTACTTCAAGCTGGCGCTCAACCTGAAGGACATCCTCACCGTCGTCAACATGCAGTACTACAACAGCGGTTCGATGCTGGGCTGCGACGGCAAGGTGTACTCGCAGGGCTCGGTGGACTTCCTCACCGCGCTGGCCTGCATCCAGCTCGAGGGCGGCCTCGACCCGTCCCAGGTGGGCATCGGCACCCCCGCCTCCCCGCGGGGCGCGGGCTCCGGTTACGTCGACCCGTCCGTGGTGAACGCCGCGCTGGACTGCCTGGCCCGGGGCACGAACTGCGGCTCGTTCAAGCCCGCGCGGACCTACCCGGGCATCCGCGGCGCCATGACCTGGTCCACCAACTGGGACGCCCTCAACGGCGACCGGTGGTCGGACACGGTCGGCCCGCACGTCCACGCGCTGCCGTAGGGGATCCGGCGGCACCGCGAGGGGGGGGTGCGGGGCGGGCCCGGTCCGGTGGACCGGGCCCGCCCCCGTTCCCGCCACCGCGCCCTCCCGTCTACCAGGGGAGCTCGCGCAGCTCCTGCACGCACAGGACGACGAAGAGCAGCCCCGCCACCGCCAGTGAGACATTGCTGACCGGACCGTTGCGCCACGCGCGCGGGGTGCGGTCGGAGTTCAGCAGCCACAGCAGGGTCCCGGCCAGGAAGGGCATGAAGAAGGCGCCCAGCACCCCGTAGGCGATGACCAGCCCGACCGGCTCGTCCAGCCACAGCAGGCTCATGGGCGGGAACGTCAGCCACAGCAGATAGCCGCGGAACGGCCGGGACCGCTCGCGCCGCCCGCGGGCGATCTCCAGCACCGGCGGCTCGGAGCCGGTGCCCTGCGCCCGGGCGGCCCGGGTGCGCTCCACGAAGTCCGCGAACAGCAGGCTGACGCCGTGCCAGACGCCCACGATCGAGGAGAAGGAGGCGGCGAAGAAGCCCACCAGGAAGAGCTTGGCGGTGACGGTGCCGAACCGGTCCTCCAGTACCCCGCCCAGGTCCAGCAGCCCCTGTCCGCCGGAGCCGACGGCGGTGCCGGTGGCGTGCAGCAGCTCGGCCCCGACGATCAGCATCGCCACGACGAAGACGCCGGTGGTGAGGTACGCGACCCGGTTGTCGAGCCGCATCATGCGCATCCAGCCGCTGTCGGTCCAGCCCTTGGCGTTGATCCAGTAGCCGTAGGCGGCCATGGTGATCGTCCCGCCGACCCCGCCGACCAGTCCGAGGGTGTAGACCAGCGAGCCGTCCGGCAGGACGGGCAGCAGCCCGGCGAGGGTGGCACCGAGGTCGGGGGCGGCCCGGACCGCCACATAGACGACGATCACGAACATCACCCCGACGAAGACCATCATGGTCTTCTCGACGGCCGCGTACCGGTTGAACCAGACGAACGCCAGCCCCGCCAGCCCGCACAGGATGGCCCAGGTGCGCAGGGACAGCGAGTCGGGGAAGAGTGCGACCAGCGGCAGCGCGCTGGAGGACATGGCGGCGGCACCGTAGACGAAGCCCCAGACGACGACGTAGACCGCGAAGTAGCCCGTGGTCCAGGAGCCCAGGCCGCGCCAGCCGTCGAAGATCGTCCGGCCGGTGGCCAGGTGCCACCGGCCGGTCGCCTCGGCCAGCGCGATCTTCACCAGACAGCCCACGACGGCCGCCCACAGCAGGGTGTGGCCGAACCTGCCGCCCGCGACGAGGGTCGCCACCAGGTCGCCGGCGCCGACCCCGGTGGCCGCCGCCACGATGCCGGGCCCGATGAGCCGCCAGCTCGTCCGCCGCCCGGGGGGCTGCCCGGCCGGGGGTTCCCCGGGCGCGCCCGCCGCGGTCCGCCGTTCCGCGCTGTCCGTCCCGCCCGTCCCGTCCGTCTCACCCGTACTGGTCATGTGTGACCTCCGTCTCGTCCCGGTGACCGGCGTGGCGCATACAACAGCGCCGTGCCGCCGGGCACAAGAGGGCACCGGACGGTGTGAGGGCGGGGCTGACGGACGGGTTTGACGGCCCGTCAGCCCAGGACCGCCAGGGCGTCGATCTCCACCAGCAGCCCGGCGGGCAGTCCGACGTAGACGGTGGTACGGGCCGGGGGCGCCGAGCCGTCGGCGAGACACTCCGCCAGATGGGCGTCGTAGAGCTCGTTGAACTCGGCGAAGTGGGCGGTGTCGGTGAGGTAGACCCGGACCATCACCACGTCCTCCCAGCTCGCGCCGCCCTCGGTCAGGACCGCCCCGACATTGGCCAGGGTCTGCGCGGTCTGCTCGCGCAGCGTCGGTCCGGCCGGGGCGGGCGGCCGCCCGGGGCCGGTGGGCAGGAAACCGACCTGCCCGGCCACCTGGAGGAGGTTCCCCTTGCGCAGGCCGTGCGAGAACCGGGCGGGCGGGGTGGTGTGGGTGGGCGGGGTCACCGCGGTCTTCGCGGTCCTGCCGGGGGTGTCGCTCAATGCCGCTCTCCTGTCGGGCTCGTGGTGCGGGTGCCGGTGCCGGGGTCCCGGCCGGAGTACTCGGCGCCGACGGCCTCCGCCGTGCGGCGTACCAGCGGCACCAGGCGTATCAGCTCCTCGGCGCCGGCGACGGCACCGGGCGCGGAGACGGACAGCGCGGCGACGGCCCGGCCGTCCGCGCCCCGTACGGGCGCGGCCACGCAGTTGATCGTCTCCTCGTGGCCGCCGAGGTCGGTGGCCCAGCCCTGCTCGCGCACCCGGGCCAGCTCCGCCAGGTAGGCGGCGGCGTCCTTCGTGGAGCGGGCGGTGTGGCGGGGGTAGTCGAGCCGCTCGGCCAGGGCCCGCCGCTCGGGCTCGGGGAGGTCGGCCAGCAGCACCTTGGCGACGGCGGCGACGGTGATCGCCACCGGCCGGCCGACCCGCGAGTACATCCGTACCGGGTAGCGGCTCTCGACCTTGTCGACGTAGACGACCTCGTCCTCCTGCCGGACGGCCAGATGGACGGTGTGCCCGCAGGCCGCGTTCAGCTCCATCAGCCGGGGGCGGGCGACGGCGCGCACGTCGAGGTTCTCCACCGCCTCCTGCGCGAGGGCGAACAGCCGCGCCCCCAGCCGGTAGCGCTGGTCGGGCTGGCGGTAGACCAGGCCGTGGCCGTGGAGGGTGCGCAGCAGGCGCAGGGCGGTGGACTTGTGGACGTCCAGCTCCCGGGCGACCTGTTCCAGGCCGGCCGGCCCCCGGGCCAGCAGCGGCAGGATGCTCAGTGCCCGGTCGACGCTCTGGCTCACGGGTCAGCCCTTCCGTGTTTCCGGGCCCGGGACCGGGCCCGGGCCCGGCTCCCGGCCGCCGTCCGCCGTCCAGCCGGGGGCGAGCCGCAGCCGGGCCCAGGTCTCGTCGTCGAGGGCGGCCAGCCGGTCGGCGAGGGCGCGGGCGGGCGGTTCGGCGAAGTCCCCGGCTGCGGTGAGCACGGCGGCGGCCGTCAGGTGGCCGTGCCGCAGCCGCAGCGGGACGGGCAGTCCGCGCAGGGTCGCCGAGAGGAATCCGGCCGCGAACGCGTCCCCGGCGCCGACGGGGTCGGTGACCGCCACGGACGGGGCCGGTACCCGGAACTCGCCGTCCGCGGTGTACGCCGTCGCGTCCCGGCCGCTGTCCTTGACCACCAGGACGGCCGGCTCGGGCAGCAGGAGCCGCAGCCGCCCGGGATCGGTCACCCCCCAGGCCTCCCGCGCCTCGTCCGCCCCGACGAAGACCAGGTCGCAGCGGCGGGCGAGCGCGGCCGGTACGGCGGGGTCCCCGCCCCGCCACAGGGCCGGACGGTGGTTGACGTCGAAGGACAGCAGAGGACGCCCGGGCCGGGGCCCGGTCAGCTCCGTCAGCAGGGCACGGCAGGAGTCGGAGAGGGCCGCGGTGATCCCGCTGAGGTGGAGCACCCGGCCGGAGTACGCCGTGGCGCGGTCGACGGTGTCCGGGGACATGGCGGAGGCGGCCGAGCCGGCGCGGTGGTACAGCACCTCGGCCGGTCCGTCACCGGGGCCGGGTCCGCCGCTTCCGGCGGTGCGGAAGTACACGCCGGTGGGGCGGTGCGGATCACGCCGGACCGCGGAGACGTCGACCCCGTGGGCGGCGAGCTCGGCCAGCACCCGGTCGCCGAGGCCGTCGGCGCCCAGCCGGCTCACCCATCGGACCCGGTGCCCGGCACGGGCCAGCAGGCACGCGACGTTGGACTCGGCCCCGCCGACCCCGCAGGCGAAACGGGCCGCGCCGGCGAGACCGCCGGGGCCGTCGGGCCGGAGGACCGCCATGGTCTCCCCCAGGCAGACGGCATCGGCCGGGGCGCCGGCGGGGGCGCCGGCGGGGGGCTGCGTCATGGCCGGCTCCGTTCCTGGACTGCTCCTGGGCTGCCGTTGACCGGGTGTTCGCCGGGATGCTAGACAGCCTTGAGCACATCACGCAACGACCGTTGCACACAATGCAACAGCGGACGCTCCCATCGGCGTTCCCGCCACGGCACCCGGAGGCCCCATGACCGCCGAGCCCACCCCCGTCTCCCCCGTTCCCGACCCGGTCGCGGCCCTCGCCGGGGAGCGGGTCGACCACCGCTTCAAGAGCCTGCCCCCGGACGCGGCCGGGCTGACCGTGGGCGAGCTCGCCGCCCAGCGGCGCTCCGTGTTCACCGGCGGCTTCACCACCCCGCTGCTGACCCTCTCGGCCGATGCCCTGGAGCACAACCTGCGGCACCTGGCGGAGTTCTGCGCCCGGCACGGTCTGGCCTTCGCCCCGCACGGCAAGACCTCGATGTCCCCGCGGCTCTTCCGGCGGCAGCTGGACCTGGGCGCCTGGGGCGTCACGGTGGCGGTGCCCTGGCAGGCCCGGGTCTGCCGGGCCTTCGGGGTGCGGCGGATCTTCCTGGCCAACGAGGTGGTGGACGCCGCCGCGCTGCGCTGGCTGGCCGGTGAGCGGGCGGCCGACCCCGGGGTGCGCTTCGTCTGCTACGTGGACTCGGTGCGCGGGGTGGAGCTGATGGGCACCGCGCTGGGCGGCGTGCCGGGCGCCCCTCCCCTGGACGTCGTGGTCGAGCTCGGGGTGCCCGGCGGCCGCACCGGGGTCCGTACCGCCGGGCAGGCGGCCCGGGTCGCCGAGGCGGTGGCCGCCTCCCCGGCGCTGCGGCTGGTGGGGGTCGCCGGCTACGAGGGCGAGGTGCCGGACGCCGACGCCGGCCGGGTGCGGGCCTGGCTGCGCTCCCTGACGGCGCTGGCCGCCCACCTGGACGCGGCGGGCCGCTTCGCCTCCCTCGGGGCGGACGAGGAGATCGTGGTGAGCGCGGGCGGCAGCGCCTGGTTCGACGTGGTGGCCGAGGAGTTCGCGGCCCTGCCGGAGCTGTCCCGGCCGGTGCTGCGGCTGCTGCGCTCGGGCGCGTACGTCTCCCACGACGACGGCCACTACCGGCGGCTGACCCCGTTCAACCGGGTGCCCGGCGAGGGGTCGCTGCGGCCCGCGTTCCGGCTGTGGGCGCAGGTGGTCTCCCGGCCCGAGCCGCATCTGGCGTTCCTCAACGCGGGCAAGCGGGACGCCTCCTACGATCTGGGCCTGCCCCAGCCGGTGGCCGTCCGCACCCCGGACGGCACCGAGCGCGGCGCGGCGGGGCTGGAGGTGGTGAAGCTCTCCGACCAGCACGCCTTCGTCACCGTCGGCCCGGAAGCGGGTCCGGACGGCGGGCCGGCCAGCGGGCTGGAGGTGGGCGACTGGGTGGCGCTGGGCCTGTCCCACCCCTGCACGGTCTTCGACCGCTGGCAGCTGATCCCGGTGACCGGGGCGGACGGCACGGTCACCGACTTCGTCCGCACCTTCTTCTGAGCCGGGCCCGCGGATGGATCTCGTCCTGCGCGGCGCGACCGTCGCCGACGGCACCGGCGCGCCCCTCTTCCGGGCCGACGCCGGCATCGCCGGCGGCCGGATCGCGGTGCTGCACCGGCCCGGGGACGGCCCGCCGCGCCCCGGGGGCCGGCGCGTCCTGGACGCCGCCGGCCTGGTCCTGGCGCCCGGCTTCGTCGACATGCACGCGCACAGCGACCTGGCGCTGCTGAGCGACCCCGACCACTCCGCGAAGGCCGCCCAGGGCGTGACGCTGGAGGTGATCGGCCAGGACGGACTGTCGTACGCGCCCGTGGACGACCGCACCCTGGACCAGGTGCGGCGGACGGTCACCGGCTGGAACGGGGACGGCTCGGACGTGGAGTTCACCTGGCGGAGCGTCGGGGAGTACCTGGACCGCCTCGACGCCGGCACCGCCGTCAACGCCGCCTACCTCGTCCCGCACGGCACGGTGCGGGCGATGGCCGTCGGCTGGGAGGACCGGCCCGCCACGGCCGGGGAGCTGCGCCGCATGCGGCGCCTGGTCGCCGAGGGGCTGGCGCAGGGCGCGGTGGGCATGTCCTCGGGGCTGACGTACTCCCCGGGCCGGTACGCCGACGACGCCGAGTTGACCGGGCTGTGCCGGACGGTGGCCGCGTACGGCGGCTACCACTGCCCGCACCACCGCTCCTACGGCGCGGGCGCGCTGGAGGCATACGCGCAGATGGTGGCGGTCGCCCGCGCCTCGGGCTGCGCCCTGCACCTGGCGCACGCCACCCTGAACTTCCCCGGCAACGCGGGCCGGGCGCCCGAACTGCTGGCGCTGCTGGACGCGGCACTGGCCGACGGGGTGGACGTGACGCTGGACAGCTATCCCTACCTGGCCGGCTGCACCACACTGGCCGCGCTGCT
Organism: Streptomyces rubellus; assembly: GCF_036323805.1. Classification (NCBI taxonomy): domain Bacteria; kingdom Bacillati; phylum Actinomycetota; class Actinomycetes; order Kitasatosporales; family Streptomycetaceae; genus Streptomyces; species Streptomyces rubellus. The sequence continues at coordinate 133,051 of NZ_JAZDCX010000005.1, forward strand.
GCCCGGCTGGGCCTGCGCGGGCGGCCCCGAGGCGGTCCTGGCGCGGCTGCGGGACGACGGGGTGTGCGAACGCGTCCGGTACGCGATGGAGGTGGAGGGCTCGGACGGCTGCCACGGTGTGCCCGTCGACTGGGACACCGTGGAGGTCTCCGGCACCGCCGATCCGGCACTGGCCGGGTACACGGGCCGGACGGTGGCGCGGTCGGCGGCCGAGCGCGGCGAGGAGCCGTTCGCGGTGGCCCGGCGCCTGCTGCTGGCCGACCGGCTGGGCACCACGGTGCTCCAGCACGTGGGGCACGAGGAGAACGTCCGGGCGATCATGCGGCACCGGGTCCACACCGGCGGCAGCGACGGCATCCTCGTCGGCGACCGGCCGCACCCGCGGGCGTACGGCACCTTCCCGCACTATCTGGGCCGCTATGTGCGGGAACTGGGGGTGCTGTCGCTCCAGGAGTGCGTGGCGCGTCTGACCGGGCGGCCCGCCGCCCGGCTGCGGCTGCCGGACCGGGGGCTGGTGCGCGAGGGGTACCGGGCCGACCTGGTGCTGTTCGACCCGGAGACGGTGGCGGCGGGCGCGACGTTCGCCGAGCCGCGCAGGCTCCCGGTGGGCATCCCGTACGTCCTGGTCGACGGCCGGTTCGTGATCGACGGCGGCCGCCGTACCGACGCGCTGCCGGGCCGCTCGGTGCGGCGCGCCGGGTGGTCCGGCGGCGGCCGCTGACCCGCCGCCCGCCGGCCGCCCGCTCCCGGCGGCCGGTTCCGGTCAGGTCGCGTTGTAGGCCACCAGCGAGATCCCCACGTAGTGGAACGCGAAGGCGGCCAGGGTGAGGGAGTGGAAGACCTCGTGGAAGCCGAACCAGCGCGGTGACGGGTTCGGCCGCTTGATGCCGTAGACGATCCCGCCCGCGCTGTAGAGCAGCCCGCCGGCGACCACGCACACCAGCACGGCGACCCCGCCCGTGCGCAGGAAGTCGGGGAGGAAGAACACCGCGGCCCAGCCCATCGCGATGTAGCAGGGGGTGTAGAGCCAGCGGGGCGCGCCCACCCAGAAGACCCGGAAGACGATCCCGGCGACGGCGGCGGCCCAGATGCCCCACAGCAGCAGCTGACCGCGGCCGCCGGGGACCAGCAGGATCGTCAGCGGGGTGTAGGTGCCCGCGATGATCAGGAAGATGTTCGCGTGGTCCAGGCGGCGGAGCACCGCCTCGGCGCGCGGACCCCAGTCCCCGCGGTGGTACAGGGCGCTGACGCCGAACAGCAGACAGGCGGTCAGCGTGTAGACCGCGCAGGCGGCGCGTCCCCGCGCGGTCTCCGCGAACGCGGTCAGGAAGACGCCGGAGACCAGCACGGCCGGGAACATCCCGGCGTGCAGCCAGCCCCGCAGCCGGGGTTTGAGGTACTGGGCGGCCCGGTCCGCGGCCTGGTCGAGGGTTCCTGTGTCATCGGGAGCTGCGGCGGTCATACGTCTCATCGTACCTACGTGATCGTAGGTTGCCGCTATGCCGTGGCGTTGCTCACGGCCTGCCCGTCTGGACAGGAGCACTCCGAAAGCGGAGTATCAAATGAGCGTAGTCGGTACCGGATGAGCATGCCGCGGCGTCCGGACCGCAGCCCCCAAGGGGCCACGGCTGAGATGCGGACATGAGAGACGGATACATGTGCGGTGTCCGTCATGTCCACCACGACAACGGAAAACCCTCAACCTCTGGAGCGATCGTGGCGCGCAGTACTGCGGCTCCCGGCAACACCACCCCGACCCGGCACAGGGAACTGACCGCCTGGGTCGACGAGATCGCCGCCCTCACCCAGCCCGACCGCGTCGTCTGGTGCGACGGCTCGGAGGCGGAGTACGACCGGCTGTGCCGGGAACTGGTCGAGAAGGGCACCTTCACCGAGCTGGACCCGGTCAAACGTCCCCACTCGTACCACGCCGCCTCCGACCCGGGCGATGTGGCGCGGGTGGAGGACCGGACGTTCATCTGCTCCGAGAAGGAGGAGGACGCCGGCCCCACCAACAACTGGATGGCCCCCGCCGAGATGCGGGAGATCTTCACCGGCGCCGGCGGGCAGGGCGGCGTCTTCCGCGGCTGCATGCGCGGCCGCACGATGTACGTCGTCCCCTTCTGCATGGGCCCCCTCGGCTCCCCCCTCTCCGCGCTGGGCGTGGAGCTCACCGACTCCGCCTACGTGGCCGTCTCCATGCGGACGATGACCCGCATGGGCAGCGCCGTGCTGGAGGAGCTGGGCGAGGACGGGGCGTTCGTGAAGGCGGTGCACAGCGTGGGCGCCCCGCTGGAGCCCGGGCAGGCCGACGTCCCGTGGCCGTGCAACTCCACCAAGTACATCTCCCACTTCCCCGAGACCCGGGAGATCTGGTCCTACGGCTCGGGCTACGGCGGCAACGCCCTGCTGGGCAAGAAGTGCTACGCCCTGCGCATCGCCTCGGTGATGGCGCGCGACGAGGGCTGGCTGGCCGAGCACATGCTGATCCTCAAGCTCACCCCGCCCCGGGGGGAGTCGAAGTACGTGGCCGCGGCCTTCCCCAGCGCCTGCGGCAAGACCAACCTGGCGATGCTGGAGCCGAGCATCCCCGGCTGGACGGTCGAGACCATCGGCGACGACATCGCCTGGATGCGCTTCGGCGAGGACGGCCGCCTCTACGCGATCAACCCCGAGGCGGGCTTCTTCGGGGTGGCGCCGGGAACCGGCGAGCACACCAACGCCAACGCGATGAAGACCCTGTGGGGCAACGCGATCTTCACCAACGTCGCCCTCACCGACGACGGCGACGTGTGGTGGGAGGGCATGACGGAGGAGCCCCCGGCCCGTCTGACCGACTGGCGGGGCGACGACTGGACACCGGAGTCCGGCACCCCGGCCGCCCACCCCAACGCCCGCTTCACCGTGCCGGCCGCGCAGTGCCCGATCATCGCCCCGGAGTGGGAGGACCCCAGGGGCGTGCCGATCTCGGCGATCCTCTTCGGCGGCCGCCGGGCGAGCGCGGTGCCGCTGGTGACGGAGTCCTTCGACTGGCAGCACGGCGTCTTCCTCGGCGCCAACGTGGCCTCGGAGAAGACCGCGGCGGCCGAGGGCCGGGTCGGCGAGCTGCGCCGCGACCCGTTCGCCATGCTGCCGTTCTGCGGCTACAACATGGGCGACTACATGGGCCACTGGCTCGAGGTCGGACGGAAGACGGACCCGGAGAAGCTGCCGAGGATCTACTACGTGAACTGGTTCCGCAAGAACGACGCGGGCGAGTTCGTGTGGCCGGGCTTCGGCGAGAACAGCCGGGTGCTGAAGTGGATCGTCGGCCGGCTGAACGGCGAGGCCGAGGGCGTGGCGACCCCCATCGGCACCGTCCCGACGCGGGAGGCCCTGGACACCGCCGGGCTGGAGCTGTCCGAGGAGGACCTGGACCTGCTGCTGACCGTGGACCGGGAGGTCTGGCGCGAGGAGGCGGCGCTCATCCCCGAGCACCTGAACACCTTCGGCGACCACACGCCGAAGGAGCTGTGGGACGAGTACCGCGCCCTGGTCGAGCGGCTGGGCTGAGCCCGGCCCGCCGCTTCCGCCGCCCCGCCGCGCACGGCACCGTGTGCGGCGGGGCGGCGGGCGTACGGGCCCGCCGGTCCGGTCCCCGGTCAGCCGGCCTCGGCCAGGCCGAGCGCCCGGGAGTGCGCCGCCATGCGCTCGGCGGCCAGCTCGGCCGCCTCCTTGTTCGCCCGGGAGGTGGCCACCACCAGCGCCTGCCCGGCGAGGTTGTGGGCCCGCTGGTGGAGGGCCGCCGTACGGGCCGCGTCGGCCGTGGCGGCGGACGGGGTGGCCCGCAGGGGCGGCCGGCCGCACAGCCGGGTGACCTCGCCCTCCAGCCGCCGCGCGGCCGCGTCCAGCGCCGGGTGGGGGGTGAGGACGCGGAGCTCGTCGGTCACGGTCAGCAGCGCGGTCAGCTGCCCGGCGAGCCGGTTGTCCAGCTCCTCCGCGCGGGAGCGGCGGGGAAGACCGCGCCCGGTCCCGGCCTGCTCGGCCATGGTGTGGACCGACGGTGTGCGAATCGGTTCGTACATGGATGGCCTCCTGGCGTTTTCAGGAGACCATCCTAACTTGGACACTGTCTAAAGTTACCGCCGCCGCAGGACACTCCGTCAGTTTTTCCGGCGCCTTTTCCGGCGTCCCTCGTCCGTGCGCCCCTCAGTACTGGCCGTAGCCGTCCAAGAAGTCCCCGATCCGCCGCACCGCGTCGGCCAGGTCCTGCACGGCCGGCAGGGTGACGATGCGGAAGTGGTCGGGCTCGGGCCAGTTGAAGCCCGTGCCGTGCACGACCATGATCTTCTCCGCCCGCAGCAGGTCGAGGACCAGTTGCCGGTCGTCCTTGACCTTGTAGACCTTGGGGTCCAGCCGCGGGAAGAGGTACAGCGCGCCCCGGGGCTTCACACAGGTCACCCCCGGGATGGCGGTGAGCAGCTCGTACGCGGCGTCGCGCTGCTCCAGCAGCCGCCCGCCGGGCAGCACCAGGTCGTTGATCGACTGCCGGCCGCCCAGGGCGGCGGCCACCGTGTACTGGGCGGGCATGTTGGCGCACAGCCGCATGTTCGCCAGGATCGTCAGGCCCTCGATGTAGCTGGCGGCGTGCGCCTTCGGCCCGCACACGGCCATCCAGCCGCTGCGGTAGCCGGCCACCCGGTAGGACTTGGAGAGCCCGTTGAAGGTGACGGTGAGCAGGTCCGGGGCGAGGGCGGCGGTGGGGGTGTGGGTGGCGCCGTCGTAGAGGATCTTGTCGTAGATCTCGTCGGAGTAGACGATCAGGTTGTGCCGGCGGGCGATGTCCGTCAGACCGCGCAGCAGCTCGTCGTCGTAGACGGCCCCGGTGGGGTTGTTGGGGTTGATGACCACGATCGCCTTGGTGCGGTCGGTCACCTTGCGCTCTATGTCGACGAGGTCGGGCATCCAGTCGGCCTGCTCGTCGCAGCGGTAGTGCACGGCGGTGCCGCCCGACAGGGAGACCGCGGCCGTCCACAGCGGGTAGTCCGGCGCCGGCACGAGCACCTCGTCGCCGTCGTCCAGCAGCGCCTGCATGGCCATCTGGATCAGCTCGGAGGCGCCGTTGCCGAGGTAGATGTCCTCCATGTCGAGGTCGATGCCCTTGGTCTGGTAGTACTGCATCACCGCGCGCCGGGCGGCCGGCAGGCCCTTGGCGTCGCCGTAGCCGTGCGCCGACCCGACGTTGCGCAGCATGTCCTCGAGGATCTCCGGCGGGCACTCGAACCCGAAGGGCGCGGGATTGCCGGTGTTGAGCTTGAGGATGCGGTGACCCGCCGCCTCCAGCCGCATGGCCTCCTCGAGTACCGGGCCCCGGATCTCGTAGCAGACATTGGCGAGCTTCGTCGACTGGATCACCTGCATACCGGTCACTCTACGGGCGCCTCACCCGCGGCGCCGCGTGTTCTTCCCCACGCGGGTGACGCGCACCGGAGCGCGCCCGTGCCCGCCGGATGCCCGGCAAGCACCCGTCACCTGCCCGAATGTCTCCGATACCGGCGGAAACGTGGCGCCGCCGCGGACCGGTGTCCGAGAATCACCGGCATGGCCCCCGCACGCACCTCGTCCCCTTCCGCACCCAAGCTCGGGCTCCGGGAGCGGAAGAAGATCCGCACCCGTCAGGCGATACGGCAGGCCGCGTACCGGCTCTTCGCCGAACAGGGCTACGACTCCACCCCCGTCGACCAGATCGCCGAGGCCGCGGAGGTCTCGCCGAGCACCGTCTTCCGGTACTTCCCGACCAAGGAGGACATCGTGCTCGCCGACGGGCACGACCCGGTCACCGTGGCGGCGCTGCGCGGCCGGCCGGCCGACGAGCCCCCGGTGCGGGCCGTGCGGGAGGCGCTGTACTCGACGGTCGGCGAGGCCTACCGGACGGACCCGTCCGAGATGTACCTGCGCGCCCGCCTGATCCGCGACGTGCCGGCCGTCCGCGCCCGGCTGGCCGAGCACACCGAGACCACCGGCCGGCGGCTGCGCGAGGTGCTGTCGGAGCGGACCGGGCGGCCGGAGGGCGATCTGGCGCTGCGGGTCGCCACGACCGCGATGCTGGGGGGCCTGACCGAGGCGATGCTCCACTGGGTGGAGAACGACATGCCGGGAGACCTGGCCGAGCAGGTCGGCCGCGCCCTCGACTTACTGGAACGCGGCCTCCCGCTGTGAGCGGCCGGGGCGGCCGGCCCGGCGGTCAGTCCCCCGCCCGGACGTCCGCGACCGTCCCCACCGCCCGGGCCAGCCGCTCCGGGTCGGCGGTGGGGGCGTCGCACACGAAGTGGCGGCAGACGTACGCCGCCGGACGGCCGTCGATCAGCGGCCGGTCCCGCAGCAGCGGGGGGACCTCCGCGCCGCCGTCCGGTGCCGGCTCCCCCACCGCCACCACCGCGCCGGGCGCGGTGGCCAGCAGGGCGGTGCGGTGCAGTACGGCGGTCGCCGGATCGGCGGCCGGGCCGACCACCGCGATCTCGCGCGGCCCGTCGAGGGCCGCCTCGGCGGCGGCCAGTCCCCAGCCGGTGAAGCGCGGCACCCGCGGGGCCAGCGCGGTCACGACGCCCAGCGCCCGTTCGGCCGCCTCGCGGTGGCGGGCGCTGCCGGTGTGGGCCGCGTAGGACAGCAGGGCCGCGGCGGCGGCCGTCCAGCCGGAGGGGACGGCGTTGTCGGTGGGGTCCTGGGGGCGGCGGATCAGCTTCTCGGCGTCGTCGGCGGTGTCGTACAGTGCGCCGTCGGGTGCGGTGAAGCGCTCCAGCACGGTCTCCAGCAGGGTGCCGGCCAGCTCCAGCCAGGCGTCCTCGCCGGTCACCGAGTACAGGGCGAGGAAGCCCTCGGCGACGTCGGCGTAGTCCTCCAGCACCCCGGCCCCGGGGCCCGCCGCGCCGTCGCGCGAGGTGCGCGCCAGCCGTCCGTGCTCGTCGAGGTGGACGGCCAGCAGCAGATCGGCGGCGGTGGTGGCCGCCTCGACCAGGTCGGGGCGGTCGAAGTAGGCGCCGGTCTCGGCGAGCGCGGCGATCGCCAGCCCGTTCCAGGCGGCGACGACCTTGTCGTCCCGGCCGGGACGCGGACGCCGCTCGCGCGCGGCCAGCAGCCGCCGCCGCACGGACTCGGTCCGCCCGGCGTCCAGCGGGGTGCCGGTGTCCGGCAGCCGCAGGACGGAGGCGCCCTCCTCGAAGGTGCCCTCCTCGGTCACCCCGAAGTACGCGGCGGCCGTCTCGGCGTCCTCCGCGCCGAGGACCTCGCGCAGTTGCTCCGGCGTCCAGACGTAGTACGCGCCCTCCTTGTGCCCGGCAGCCTCATCGGGGCCCTCGGTGCCGTCGGGGCTGTCGGCGTCCAGCGCGGAGGCGAAGGCGCCGTGCGCGGTGCGCAGCTCGCGCACCAGGAAGCCGGCGGTCTCCAGCGCGATCCGCCGCCCCAGTCCGCTGCCGGTGGCCCGCCACAGATGCGCGTACACCCGGCAGAGCAGCGCGTTGTCACTCAGCATCTTCTCGAAGTGGGGCACGAGCCACTTCTCGTCCACCGAGTAGCGGGCGAAGCCGCCGCCGAGCTGGTCGTAGATCCCGCCGCGGGCCATCGCCTCGCAGGTGGCCTCCGCCATCTGCAGCGCGCCCTCGGAGCCGGTGCGGGCGTGGTGGCGCAGCAGGAACTCCAGCACCATCGACGGCGGGAACTTGGGCGCGCCGCCGAAACCGCCGTACCGGGCGTCGAACTCCCGGGTCAGCCCGAGCAGCGCGGCCCCCAGCTCCTCGGGGCCGGGCGGGCGCGGGGTGCCGTCGCCGGCGTAGCCGATGCTCCGGCCGGCCAGCTCCGCCACGATCCGCCCGGCGGTGGCGGCGACCTCCTCCCGGCGGTCGGCCCAGGCGGCCCGTACACCCTCCAGCACCTGCCGGAAGGACGGCATCCCGCCCCGGGGCCGGGGCGGGAAGTAGGTGCCGAAGTAGAAGGGCTCGGCGTCGGGGGTGAGGAAGACGGTCATGGGCCAGCCGCCGTGCCCGGTGGCGGCCTGGACGGCCTCCATGTAGACGGCGTCGACGTCCGGCCGCTCCTCGCGGTCGACCTTGACGGACACGTAGTGGGCGTTGAGGTAGGCGGCGGTGGCCTCGTCCGCGAAGGACTCCTCGGCCATCACGTGGCACCAGTGGCAGCTGGCGTACCCGACGCTCAGCAGCACCGGCACGTCCCGCCGCCTCGCCTCCTCGAAGGCATCGGGCGACCAGGGCCACCAGTCCACCGGGTTGTCGGCGTGCTGCTGGAGGTAGGGGGACGTCTCGGCGGCAAGTCGGTTGGCCATGCCCCCATCCTGCCCCCGCGCGCCCCGGACCGGCGAACCATCGGGTCCGCGCGGCGGGTGCCGGCCCGGCCGGGTCAGGAACCCGACGCCTGGAAGTCCGACAGCGCCTGGTTGAAGCGGGTGAGCAGTTCGCAGAACACCGCCTGTTCGTCCTCGCTCCACTCCTGGGTCAGCAGGGCCATCAGCTCGCGCCGCGAGGTGCGCACCTGCTCCAGCCGCGCGGCGCCGCGCGGGGAGAGCTGGAGGACGACCGCTCGGCCGTCGTCGGGGTGCGAGGTGCGCTTGACGAGGCCGGACTCGACGAGCGGCGCGACCTGGCGGGTCACGGTCGAGGAGTCGATCCCCATGCCCGCGGCGAGCGCCTTGACGCCCGTCGGCCCGTCCTGGTCGAGCCGGTTGAGCAGCAGGTAGGCGGCGCGGTCCATGGAGTTCCGGGCCTGGCCGACGCCGCCGAGCCGGGTCTGCTCGGCGCGGCGCGCGAAGAGCGCCACCTGGTGCTGCATGGCGTCGAGGAGGCTGTCGGGACCGGGCCCGGAACCGGACCCGGGGGGTGTGGGGGGCATGCTGGCCTGCACGCTCGCTTCGCTCGTTTCGTCGTAGGGGTGGGCGGTCGTCATGTCCGGGTGCGTGGGCATGGCCGGTGGCTCGCTTCTTGAGGAATACGGGGTACGACGGGCTGAGGGTTTGCCACAGAGTACGCGTCCCGGGGCCGTGTCGTACCGGTGCCGTACGAATCCGTCCGGACCCGGAAGGACCTACCGCCGGTAGCCCGAGGTGGGCCCCGTGACGCCGTCGTCCGGCCTCCGGGCGGGGTCCGCGCCCGGCCGCCCCGGGACCGGGCTGCCAGACTGGCGGCATGGTTGCCAGTTCCCTCCCGCACAGTGGTTCCGACGGCTCCGACGGCTCCGCGGTCCTCACCCTCGACGACATCAGAAGCGCCCAGAAGACCCTCTCGGGGGTGTCCCGGATGACGGCACTGGAGGGCAGCCGCCATCTGAGCGCGCTGGTGGGCGCGCCGGTCCTGCTCAAGTGCGAGAACCTCCAGCGCACCGGCTCCTTCAAGATCCGCGGGGCGTACACCCGGATCGCCGCGATGCCCGCCGCGGAGCGGGCCCGCGGCGTCGTCGCGGCCAGCGCGGGCAACCACGCGCAGGGTGTCGCCCTGGCCGCCTCCCTGCTGGGGGTGCGCTCGACGGTCTTCATGCCGGTGGGCGCGCCGCTGCCGAAGGTGGCGGCGACCCGGGAGTACGGCGCCGAGGTGCGGCTGCACGGGCAGGTGGTGGACGAGACGCTGCGGGCGGCCCAGGAGTACGCGGCCGGGACCGGGGCGGTCTTCATCCACCCCTTCGACCACCCCGACATCGTGGCCGGGCAGGGCACGGTCGGGCTGGAGATCCTGGAGCAGTGCCCCCGGGTGCGCACGGTCGTCGTCGGGGTGGGCGGCGGCGGTCTGGCCGCCGGGCTGGCGCTGGCGGTGAAGTCGCTGCGCCCGGACGTACGGGTGGTCGGGGTGCAGGCCGAGGGCGCGGCGGCGTACCCGCCCTCGCTGGCCGCGGGGCACCCGGTGGCGCTGGAGTCGGTGGCGACGATGGCGGACGGCATCAAGGTCGGGCGGCCCGGCGACGTGCCCTTCAAAATCGTTGGCGAACTGGTGGACGAGGTCCGTACGGTGTCCGAGGACGCGCTCTCCAGCGCGCTGCTGCTCTGTCTGGAGCGGGCCAAGCTCGTCGTGGAACCGGCCGGGGCCGCTCCGGTCGCGGCGCTGCTGTCCGCCCCGGAGGAATTCGAGGGGCCGGTTGTGGCGGTGCTCTCCGGGGGGAACGTCGACCCGCTGGTGCTGCAGCGGACACTGCGGCACGGCATGGCCGCGGCGGGCCGTTACCTGTCGCTGCGGCTGCGGCTGACCGACAGCCCGGGGGCGCTGGCCGCGCTGCTGGGGGAGTTGTCAGTGGCGGACGCTAACGTCCTCGACGTCAGCCATGTACGGACCGATCCCCGGCTCGGACTCGCGGAGGCAGAGGTGGAGCTTCACCTGGAGACCAAGGGGCCGGAGCACTGCGCCGAGGTGACGGCGTCACTGCGCCGGTCCGGCTACACGGTGCTGGACTGAGGGGCCGGTCCCGCCGTGCCGAACCCACCGGTCCCGCGCCGGGGACGCCGCCGCCCGGGGACGGCCGGAGCCGGGCGGACACGCGACTCCCCGGCGCGCAACGCGAATTGACGCGATATATCGCGTTGCTGCATAGTGCTGACCCACGCCGCGTCCGCGGGGTGCCCGCCGGCCCGTCCGCGCCGGACGTCTCCGGCGCGCCGCCCGCCCCCCCCCACCACGGGCCCCGCTCCCGAAGACCTTTTCCGCCCATCCACATCCCAGGGGAGAACCGCCATGCCAGGTGCCATCCATGCCGAGGGCTTGGTCAAGACCTTCGGCGACGTCAAGGCGCTGGACGGTGTCGACCTCGATGTCCCGGAAGGCACCGTGCTGGGCCTGCTCGGGCCGAACGGCGCCGGCAAGACCACCACCGTCCGGGTGCTGACCACCCTGCTGCGGCCCGACAGCGGCCGCGCGACGGTGGCGGGGATCGACGTCCTCGCCCAGCCCCACCAGGTGCGCCGCTCCATCGGCCTGTCGGGCCAGTTCGCGGCCGTCGACGAGTATCTGACCGGCCGTGAGAACCTGACGATGGTGGGCCGCCTCTACCAGATGTCCGCCCGGGACGCGAAGCGCCGGGCGGACGAGCTGCTGGAGCGGTTCAACCTCGCCGACGCCGCCGACCGGACCGCCAGGACGTACTCGGGCGGCATGCGCCGCCGGCTCGACCTCGCCGCCGCGCTGGTCGTCAGCCCGCCGGTGATGTTCATGGACGAGCCGACCACCGGCCTGGACCCCCGCAACCGCCAGGCGCTGTGGGAGGTCATCGAGGAGCTGGTCTCCGGCGGCACCACGCTGCTGCTGACCACCCAGTACCTGGAGGAGGCCGACCGGCTCGCCCACGACATCGCCGTCGTCGACCACGGCCGGGTCATCGCCCGAGGCACCTCCGACGAGCTCAAGGCGCGGATCGGCGGTGAGCGCATCGAGGTGGTCGTCCACCGGCGCGAGGAGATCACCGCCGCCCAGGAGGTGCTGCGCGTCCTCGGCAGGGGCGCGGTCGCCCTGGAGGAGCACACCCGGCGGCTCACCGTACCGGTGGTCGGCGGCGCCAAGCTGCTCGCCGAGGTCATCCGCGACCTGGACGCCCGCGGCATCGAGATCGACGACATCGGACTGCGCCGCCCGACCCTCGACGACGTGTTCATCTCCCTGACCGGCCACGCCGCCGAGGAGGACGGTCCGGGGAACGGCACGGAGAACGGCAAGGACAACCACGGCGCCGGGCAGACCGGCGGACAGAAGGAGAGCGTCAAGTGAGCACCACCACGGCCGAGCCGGCCCCCGGCACCCGGGCCCCGCGCTCGGCGGGCGGCATCCGCCAGTCCGTGTCGGACTCGCTGATCGTCGCCCAGCGCAACCTGCTCCGCATGATGCGCATCCCGGAGGTGGTCATCTTCGGGCTGATCCAGCCGATCATGTTCGTGGTGCTGTTCAGCTACGTCTTCGGCGGCTCCATCACCCTCCCCGGCGCCGGCGCGGACGCGGAGGCCTACCGCTCGTTCCTGATGGCGGGCATCTTCGCCCAGACGGTCACCTTCGCCACGGCCGGCGCGGGCGCGGGCATCGCCGAGGACATGCACAAGGGCCTGATCGACCGCTTCCGCTCACTGCCGATGGCACGCGGCGCGGTCCTCACCGGCCGCACCCTGGCCGACCTCGTCCAGACCGCGCTGACCCTGGTGGTGCTGGCGGTGGTGGCGCTGCTCGTCGGCTGGCGCGCCCACGAGGGGATCCTCAAGGCGCTGGCGGGCTTCGGCCTGCTGCTCCTGCTGGGCTACGCCTTCACCTGGATCGGGGCGCTGATCGGCCTGTCGGTGCGCACCCCGGAGGCGGCCACCTCCGGCGGGCTGATCTGGCTGTTCCCGCTGACCTTCGTCTCGATCGCCTTCGTGCCCGCGGAGAACATGCCGTCCTTCCTGCAGAACGTCGCCGAGTGGAACCCGTTCAGCGCGACCGTGCTGGCGTGCCGCGAGCTGTTCGGCAACCTCCCGGCGGACTACCCGACCCCCGACGCCTGGCCCATGGAGAACCCGGTGCTGGCCTCGGTGCTGTGGTCGGTGGTGATCATCGCGCTCTTCCGCACCCTGGCGGTCCGCAAGTACCGTTCGGCCGCCTGATCCGTACCCGGCACACCGGCCCCCGGGCCGCCGCGGGATCGTCCCGCGGCGGCCCGGGGGCCGCCCCTCTCTCACCGCCGGTGTGCCGCCTCCGGCACCGGCCCGGCGCTCAGCCCTGGTACGGCTTGGCCCGCAGGATCCGCACCGACGCCGTCCGGCCGTTCGGCAGCTCGTACCGCGCGTCGTCGCCGACCTTCTTGCCGTTCACACCCGAGCCCAGCGGGGACTGCGGCGAGTAGGTCTCGATGTCCGAGCTCATGTACTCGCGGGAGGCGAGGAGGAACGTCAGGGTGTCGTCCTCGTCGCCGTCGAAGGCGACGGTGACCACCATGCCGGGCTCGACCACGCCGTCGTCCGCCGGAGCCTCGCCGACCTTGGCGTTCTGCAGGAGCTGGGTGAGCTGGCGTACCCGCAGCTCCTGCTTGCCCTGCTCCTCCTTGGCCGCGTGGTAACCGCCGTTCTCACGGAGGTCGCCCTCCTCGCGGGCCGCCTCGATCTTCTTGGCGATCTCGGTGCGGGCAGGACCCGACAGGTACTCCAGCTCGGCCTTGAGCTGGTCGTACGCCTCCTGGGTGAGCCAGGTGACGTTGTCGCTGGTCTGGGTCACAGGTGCTCCTCGTCGGTACTCGGGATATAAAGCAACGCCCTACCCGAAGGGTGGCGCCTTCATGGGTGGGCGAAACCACGAGCCTAACAATTCCGGGGGAAAAGGGAAGAAGGTCGGACCGCCGCCGCCCGGGGCGGATCGTCAGGTTCCGTCCACTGCCGTACAGCCGACCAGTTTGGCGGTGGTCGCCCTGGCCGTGGTGCGGAGGGTGACGACCTCGTCGATCCGGCTCTCCGGCGCCTCGAAGGTGAAGTCCGCGCGGCCGACCTCGCCGCCGTCCTCGGCGAGCGAGCTCACGGTGCACACGCCCGTGACGTCCGCGTCCTTGCGGACCTCCAGATGGACGGCGACCTCCCGGTCCGACACCACCTCGAACTTGATCAGCTCGGCGCTGACCTTCGTCCCCATGACGTACGACACCCCGAACCAGGCGATCATCGCCAGGAAGACCACGCCCAGCACCGCGCCGACCGCCTTCAGCCCGCGGTCCGGACCGGCGCCGCCCGGGCGCCCGTAGCGTCCCTGGGGAAGCCCGCCGCCTGCGGGAGTCGCGGAGGTCATGGGGTCACGTCCTGTCGGTCCGGTGGGGGAATACAAGCGGATGCCGGTTCGGTCACTATAGAAGCCGTCTTCCGAGACCAGGTAACGAGGATCGAGCCTTGACTGAACAGCTCAGACTGATGGCCGTGCACGCGCATCCCGACGACGAGTCGAGCAAGGGCGCGGCGACCATGGCGAAGTACGTGTCCGAGGGGGTGGACGTGCTGGTCGCGACCTGCACGGGCGGAGAACGCGGCTCCATCCTCAACCCCAAGCTCCAGGGCGACCCCTACATCGAGGAGCACATCCACGAGGTGCGGGCCAAGGAGATGGCCGAGGCCCGCGAGATCCTCGGGGTGAAGCAGGAGTGGCTGGGCTTCGTCGACTCCGGCCTGCCCGAGGGCGACCCGCTGCCGCCGCTGCCGGAGGGCTGTTTCGCCCTCCAGGACGTCGAGGAGGCGGCCGGGCGGCTGGTGGCACTGATCCGCTCCTTCCGGCCGCAGGTCGTCACGACCTACGACGAGAACGGCGGCTACCCGCACCCGGACCACATCATGACCCACAAGATCACGATGGTGGCCTTCGACGCCGCGGGTGACCCCGCGCGCTACCCGGAGGCGGGCGAGCCCTGGCAGCCGCTGAAGCTCTACTACAACCAGGGCTTCAACCGCCCCCGCACCCTCGCCCTGCACAACGCGATGCTGGAGCGCGGCCTGGAGTCCCCCTACGGCGAGTGGCTCAAGCGCTGGGAGGAGTTCCAGCGCCCCGACCGCACCCTGACCACCCATGTGCCCTGCGCGGACTTCTTCGAGATCCGGGACAAGGCGCTGATCGCCCACGCCACCCAGATCGACCCCGACGGCGGCTGGTTCAAGGTCCCGCTGGACCTCCAGCGGGAGGTCTGGCCGACCGAGGAGTACGAGCTGGCGAAGTCGCTGGTGGACACCTCGCTACCCGAGGACGACCTCTTCGCGGGTATCCGCGACAATTGACGCCATGAGCCCCACCACCTTCCTCGCCCTGAGCCCCGCCGCCGGCCTCGTCGACCTCGCCAAGGAGTTCGACGAGACCAAGGTGACGCCCGGAATCCTCGGCTTCCTGGTCTTCGCCGTGCTGGGGGTGGCCGTCTGGATGCTGCTGAAGTCGATGACCCGCCACATCGGGAAGGTCGACTTCGAGGAGCGGCCCGCCGGGGACGCCGAGCGTCCCTGAGCCGCCGCGGGCGGGCCCGTCCCCGCCGGGAAGGTCCCCGGCTCCGCCGCCCCGTGCCGCCGCCGTACGCCCGGCGGGCGTACGGCGGCGGCACGGGGGTGCCCCACACGTGTCACACCTGGGCGCCGGTGTCGCCGGGCCGCCGCTGCGGCCGGCGGCGGGAACGCTGCCCGGTGAGCGCGGAGGACTTCCCGCCGCGCTGGGGCGGCGGCGTGTCGGTGCGGGCCTCCAGCTCGATGGCCACGGGCGTGGCGGTGAACACCGAGGACCAGGTGCCCACCACGATGCCGATGATCAGCGCGAGGGCGAAGTCCGTCAGGGTGTCGCCGCCGAGCACGGCGAGCGCGAGCAGGATGAACAGCGCGCCCAGACCGGTGTTGACGGTACGGGGCACGGTCTGCAGGACCGCGGCGTTGGCGACCCGCGCGAAGGGGGTCTTCCGGTCGGCCGCCCACAGCTCGCGGACCCGGTCGAAGACCACCACCGAGTCGTTGACCGAGTAGCCGATCACGGTCAGCAGCGAGGCCAGGAACACTCCGTCGAGCGTCTTGCCCAGCCAGGCGAAGATCCCGACCAGGATCAGCACGTCGTGGACCATCGCCGTGACCGCGCTCACCGAGAACGTCCACCGGAACCGTACGGCCAGATAGAGCATCTGGGCCGCCAGGGCGACCCCGAGTGCGATCAGCGCGCCCCGGCGCAGCTCGTCGCCGATGCTGGGCCCGATCAGTTCGTCGCGGACCTTCTCCGTCTCCCCGCCCAGTTCCTCGACCACCTCGGCGACCTCGGCCGCCTCGTCGTTGGACAGTTCCTCGGTGCGCACCGTGAGGTCGCCGTCCCCGGAGGTCTGGACGACGACGCGCGGGAAGCCTGCGTCGGCCAGCGCGGTGCGGGCCTCCTCCGGATCGACGGGCTGGGCGGTGGAGTACTCGATCATCCGTCCGCCGGTGAACTCCACCCCGAAGTTCAGCCCCCGCACCGCGATCCCCGACCCGGCCAGGACGACGGCCACCAGGGAGACGGCCAGCCAGCGCCGCGGCCGGCCCATCAGGTCCGGCCGCCGCTCGGTGAGCCACTCGCGCACCCGGCCCACATTGGCGATGCCGGTGATCCGCGGGCGGGCGCGGACCGCGCCCCGGGCGACGGCGAACTCGGCCAGCACCCGGGTGACGACCAGGGCGCTGACCATCGAGGCCAGCACACCGATGGACAGCGTCACACCGAAGCCGCGCACCGGGCCGGAGGCGAAGAAGAACAGCAGTCCGGCGGCGAGCAGCGTGGTGACGTTGGAGTCGGCGATGGCGCTCAGCGCGTTGCGGAAGCCCGCCGTGACGGCGGTGCGCAGGCCCCGGCCGCGGTGGGCGGCGTACTCCTCCCGGGCCCGTTCGAAGACCAGCACGTTGGCGTCCACCGCCATGCCGATCGCCAGCACGAAACCGGCCAGACCCGGCAGGGTGAGGGTGGCGCCCAGGGCGACCAGCGCGGCGTAGGCGATCAGCCCGTAGCAGGCCAGCGCCACGACGGCGAGGAAGCCCAGCAGCCGGTAGACGACGATGATGAACAGCGCGGTCAGCGCGGTGCCGATGACGGCGGCCCAGGCACTGGCCTCGATGGCCTCCTCGCCGAGGGTCGGGCCGACGGTCCGCTGCTCGATGATCTCCACCGGCACCGGCAGGGCGCCGCCGTCGATGAGCAGGGCCAGCTCCCTGGCCTCCTCCCGGCTGAAGCTGCCGGTGATCTGGGTGGAGCCGCCGGTGATGCCGACGTCGCACTGGACCGAGGGGTCGACCTGCGGCGAGGAGATGACCCGCTCGTCCAGCACGATCGCGACCCGGCGTTCCGGGTCGCCCGGCGGGGAGCAGGCCGCCTCGCCCGTCAGGTCGGCCCAGGCGTCCTTCCCCTTGCCGCGCAGGTCGACGGTGACGAACCAGCCGCCGCCGGTCTGCTGGTCGATCTGCGCCTCGGCACCGGAGACCTCCGCCCCGGTGAGGGCGGGCGGGCCCAGCCGCAGCCGCTGCCCGGACTCGTCCGGCAGGATCTGCTCCTCCTCTCCCGCCTCCGCGCCCTCCTCGGCGGTCCCGGTGACGGGATGGAAGGAGAGCTGCGCGGTACGGCCGAGGACCTCGGCGGCCTCGCGCGGGTCCTGGAGCCCGGGCAGCTCGACGATGATCCGGTTGTCCCCGGAG
Source organism: Streptomyces rubellus (assembly GCF_036323805.1). Classification (NCBI taxonomy): domain Bacteria; kingdom Bacillati; phylum Actinomycetota; class Actinomycetes; order Kitasatosporales; family Streptomycetaceae; genus Streptomyces; species Streptomyces rubellus. Next base: position 150,182 of record NZ_JAZDCX010000005.1, read on the forward strand.
CGGGCGATGGTGGGTTCGGCGACGCCGAGCGCGTCGACCCGGCGGCGGAGCACCTCCAGGGTGCGGTCGGTGGCCTCCCGGTCGGCCTCGGCAGTGGGCGAGTCGCGGGTCTCCAGCACGATCTGGGTGCCGCCGCGCAGATCGAGACCGAGCCGTGGGGAGGTGGTGACGGCGAAGTAGGCGGACAGGGCGACGACGGCGAGGGCGATCAGCGCCCGCACCAGGGTGGCGCGTGTCAAGGGTTGCCTCCAGCAGGACGTGCGCCACGGCCGGTGACGGGCCGGGGCGTACGGGAAGTGACGGGTGTGGGGTTCCTGTCAGGTGCCCGGTGGAGGCGGCGGGGCGCGGCCCCGGTGGCGGACGGTGTCCGGGCCGGGCCCGGCGGCCCCCGGCACGGCGGCGTGCGCGGGTATCCCCGCCCGGGGCGGGGGCGGGTACGCGGCGCGGACCGGTACGGCCGTACCGCCCGGCGGTACGGCCTGCCGCTCGGCGGTGGTTCCCCGGTGCAGCAGCGGGACGCCCTCGCACCCGGCCGGGCACGGTTCGTCGGCGCTGTGCCTGATGTCGGTGCGGGAGGCGGCGTGCGGGCCGCCGCCCGGCACGGCCGCCGCGGCGGCGGAGGCGAGCACCCCCAGCAGCAGGGCCACCGCCGCCAGCAGCACGCCGACCGCGCCGCCGGGCACGTCACCGGCCGGCTGCGCGCACCCGGCCCCGGTGGGGGGTACGGAGGAGGGCACGGTGGACCGCCGGGTCATGCCGCCCCTCCTTCCGTGGTCCCGCGACGGGCCGCCGGGGCCCGGGGTCACGGCTCGATCAGCCCGGCCCGGATCGCGTAGCGGATCGGCTCCGGCCTGTCCCGCGGCCCGAGCTTGTGCAGCATGTTCGCACGGTGCCGCGCCACAGTCCTCACGCTGACGACCGGTGTCCCGGCGATCTGCTTCGCGCAGTTCCCCCGGCGACCGGTTTCGAGCACTTCCTCCTCCCGCGCGGTGAGCACCCGCCCGGGCACGTCCTCGCCCTGCCGGCCCGAACCCCCGGTCAGCCGAGCGCCCGCGTCAGGTCCGCCAGCAGATCGTCCGCCGCCTCGATGCCCACCGACAGCCGCACCAGATCGCCGGGCACCTCCAGCGCCGAACCCGCCGCCGAGGCGTGCGTCATCCGGCCCGGATGCTCGATCAGGGACTCCACCCCGCCCAGTGACTCGCCCAGCGTGAACAGCTCCGCCCGGTCGCACACCGCCACGGCCGCCTCCTCGCCCCCGGCGACCCGGAAGGACACCATCCCGCCGAAGCCGCGCATCTGCTTGGCGGCCACCTCGTGCCCCGGGTGCGACTCCAGGCCCGGGTAGTACACCCGGGTGACCTTGGGGTGGGCTTCCAGCATCCCGGCGATCCGGGCGGCGTTGGCGCAGTGCCGGTCCATCCGCACCGCCAGGGTCTTGACACCGCGCATCACCAGCCAGGAGTCGAACGGCCCGGCGATGGCGCCCATCGCGTTCTGGTGGAAGGCCAGCTCATCGCCCAGCGACTCGTCGGCGGTGACCAGCGCGCCGCCCACCACGTCGGAGTGGCCGCCCATGTACTTGGTCGTGGAGTGCACCACCACGTCCGCGCCGAGCGCGAGCGGCTGCTGGAGGTAGGGGCTGGCGAAGGTGTTGTCCACCACCAGCCGGGCGCCCGCCTCCCGGGCCACACCGGCCAGCGCCGCGATGTCGGCGATGCCCAGCAGCGGGTTGCTGGGGGTCTCCACCCACACCGCCTTCGTGCGCGGGCGCAGGGCGGCGCGTACGGCCGCCGGGTCGGCGGAGTCGGCGACGTCCCACTCCACGCCCCAGCGCTCGGCCACCTTCGCGAACAGCCGGAAGGTGCCGCCGTAGGCGTCGTTGGGGATCACCACGTGGTCGCCGGGCACCAGCAGGGTGCGCAGCAGGCAGTCCTCGGCCGCCAGCCCGGAGGCGAAGGCCAGCCCGCGGCGGCCGCCCTCCAGCGCGGCGAGGTTCTCCTCCAGGGCGGTGCGCGTCGGGTTGGCGCTGCGGCTGTACTCGTAGCCGCCGCGCAGGCCGCCCACCCCGTCCTGCTTGAACGTCGAGGACTGGTGGATCGGCGGCACCACCGCCCCCGTCGCGGCGTCGGGCTCCTGCCCGGCGTGGATGGCGAGGGTCTCGAAGTGCCGCGCCCGCTCCGGGGCCGTGTTCGGGTCTGCGTGCTGGTCACTCATGGTCCCCGAGCGTAGTCTGCGGGCCGTGCGGTGGCCGTACGGTAGAGGCATGGAAGCGCTGCTGTTCTTCGTCGCCATCGCCGCCGTCGTCGGGCTGCTGGTGGTTCCCGCGATCCGCCGCCGCCGGGCGCTGGAGGGCTCCGCCGCACTCCCGGCCCGCCTCACCGACCCGGACCACTACGGCTTCGTACCGCCCGAACGGCTCGACGTGCGGCTGCCCGGCCCCGACCGGGAGCTGACCGACGCGCTGGAGGAGACCCAGCGGACCCAGGACTGGCAGCCCGTCGCCCGGCTGCTCGCGCTGACCGGCGACGACTGGGAGCTGCGCTGGCAGCGCGTCCAGTCGCTGGCGGGCGCGGCGGCCATGGAACTGGCCCGCTCCCGCACCGCCCCGGCCGACGGCGAGGAGCAGCCCCCGCCCGCCGAGCCCGCCGACCCCTCCCCCTCCCTCTCCAAGGACCTTTCCCTCTCCAAGGACCCGGACGCCGCCCCCGTCCCCCAGGACGCGCGCTGGCTGCGCCAGTGGCGCTCCTCGTCCCCGCGCGACGCCGGCTGCGCCCAGGTGTACGCGCAGTTCCTCGTCTGGCAGGTGCTGGGCGGCACCGGCTCGGCGGACCGGCGGATCATCCTGGAGGAGGCCCGCGAGATCGCCCGCGAGGCGGCCCGCATCGCCCCGGCCGACCCCACCCCGTACATCACCGACCTGTTCGCCGCCCGCGCCCTGGGCCTGCGCCACGCCGACTTCGAGGCGCTGTGGGAGGAGGTCCGCCGCCGGGCCCCGCACCACATGGGCGCGCATCTGGCGGCGCTCCGGTACTGGTCCGCCAAGGGCTGCGGCTCCAAGGAGGACGCCTACTCCTTCGCGGAGGGCGCCGCGGGCCGGGCTCCGGAGGGCAGCCTGCTCCCGGCCCTCCCCCTCTTCGCGGTCTACGACCACCTGCCCGAGGCCAACATGGTCAGCGGCCTGTACCGGAGCGCGGTGATCGAGCAGGCCGTGGCCGGCGCCCAGTACGCCCTGCACCACGCCCCCGCCGGCCACCCCGTCGCCCCGCACGTACGCCATCTGCTGCTGTGCTTCCTGGTGCGCGCCGAGCGGTACGCGGAGGCCCTGGAACAGGTACGGGCCGTCGACGGTTATGTGGGAGCGGTGCCGTGGGTCGACGGCGGCGACCCGGCGGCCGAGTACGCGGCGTACCGCGCCCTGGCGGTCGCGGGCTACGAGACCCGGGGCGACGCGGCCCGCACCCCGCCGTCGCACTGACGCACCGGCGGCACACGAGGCGTACGAGGCGCACGGAGGAGAGTTGAGCATGCTGTTCGGCCACCACAAGAAGTCCCTCCCCACCCCGGAGGAGGCCCTGCCCGGCCGCCCGGAGCGCCCTTACACGGTCCCGGCGCGCCACACCGTCCTGGACAACCCCCTGCTGGGCCCCTACCCCGAGGGCCTGGAGACCGCCGACTTCGGCCTGGGCTGCTTCTGGGGCGCGGAGCGGAAGTTCTGGCAGACGCCGGGCGTGTGGACGACCCTGGTGGGCTACCAGGGCGGCCACACCGAGAACCCGACGTACGAGGAGGTCTGCTCGGGCCTGACCGGGCACACCGAGGCCGTCCGGGTCGTCTTCGACCCGGCGAAGGTCTCCTACGAGGAGCTGCTGAAGGTGTTCTGGGAGGCCCACGACCCCACCCAGGGCTTCCGCCAGGGCAACGACGTGGGCACCCAGTACCGCTCGGCGGTCTACACCCACTCCCCCGCCCAGCAGGCCGCCGCGGAGGCCTCGCGCGAGGCGTACCAGTCGGTCCTGACCGCCTCGGGCCACGGCACGATCACCACCGAGATCCTCCCCGCCGCCCCCCGCCCGTTCTACCCGGCCGAGGGCTACCACCAGCAGTACCTCGACAAGAACCCGGGCGGCTACTGCGGCATCGGCGGAACCGGTGTCGCCTGCCCCGTCGGCGTGGCCAAGGCAGAGGGCTGACCGGCCGGGCCGTCCGCCGTCGTCACTCGTTCGGACGACTGCGGGCGGCCCCCGCCGGATACGCTGCCCGCAGCGAGCAGAATCCCGCCCATGGGAGACGCCATGACCACCTCCGCCACAGGCCGACCGCTCATCCCCCAGCCGCCCGCCACGGTGGCCGCGCTGCGGCAGGCCGTCGCCCAGATCGCACCGGCGGCCCTGCCTGCCTTCACCCGGGAGCTTGACCAGGCCGCCGACCAGGCGCGGCAGGGCTCCGACCTCGCGCCGCTGCGGCGCTTCGTCGCCCAGTGGGCGGTCCAGGTGCACATCCAGCGGCATCCCCACCTGGCGGAGCGGCTGCGGCAGTTGGAGGACCTCGCCGCCACCGGCGACGCCGACCAGGCCCGCAAAGCGGCCTCCGAGATCGGCCGCATCCTGGACGACGCGCACGCCGCGCTCGCCACCCCGCCCCAGCGGTGAGTGACACCTGGCGCTGGGAATACGACCCGGACAGCGCGCACGTCACCGGCGGAGTACCGGCCGAGATCACCGCCGAAGTGGAACGCCTCGCCGCCCAGCTCACCGAACTGGCCGGCATGGGCGTCGACATCGGAGACCTGGGCAACGGACCGCGCACCGGCGGACTGCGCCGTATGGACGCGGCAGGCGGCTGGTTCTACTTCCTGGCCTCCCCCAGGGACCGCCTGATCGTCGTCGTGAGGATCGTCCCGCCCTTCGACCAGTTGTGAACGGGAGTGTGCAGGCGACTCCAGCCACCAGCAGTACCTCGGCAAGAACCCGGGCGGCTACTGCGGCATCGGCGGCACAGGCGTCAAGCTAAGTGCCCCGTCCGAGACGAACTGGGGCCGCTCCTGCCCGACCGGCATCGCCCCCGCCGGAGAGTGATGGCTGGCTCCCTGAATCGGATCCGGCCAATGTGAACCATCCCCGAGTAACGCTGTCCGTCCGAGCATAAGTATCCGGGCATGGCCACCTCGGCGCGCAGCAGATACGGCGGACTGGAACGCTGGTGGGGCGTCCTCACGGGCGCCCTGCTCATTGCGGCGTGGGTTGACCGGACTGTCGGACCGGCAGTCGTGGTCATCCTCTCGGCGGCCACAGGCGTGTGGTCCTTCTTCCAGGCACCCGTCACGTGCGGTGCCCCGGTCCGGGGCCACAAGGACGGCTGCCGGAACAACGCATACGGCCTGCTCCTGGGCTGCCGCATACGCCAGCATCGGTGGCAGAAACTGAAGATGCTCATCCTCCGCCGACAGGTCAGGGAGTTCTGTTCCGGTCTGTTCTCGGACAGTAAGGCCGCTGTGGTCACACTTGCGGGCGTGGGGAGAGCTTCCTGTCCGGGCTCATCGCCCTCATCCCCGGCCTGGCACTGAAGTAGGCGGTCGGCAGACCGTCACGTCCTGGCCTCGTCGCAGCTCCTCTCCCTGGGTACGGTCGGGTTGATGTCCGCTGTGTGCCGTCGTCTGCCTCGGCGGCACACGGTCGGTCACGACCAGGGGGAGTGGGTTCGGCATGCCGTCCGGCGCTGCTCGGGGGACGGAAGAGGGGCTCGTCTCGGAGAGAGCCGCGCAGGTGCCCGCAGGGTGGCCTCCGGGATCGGCCGCATTCTGGACGCCGCGCTTGCCACTCCGCCCCGGCGGTGAGCGGCATCCACCGCGGGGAGTACGCACGGACGACGCCCACGTCACCGGCGGCCACCGGCCGCCCGCCGGTACGGGCGACCTCCCCGGGGGTGCCGCTGTCTTACCGGGTGCCGTGCTCGGGGCGCCGGCCCCCGTCGGCTCGCGCCCGTGGACTCGCCGGAAGGAACGCAGCCCGTGGAGATCGATCCCGGACTCTGCCTGGACGTCCCGGAGGGGTTCGACGACTCGGACGCCGAAACCCAGGTCCACCCCGTCGCCCGGAAGCTGTTCCACGCCACCACCGCCGCGGGCGTCCTCAGGAAGGCCGCCGAGTGGGTGGAGGGGCGCGAGGTCTTCCTCGTCGACACCTCCTGGGACTTCCTGCACGACGAGGACGAGCCGTACTGGCTGAGCGTCTACTTCGGTTTCGAGCAGGACTCCGAGGATTCCTGACCGCCACGAACGGCAGGACGGGCCGCACCCGGGCCGGCGCCCGGGGTGAGGGAGAAGGCCCCGTCGGGCCGGTCGGCCGGTGGAAGCTGACGCCGAGCGGGACCAGGGAGTCCGGGATCTCCCGATGAAAAGCGCGCGTCTCTTCTGTGAGCCCTTCTTCACCCGCGGACGTGCCGACTGGTATCGCCTGTCAGGTCCGGTATCACCTCGAGCGTCTTCCACCACCACCGTCCGTCCACGCGCTCGAAGGTGCCGTTGAAGCGCGCGTAGATGATCGGCTGGAGCGGGAAGTCCGCGAGTGCCTGCCATATGCTGGCGCAGCTTGTGAAGGAAGCGCTTCCCGAGTCCTCGTCGACGTCGATCACGACGTTCGTGAGCTGGTGCTTGGTGTGCGTCTGCCCGTCGTGCAGGATCACGTGGTCGTCAAGCCAGCGGCGCACCGGTTCCGGCCCCGGCCCGTCCGCGAAAGGCCACGTCCCGTGCTTCCAGAGCCTCGCGACTCCGTCGAAGTCGGCGGTGTCGATGGCCTCGCAGTACGCGCAGAGGGTGCGCCATATCTCCTTCTCCGAGTCGTAGGAGGGCTTCCCGAGCGCTTGCGGGATCTCGACCGGACTCATCGTCCTCCTCCGTCCTCGGACCTGGTCTCGGTTGCTCGCCGGGGAGTTGCCGCGAGGTCCTCCGTGGTCGAGGTTAACGCCGGCCGGCGGGCGACGGGATCTCGATGACCGGGGCAGGCCACCGCGGTGGCGGAGGGTGAGGCGGCGGGCCGCTTTCGGTCCGGTCCGGTCCGGCCACCGGCATGGGCCGTGCGGCGGTCCCGAACGGCTCCGGCGAGCGGAGCCGGTTCGTGAGGGCGGGTGGGGCAACGGGTCGGGAGCCGGTAGGTGGGCCGGTTGGGCGGGGACCGGCCGGAGTCGCCCGGCCGACGCCGCTCGGGGGCGTTCAGGCGCGGAGGGCGGCGAGGGCCACCGTGCGGGCGCGGTCGTGGAGTTCGCGCCTTAGCACACTGGGGCGCCGACGCGGCGAAAGTACCCGGAGAACGTCCTGATTCGTTGTCCACGACGGGTTTTCGGCCAATGACCGGCCGCTCACGGGCCTGTGGACAACCCCGGGGCCCCGTTCCTCCCTCATCCGCACCGGAGACAGCAGACGCGGGCAGACCCGCCGTGTTCCGACCGCTCCGGCCGGCTCATCCGTTCGCCGACTGTCATCCGATCTGTCACCGCAGGCAATCGGAGGAACGAAGCACGATGACACGCCCCCACAGGATCCGCCCGTGGCACTCGGCACTCGCCGCGACCACAGCCCTCGCCGTGACCGCGGGCATCGCCGCCGTGGCGTCCGCCGCCGAGGACGACGGGGCGGACGGCACGCCGAAGCTCGGCCTGGTCGCCGCCAGCACCTCGCTGACCTTCACCTCCTGGACGGACTCGCCCGGTTTCTTCCTGGACCTGGGCACGTACGTCACCGCCGAGGACGGGCCGCTGGAGATCAGGGTGACCCGCAAGTCCTACGGCGACCCGGTCGTCGCCACCCAGGTCGTCCGCGACGGCGGGGGGACCCGCACCGAGGTCCTCCCCGAGGGTCTGGTGGACCGGTTCTCGGGGCTGCCGGGGTTCCTGGAGGTCACCGTCGCCGACGAGAGCGGCGAGACCGTCCTGGAGGAGACCCAGGACTTCTGCCCGAACAACGCCTCCGGCCGGATCAGCCCCGACGCACCGGCCACGTCCCGGTATCCCGAGAGCTGCCCCACCAACCCGTTCACCCTCGGCTCGGTGTGGGGCATCGAGGAGGGCTGGGCGGCCAACACCTACACCTACCGCTACGACGGCGAGCAGGAGGTCGAGCTGCCGGCCGGGAAGTACACCGCCACGGTGTCCGTGGCCGAGCGGTACCGCGAGGCGTTCGGCATCGCGGACGAGCCCCGCACGGTGGCGATGACCGTGCGCGAGCTCAGCTGGGAGGACGAGGAGGGCGGCGAGAGCCTGCCGGACGGCGCCTCGGCCCACGGCTCCCACACCGCCGGGCACGCGCACCACCCGGCCGCCGACGCGCCGCCCGCGGCCGCCGCGGACCGGGCGGGCCCCGCGTACAACGTGGGCCACGGACCGTACCCGCCCGCGCCGCCCGCCCTGCCCTGGGCGCCGGTGAGGGGAACGGACGGCGAGGAGGGCGGTGACGCGCTCGACGGTGGGATCGGTGACGGGCCGGGCCTTACGGACGGCTCCCGGCAGGCGCCCGCGCTGAAACCCGCCGCCAAGCGCCCCACCGGCAAGGCGGGCGTGCCGGACGTGCCCCTGCCCGACCTGCGCTCCCTGCCCGCCTACGGCATCACCACCACCGACGGCTACGAGTCCGCCCCGGACCGCGACTACCTGGCCTTCAGCGCCAACGTGTGGAACGCGGGCCCCGCGCCGCTGGTGGTCGACGGCTTCCGCACCCCGGGCAAGGACCTGATGGACGCCTACCAGTACTTCCACGACGCCGACGGCAAGCAGGTCGGCTACACCCCCACCGGCACCATGGAGTGGGACCCGCGCGAGGGCCACGAGCACTGGCACTTCACCGACTTCGCCAGCTACCGGCTGCTGAAGGCCGACAAGAAGGAGGCGGTGCGCAGCGGCAAGGAGGCGTTCTGCCTGGCCAACACCGACGCCGTGGACTACACGGTGGAGAACGCCGACTGGCACCCGCACAACACCGACCTGTCCACCGCCTGCGGGGTGGAGAACTCGATCTCCGTCCGCGAGGTGCTGGACGTCGGCTCCGGCGACACCTACACCCAGGACCTGCCCGACCAGTCCTTCGACATCACCGACCTGCCGAACGGCACCTACTACATCCAGGTGCTGGCCAACCCCGAGCAGCGGCTGAAGGAGACCGACACGGACAACAACAGCGCGCTGCGCAAGGTCGTCCTGGGTGGCGAGAAGGGCGCCCGTACGGTGACCGTGCCGCCGCACGGCCTGGTGGACGCCAACTGATCCGGGCGGCGCGGGCGGTCCGGACAGCCCGGACAGTCTGATTCCTCCGGGACGCCTGACGCCCTCCCGGCCGCCGGTCCCGGGCCCCCGTGCCCGGGACCGGCGGCCGTGCGCGTGGTGCCGGCGCACGGCGCCGTACCGCCGGCGGGACCTCAGAAGTGCCTCAATTCGCTGGGCTCCGGACCGCTTTCGGGGGAGGATCCTGTCATGTTCGGTTCCAGCAGACAGGATCCGGCCGTCGTGGTCCTCCGTGACGCGGACGGGATCGCCGCGTCCCTGCGGCAGGCCCCGGCGGGCGTGGCGGCCGCGGTGGTCGCGGCGGAACCGTCCGCCGGGGAGAGGCCCGGCGGCTGAGGTCCCACCCGCCTCGCGGGTGTGAACGGGGGCCGGGGGGAAGTGGCCGGAACGGGGGTACGGCCACCGCCTCCCGGCCCCGCGCCGTCCCTCACGGGCCTGGCGGCCCTCCTCCGGACCCGCCCGTGCGGCGGCGGGACGGCCGGTTCCCGGCTTGATTGCCCTTGTGGTCCCGGCAACTTACCGTGGAGGAGCCGCGCGCACCGTGCGGTACCGGTCACGGCGGCGCGGAGGGCCAGTGTGAAGCACGCGGCGGAGCTCGACATCCCGCTGGAACGGGACGTTTTCATGCGCACGCTGGTGCGGGAGCTGGCCACCTCCCTGGAGGCGGTCGTCGGACTCCAGGAGGCCTCCGGCTACATCAGCCTGGTCGGCCAGTCGGTGGGCACCCAGATCAACGAGTCCTACACCCGGGCCCTGGCCGTCGAGCGGCTCGGCCGCGAGCAGGTGGCCGAGGTGCTGGTGGACCTCAAGCAGCGCATCCGGGGCGACTTCCGCGTCGTCGAGCAGGACGACGAGAAGATCGTGCTGGCCGGCCGCAGCTGCCCGTTCGCCGAGAAGGTGGTGGGACGCGAGTCGATGTGCATGATGACCTCGAACGTCTTCGGCACCGTGGCCGCGCGGAACCTGGGCTACGCCAGGGTCGAGCTGGCGGAGACGATCGCCCGCGGCGACGCCGGGTGCAGGGTCGTGGTGCGGCTGAAGGCCGATCCGGACCCGGCGGCGGAGTACGGGGGACGGGAGTACTTCGACGACGGCGCCCTCGTCCGGCAGCAGCCATAACCGGGACGGGGACCCGATGGATCTCGGCCTGTTCCAGGCCGTCACCAGACCACTGCCCGACCCGGTCCTGCTGTGCGCGGCGGACGGCCGGGTCCTCGCCGCGAACCCCACCGCGGCCCGGTCCCTTCCCGGCCTGTCCGTCGGGGGCGTCCTGTTCGAGCTGGCGGCCGACGGACCGGACACGCTGCGCAGGCTCATGGACCACTGGCTGCGCAGCGGCGATCCCCTGCCGGGCGCCATGACGGTCAAGGGCCCCGACGGCGAGCCGGTGCGGTTCCGCTGCCACGGCGCGCGGGCGGTGTGGTGGCGGGGCCCGGACGCGACGGTGCAGCTCCATCTGACCCGGCTGGACCACGGGGACCAGTTCGTGGCGCTGACCCAGCAGGTGTCGGCCCTCAACCAGGAGGTCGCCTTCCGCCGGGCGGCCGAGGCCGAGCGCGGGCGGCTGCTCGCCGCCGAGCAGGCCGGGCGGGCGCGCATGCAGCGCCTGTACCGCTTCACCGCCGCCCTGGCCGCGGCGACCACGCTGGCCGAGGTCGTCCGGGCGACCCGGCAGACCGCCCCCGCCGCGCTGGACGCCGCGGAGGTCGTCCTGGAACTGCACTCGCGGCGGCTGGTGCCGTCCCTGGAACCCGCCGAGAGCCTGCTGGCGATCTCGGGGGACGACTGGGTCGACCTCGACCGGCCGGCGGTCCGCGGCCCCGGCGGCGAGCGGGCCGCCGGGGCCGCCGCGCGGGTGCCGCTGGAGGTGTCCGGTCTGCTCCTGGGGGACCTCGTCATCCACTACGGGAGCGCTCCCGCCCCGGAGCGGGAGCACATCACCGCCGTCGTGCAGCAGATCGCCCAGGCGCTGCGCCGTGCCGGGCTGTACGAGCACGAGCACCGGCTGGCCGAGCGGCTGCAGCGCAGCCTGCTGCCGGTGCTGCCGGCCGTCCCCGGCCTGGGGACGGCCTGCCGTTACGCCCCCGGCACCAGCATGGTCGAGGTCGGCGGCGACTGGTACGACGTCTACGCGCTGGACGCGGACCGCACCGGGGTGAGCATCGGGGACGTGGCCGGGCACGGGCTGGCCGAGGCCGCCGCCATGGCCCGGATCAGCGCCGCCCTGCGCGGCATCGTCCTGCGCTTCGGCAACTCCCCCGCCGCCGTCCTGCGGGAGCTCAACGCCTTCGTCGACTCCTACCACCCCGGTCTGATGGCCACCGCCTGCTATCTGGTGCTGAACCACCGCACCGGCGCGGTGCGCTACGCCCGGGCCGGGCATCCGCCGCCCCTGCTGGTCGGGGCCGACGGCGGCAGCCGGTATCTCGACCGGGCGCTCGCGCCGCCGCTGGGCCCGGTGCCGAAGGTGCGGTACCGGGAGGCGCGGCTCACCGTCCGCGGCGGCGAGACCCTGCTGCTCTACACCGACGGGCTGATCGAGCGCCGCGGGGAGTCGCTGGACGTCGGGCTCGCCCGGCTGGCCGCCCTCGCCCGGGACAGCGCCGGCCGTACCGTGGACGAGCTGTGTGATCTGTTCCTGCACCACCAGCCCGGTGCCGAGTTCCCCGACGACCGCGCCCTGCTGGCCGTCCGGCTCCCGGTGGCGGACGAGCCGGCGGGGTGAGCGGGACGAGCGGGCGGGCACGGCCCGGCCCCCGGTCGCGGGCGGACGCCGCGGGCCGGGGGCCGGGTGGGAGCAGGCGCGCGGACGGGGTCCGCGCGGCCGGGGCCGTCAGGCCGCCACAGCGCTGAACTCCTTCAGGAACGCCTGGTTGAACGCCTTGAGGTCGTCCGGCTTGCGGCTGCTGACCAGGGTGTTGGGTCCGCCCGTGCAGACCACGACCTGCTCGTCCACCCAGTTGGCGCCCGCGTTGCGCAGGTCCGTCCGCAGACTGGGCCACGAGGTGATCTTCCGGCCGCGCACCACGTCCGCCTCGATCAGCGTCCACGGTCCGTGGCAGATCACGGCCACCGGCTTGCCGGCGTCGAAGAAGCCCCGCACGAAGGCGACGGCGTTCTCGTCCGCCCGCAGGAAGTCGGGGTTGGCGACACCGCCGGGCAGTACCAGGGCGTCGTAGTCCTCGACCGCCGCGTCGGCGACCTGCCGGTCCACCGGGAAGGTGTCGGCCGGTTCGAGGTGGTTGAACGCCTGGACCTCCCCGCTGCCGGTGGACAGCAGGCTGGGGTTCCCGCCGGCGTCGATCACGGCCTGCCACGGTTCGGTCAGCTCCACCTGCTCCGCGCCCTCGGGGGCCACGAGAAAGGCGACCTTCACTTGTGCCACGTCCTTTCGGCAGTCCGGTTCTGTGCGTTCCCCCCTCCTGTCTTCGGGTCCCCGGTGAACAGTGCGTTATGCGGGGATTCTGGATTTTCCGGGCGGAACGGGGGGGCGGGACGCGCACGGCGGCGGCCCGCCGGAAGCGGGTGCTCCCGGCGGGCCGCCGGTGCCGTGCGGTGCTCCGGTCGCCCGAGTGGCTCAGGCGCCGGGGGCGAACCGGTGGGTCACCTGGTGCGGTAGGCGTTGATGATCGTCTGGGACAGGGCGTTGCCCTTCTTGTCCCGGAGGTTCACCTTGAACGACACGCCCTTGCCCTTGGCGGGGTTCTTCACCGTGAGCCTGTTGTTCTTCAGGGTGAGCTTCTTCCAGGTCTTGCCGCTGTCGTAGGAGACGTAGAAGTTCAGGTACTTCAGGTTCTTGCGGTTCTTCGCCGCCGCTCCCTGGAGGGTCACCGGAACCGACTTGCCGGTCTTCGCCTTGGAGGTGCCGTCCAGGTTGAGCGTCGGGGTGTAGCGCACCGCCGAGACCGGCAGCGCGCTGATGTCCCCGGGACGGGCCGAGGTGAAGGTGTAGGTGGAGCTGACCTTGGTGCTCAGCCTGGAGGGCTTGCTGCGGCTGACGGTGGTGGCCAGCTTGTACTCCGCCTTGCCCTTCGGGAGCGTGAACTCCATGCCGTACAGCGGCGCGTCGACCGACTCGTGCTTCTTGCCGTTGCGGTACAGGGTGGTCCTCGCCGAGTCGTACTCGGTGCCGCCGATGTTGCACGAGCCGTCCGCGAACGGGTGGTCCTCGCCGTAGAGGGTGTCCCCGTCGCGGTGGATCCCCCCGTACTCGGTCAGGCAGGGGCCGAAGACGCCGTTGTTGAGGGTGTGGGTGTAGCTCTTGCCCGCCGCGTACCTGCGCTCGTCGGTGTAGTACCCGCCCTCGGCGGCGCCGTCCGGGGCGTACTGGTAGTACTCCAGACCCCAGGCGGCCGTCTTCTCCTTGGCCCGGACGTACATCGTCGTGGTGGCCGGGAACGTGCGCTTCCGGCCGGTGAACCACTGGCCGCCGGCCGGCACGGGGGCCAGCTCGCCGCGGCGTCCGGCGGCGGTGGAGCCCGTCCTGACGGTGATCTTCGCCATGTCCGACTTCGCGTTGTTCTGGGTCAGACCGGTGTAGAAGCCGCCGGTGCGGGTGTGGAAGGTGTGGTACTCGGTGCTGCCGTTGGCCCAGCGGGTCCCGGCCGCCGACTCGGCCGTCTCCAGGCCCGCCACACCGCCGACCTGCGCGGTGCGGAAGCCGGCCGGCGGTGCCGGGACGCTCTTCTCCACGATGTACGCGCCCTCGTCCTCGTCGGCGGAGACACCGAGGAAGTTGAGGTTCACATCGGTCTGCCGGGCCTTCTTGTCGGGCACCGTCATGGTGATCGGCTTGGCCCTGCGGGCGTCGAAGGTGAGCGTGGTGTCCTTGGTGAGCTGGACCCGGGGGGCCAGCAGCCAGTCCTGGCCCCGGGTCTTCTTCCCCGCCGCGTCGAGGGTGAGGATGTCGCTGGAGACCGCGTAGCTGCCCTTGGGCAGGCGGACGGTGCTGGTGCCGGTCTCGCTGTGCGGCAGCCCGACGGGCTCGCTGAGGAAGCCCTCGTAGGAAGTGACGTTCCCGTCCCAGGAACCGGTCGGCTTCCCGTCGCGTCCGAGGTGCCTGACGGTCAGGGTGTAGCTCTCCGCCTCGCGGTGGACGGCGCCGGTGCTGCGGACGGTCTGCCCGCCGCCGGTCGCGGTGACCGTCACGGCGTAGCCGCCGGTGACGCTGCCGCCGAGCCGGGTGTCGGCGGTGACGTCGACGGTGGCGGTGCCACCCGCCGGGACGGTGACCTGGTCGGCGGCGAGGGTGAACATGCCCGCCGGGGCGGCCCCGCCGTCGGGGCGGGTGCCGGCGGCCGTCAGCGCCAGGGTGACGTCCTCGGTGCCCGTGTTGCGGTAGGTGAGGGGCTTGGTGACCGGCTTGTCGTCGCCGTGCGGCCACTGGGCCAGCCCGAAGTCGATCGAGACGGGCTCGGCGAAGACCGTCTGCTTCATCGCCCGGACCAGGTCGGCCTGGCCGGTGCCCTGCTGGAACGGGCTGTACTCGCCGGGCTTGGCGGAGGCGGTCAGTGCGGCCTTGATGCGCTCGGCGCTCCAGTCGGGGTGCTGCTGGGCGAGCAGGGCGGCGGCACCCGCGACATGCGGGGTGGCCATGGAGGTGCCGGAGATGGACACGTAGCCGTCGGCGACCCGCTTCCCCTCCCGCTCGGTGGTGCTGCCCTTGGCGGCCGCGGCGCCGATGTCCTGCCCGGGGGCGGTCAGATCGGGCTTGACGGTGCCGGCGCCGGGCAGCGGGCCGATGGAGGAGAACTCCGCGAGCCTGCCCTGCTTGTCCACGGCGCCGACGGTCAGCGCGGCCTCCGCGCCGGCGGGGTCGCCGATGGTGACGGGACCGAACTCACCCGAGTTGCCCGCGGCGACGACGAAGAGGACGTCGTGCCGCTCCGACAGCCGGTTGACGGCCTCCTCCATCGGGTCCACCTCGGCGGTGTCGGTGTCGCCGAGGCTGACGTTGACGATCTTGGCGCCCTGCTCGACGGCCCACTCCAGGCCGGCGATGACCTCCGAGTCGCTGCCGTAGCCGGCGTCGTCGAGGACCTTGGCGCTGATCAGCTTGGCGCCGGGAGCGACTCCCCTGTACTTGCCGCCCGACTTGGCGCCGGTGCCCGCGACGGTGGAGGCGACATGGGTGCCGTGACCGTCGGCGTCCCTCGCGGTCCTGGCGGTGGAGAAGTTCTTCTCCTTGACGACCTTCCCCTTCAGGTCGGGGTGGGTGGCGTCGACGCCGGTGTCGACGACGGCGACGGTGACGCCCTCGCCGTCGTAGCCCGCCTGCCAGGCGGTGGGGGCGCCGATCTGGGCGGTGCTGCGGTCCAGCAGCGCCCGCTTGATGCCGTCGAGCGAGACGGTGGCCACCCCGGGCGCCGCCGTCAGCTGTCCGGGGGCGCCGGACGGCCGGGTCAGGGCGGTCCAGGCGTCGGTGGCGCCCTCCTCGGTGACGGTCAGCGCCTCGCCGTTGACGGACTCCAGGGTGGCGCGCACCTCCGGGTCGGCCTCGGCGTGCAGTTCCGCCCTGGCCGCGGGGCTGCCGCCCCGGTAGGTGACGATGAACGGCACCCCGTCGCCGGCCCGCTCGCGGTACTCGGCACGGCTCAGCTCGGTGACGTCGAACAGCCGCCGGTCCAGCTTCCGCTCGCGGACGAGCCGGGTGACGTCCTGCGGCAGGACATAGGTGTGCTTCTTGGTGCTGATGATCTGCATGGGCACGTCCTCGCGGCCCTCGGCGCGGATCACGCCCCGCACCTTGCCGTCGCCGTCGAGCAGCACCCGGTCGCCGGTGATGAGCGTGACGGAGCTGCCGTCCTCGCCGCCCCAGGTGTACTGCCGCGCGGGACCGCCGCCGGCGGACGGTGTCTCCGCGGTGGCGGACGACGAGGTGATCAGCCCCGCCGTCAGCGCGACGGCCAGCACGGTGGCCGCCGACGCGGCGCCCGCTGTCCTTCTGTGTCTCAACTTCTCCCCCTGGTGGTGTCACACCACAGGCGGGGAGCCCCGGTGGCCCCCGCGTCCGGTCCCGTGCGCGGGAGGCCGGAACGGCGCAGCGCCGCGGCGCCCCGGCGGCATGCCGTTCACGCTGTTCATGCCGTCCGTGCCGTCGTCGGGGAGCTGGTGTTCTCCAGGGCACCGCGGGACTCGGTGGCCCGCCCTTCGGTGGCGGGGCGGTCGCGTTGCCGCGTCCGTCCGGCGCACCGGCCTTCGCACTGGTGGAGACGCCCGTTCCTACCCGCGGGTTCGACTCCGGCGGTTTTCCCCGCCCGCTCTGCCCTTTGGGGCAACCGGACCCCGGAGCGGGCCGCAACGTCCTTCGGGGGAGCCCCGTCTGGCCCTCCGTCAGGAGACCGGGGGACGCCGGGCGCGGTGCGGGAGACGGGGAGCGCGCACCGGGGCGTACGGACGCGCACCGGGGTCCGGGGAGGCGGGGAACGCCGGAGGCGGCGGGCCCGGCGCGGGGAGCGCCGGGCCCGCCGCCTCCGGGCGGGACGTGTCAGGTTGCCCTCGGCGGACGGTCAGAGGGCGGAGCCCGCCTTCCAGTCCTCCCAGGACATGTTCCAGCCGTTGAGGCCGTTGTCCGGGGCGATCTGCTTGTCGTCGGAGTTCTTCACGATGACCACGTCACCGATGAGCGACTCGCGGAAGAACCAGGCACCGTCCTGGTTGGGGTCGTTCGCACCCTTGACGTCGTTCAGGCCCACGCAGCCGTGGCTGGTGTTGACGTTGCCGAAGACCGAGTCGGCACCCCAGTAGTTGCCGTGGATGAAGGTGCCCGAGGTGGACAGCCGCATGGCGTGCGGCACGTCCGGGATGTCGTACTCGCCCTCGCCGTCGTCGTCGGTGAAGCCGACCGTCGCACCGTTCATCCGGGTCTCCTTGTACTTCTCGGAGATCACCATCTGACCGTTGTAGGTCGGGGTCTCGGGAGCGCCGGCCGAGATCTTGACGGTCTTGACGGTCTTGCCGTCGCGGACGACCTCCATCCTCTTGCTCTTCGCGTCCACCGTGCTGACCTGGGCGCGGCCGACGGTGAAGCTGAAGGTCTTGTCCTGGACGCCGGTGATGCCCGGGGCGCCCTCGACGCCGTCGAGGTTGATGTCGACGGTGACCTTGGTGTTGGCCTTCCAGTACTCCTGGGGGCGGAAGTCGAGGCGCGTGTCGCTGAACCAGTGGCCCACGATCTCCTGGCCGCCGGTGGAGTTCACCTCGATCGCTTCCTGTACGGCCTTCTTGTTGGTGATGCCCTTGTCGAAGTTGAAGGAGACCGGCATGCCGACGCCCACGGTCGAGCCGTCCTCGGGCGTGAAGTAGCCGATGAAGCTGTTGGTGGGCGAGACGGTGGTGAAGGTCGCGTTCTCGTGGATCTCGCGGCCCTTGGCGTCCTCGGCCTGCGCGCTCAGCGTGTACCGGGTGGAGCGCTCCAGCGAGCCGTCCGGCTTCCAGCTGGTGCCGTCGGCGGCCAGCGTGCCGGCCACCTCCTCACCGGTGGCGGCGACCTTGAGCGTCACCGAGGTGAGCTTGCCCTTCTCCACGGTGACCTTGGTGCCGTTGATGCTCGCGTTGTCCGAGCCGCTCTTGGGCGAGATGACTATTCGCGCCTCGGAGGCCTCCTCGGCCGCGGCCCTGTCGACCTGGGACTGCTGCTTGTCCGGCTTCTTCGCGGAATCGGAGCCGGATCCGTCGCCGTCGTCCCCGCCCCCGCACGCCGACAGTGTGAGCACCCCACTGAGCAGCGCGGCTGTCGCCACGAAGCCCCTGCGGCGCTTGCCGTCCGTCATCACACGCTTCTCCATCCGCTTTCGAACCTCTGGTCCCGATCCCCGTTCACACCGTCCGGCGAGGGTCGACCGGGATGTCCACCCCCCACAGCCACGCGTACAAGAACGCGAGGGAGCCGCCACCCGTTCCCCCCAGGGTAGGACTGTGGGCTAAGACATCCGTGCCGGGCGGAGGGTTGCAGCGTCGGGCGGGGAATTCCCCAGCCGTTCCGTATTGTTATCGAACGCTCACCACACGGTGGCACCCGATCACACGACTCCCATTCTCCATGGTTTTTCTGAGCATTGACAGCCTTATGTCACGGTGTGACCGGAATCGCAGAGGGCGCGCGAACCTTCCTCCGGACCGCCCTTCCCGCGCCCCGTCCCGCATGGCTAGCATCGTTCTCCGCACCGTCGACTCGCAGCACCGAGGGGGCTCTTCCGTGCGAGCACATCGCCGACCGCTGGTGACCGCCGCCGTCGCGGGCGGCCTCCTGTGCGGTCTGTGGTTCGTACCGTCCGCGAACGCCACCGGGGACGGCGCCCCCGCCCGGCCCGGCACCGTGCAGACCCAGCCCCAGGAACAGGTCCAGGGGCAGCCCCAGGAACAGGGACAGGCCCGTTCACAGGCGCAGGGCCCGTCCGGGAGCGACTCCGCGCAGGGCGCCGAACTGGCCGACACCGGAAGCTTCAACACCACGCCCTACCTCTTCGGCGGCCTCGGCTTCCTGAGCGTGGGCGGTGTCCTGCTGGCCCACGCCCACATCCGCTCCGGCCGCGCCGGCCTCACGCCAGCGGCCCGGTGACGGACTCGGCCGCCGCCACCAGCCCTCCCCCGCGCACGAACGCCTCCGCCGCGGCCAACTCCGGCGCCAGATAGCGGTCCTCCCCCGGTCCGGCCACTCCCGCCTCCTCCGCCGCGGCCAGCACGGCCGCGGCGGCGGGCGCCGGGGTCAGCCCGTCCGCGGCGCGCAGCCGGAGCGCGCGGGCCGCGGCGCACAGCTCGACGGCGATCACCCGGCCCAGGCAGTCGACGGCGGTGCGCAGTTTGCGGGCGGCCGACCAGCCCATCGAGACGTGGTCCTCCTGCATCGCCGAGGACGGGATGGAGTCCACCGAGGCCGGGACCGCCAGCCGCTTCAGCTCGCTCACCAGGGCGGCCTGGGTGTACTGCGCGATCATCAGGCCGGAGTCCACCCCCGCGTCGCCCGCCAGGAAGGGCGGCAGGCCGTGGGAGCGGTTGCGGTCCAGCAGCCGGTCGGTGCGGCGCTCGGCGATGGAGGCCAGGTCGGCGGCGGCGATGGCCAGGAAGTCCAGCACGTAGGCGACCGGGGCGCCGTGGAAGTTCCCGTTGGACTCCACCCGCCCCTCCCCGGGGAGCACCACCGGGTTGTCCACGGCCGCCGCCAGTTCCCGTTCGGCGACGGTACGGGCGTGCGCCAGGGTGTCGCGGCCCGCGCCGGCGACCTGGGGGGCGCAGCGCACCGAGTAGGCGTCCTGCACCCGCGGGGCGTCGTCCTGGTGGTGGCCGGTGAGCCCGGAGCCGTGCAGCATCCTGCGCATGTTGGCGGCGGACGCGGCCTGCCCGGGGTGCGGGCGGACGGCGTGCAGCTCGGGCGCGAGCACCTTCTCCGTGCCCAGCAGCGCCTCCAGGGTGAGGGCGGCGGTGATGTCGGCGCAGGTGAGCAGGTGGGCGAGGTCGGCGCAGGCCAGCACGAGCATGCCGAGCATGCCGTCGGTGCCGTTGAGCAGCGCCAGACCCTCCTTCTCGCGCAGTTCGACGGGGGCCAGGCCGTGCTCGGCCAGCAGTTCGGCCGTGGGGCGC
This sequence comes from Streptomyces rubellus, assembly GCF_036323805.1. NCBI lineage: Bacteria > Bacillati > Actinomycetota > Actinomycetes > Kitasatosporales > Streptomycetaceae > Streptomyces > Streptomyces rubellus. Next base: position 170,030 of record NZ_JAZDCX010000005.1, read on the forward strand.
ACGGCCCCGTCGGGCCCGGCGGCCTCACCCTCGCCCATCAGCGCCAGCGCGCAGTGCGCCAGCGGCGCGAGGTCGCCGGAGCAGCCCAGCGAGCCGTACTCGTGGACGACGGGGGTGATCCGCGCGTTGAGCAGGCCGGCGAGGGCGCGGGCGACCTCGGGCCGCACCCCGGTGTGCCCCGAGGCCAGGGTCTTCAGCCGCAGGAACATCAGCGCCCGCACCACCTCGCGCTCCACCCGCGGTCCCATCCCGGCGGCGTGCGAGCGGACGATGTTGCGCTGCAGCCGTGTCCGGAGCCCGGTGGGGATGTGCCGGACGGCGAGGGCGCCGAAGCCGGTGGAGACGCCGTAGACGGGTTCCGGTCCGGCGGCCAGGTCCTCGACGATCCGCCGGGCGGCGGCGAGGGCGTCGACCGCCTCGCCGGAGAGCTCGACCCGCGCCAGGTCCCGGGCGACGGCGACGACGTCCTCGGCGGTGGTGCCGGCGGTGCCGACAACGACACGATGCTGCATATTCATATTCAGGAACACTAGGGAGTGAATCGCGCGCTGTCACGAGCCCGCCGCACCGGGTCCGGGTGGCCGGGATCACATCCCGAGCGCGAAGCCGCGCACCGTCCGCACCGTCCGAGGGGTCAGACGTCCAGGCCGCGGAAGCGCCGGCGGTCCCGCCCGCGGCCCGGACGCCTCCGCTCCCCCGGTGCCCCCTTCGCCCCCTCGCCCTTCTCCCCCTCCTCGGCCTCGTCCGCGAGGCGGACGACCACCTCCTCGCGCCCGGCCACCACCGGCTTGTCCGTACGGGCGGCCTTCGCGCGGTACTGGGCCGCGTCCGCCAGCCGGAACAGCCGGCGGGCCGAGCGGACCGGGCCTATCGGATCGCCCGTCGAGGCGACCCCGCAGGCGACCCCCTCGCCCCGCTCCAGCTCGGCGGCCCGGCGGCAGACCTCGTCCGCGACCCGGACCACCTCGTCCGCCGGCGGCCCCACCGTCAGCAGGCAGAACTCGTCACCGCCCAGCCGGGCGGCCAGGGTGTCGGGGAGCATCGCGCCGCACAGGGACAGCACCGAGGCGAATCGTTCCAGCAGCTGGTCGCCCGCCTCGTGCCCCAGTTCGTCGTTGACCGCCTTGAGTCCGTTGACGTCGCAGACCAGCAGGCTCACCACCGTACCGTCCGCCCGGTGCCGCTCCAGCGCCTCGTCCAGGCGTATGTCCACCGCCCGCCGGTTCGCCAGCCCGGTGAGCGGATCGGTGAACGCCAGCCGGCGCACCTCCTCCAGCCGCTCGGTCTGGGCGATCCCGGCCGCGATCACCGCCGCCAGGACGGTGGCGAAGTCCGTGTCGGACCGGTCGAAGACCGGCTGCCCCGCCTCCCGCGCCACATACAGCTCGCCCCACGGCCGGCCGTGCAGCACGATCGGGGCCACCACGCAGCAGCCCCGCCCGCGGTGGCGCAGCGCGGCGGCCCGCCGGGCGGTGACCGGCCCCCCGCCGGTCCCGTGGCGGGCGCCGTCCGCCGTCTCCACCCAGGCGCGCGGCTCGCCGCCGCCCGTCCAGCGCCGGTGCAGGAAGCCGGTGATCTCCGGGAAGTCGTGGACCGGGTACGACTCGTCCTCGGGGAACTCCTCCTCGTCCCCCTGCCGCTTGCCCGTGTTCACCAGCACCCGCAGCCGCCCCCGCGCGCGCTCCCAGACGGAGACGGCCGCGAAGGAGCCGTCCATCGCGGTCCGCGCGCCCTCGGCCGCGGCGTGGGCGACGTCGCGGAGCGTATGGGCGGCGGCCATCGCCTGCGCCAGTCCTACGACGGCCCGCAGCCGCGCGTCGTCACCCATGCCGTACCCATCTCATACGACCCAGGTTATGAGCCTTCGCTCCGGCGCGCCGACCGGCTCACTCACCGGGCCAGCGCGGCGCCCGCCGCTCGTTGAAGGCGGCCACGCCCTCGGCGCGGTCCCCGGAGAACGCCACCGAGCGCCAGGCCGCGTCCTCCACCTCCAGGCCCGCGTGCAGGTCCAGACCCCAGCCGGTGCGCAGCGCCCGCTTGGCCGCCCGCAGGCCCACCGGGGAGTTCGCCGCGATGCGCCGGGCCAGCTCCAGCGCCTCGGCGCGGTCCCGCCCCTCGGCCACCAGATGGTCGACCAGGCCCAGCTCACGGGCCTCGTCCGCCGCCACCCGCCGCGCGGTGAAGATCAGCTCCGCGGCGCGGGCCGCGCCCACCCGGCGGGGCAGCAGCTGGGTGCCGCCGCCGCCGGGGATCACCCCGACCGACACCTCCGGCAGCCCGACCACGGCGGTGGGGTCGGCGACGATCAGGTCACAGGCCAGGGCCAGCTCGAAGCCGCCGCCGAGCGCGTACCCGTGCACGGCCGCGACCACCGGCACCGGCAGCTGGAGCACCCCGGTGTAGGCGGCACGGGCGTACGGGCGCTGCCGCGCCAGGTCGGCGTCGGTGAAGGAGTTGCGCTCCTTGAGGTCGGCGCCCACGCAGAACGCCCGTTCGTGGGTGGAGCTCAGCACCACGGCCCGCACCCCGCGGTCGGCGGCTAGGGCCGCGCACGCCTCGCCGAGCCGGCGGGCCAGCTCGGTGGAGACGGCGTTCATCGCCGCCGGCCGGTCCAGCACCAGCTCGGCGACATGGGTGTCCGTCTCGCGCCGCACCGCGACCCACTCGCCGTACCGCTCCTCCCCGGTGCCGCCGTCCGTGCCGCCGTCCGCCCTGCCGTCCCTGCCGCCGTTCACGCCGCCCACGCCGTCCCTCCGGTTAACGATCGCTCACTGCCGTACGCAGCGCATCATGCCATCCGCGCCGGACCGGGACGGGACGGAGCCGGGGAAGGACGGCGGAGGGGTTCAGGGGGAGACACGGCGGGACAGCAGCCACGGCTCGACGACGCCGAGCCCGCGCACCGGACGCTGGTAGAGGGGCTGGAGGGCGAAGCGGTACCCCGAGGCGTCGTCGGCCTCCTTCTCCGACTCGGGCGCGTCCCCGGCGGCGACCAGCTCCGCACGCAGCGCCTCGTCCACCAGGACCGTGTCCTTGGGGGCTATGGAGGTCAGCCGGCTGGCCAGGTTGACCGTGTTCCCGAAGACGTCCCCCATCCGGGTGGTGACCGTGCCCAGCGCCATGCCCACCCGCAGCTCGGGCATCGTCGGGTCGTTGGCGAGGGTCTCGATCAGCCGCAGCCCGATCTCGGCCGCGGTGCCCGCGCCGTCGGCCACGTAGAGCACCTCGTCGCCCAGGGTCTTGATCAGCCGGCCGCCGTGCGCGGCGACCAGGTCGGCGGCCGTGGTCTCGAACGCCTCGACCAGCTCGCCCAGCTCCTCCTCCTCCAGCCGCCGGGTCAGCCGGGTGAAACCGACCAGGTCGGCGAAGGCGACCGCCAGGCGCCGGTCCACCATCTCCTCGTCGTCCGCGGCCTGCACCACCCGGCCGGTGGCGGCGGCCAGCTGCCGCCGCCAGACGTACACCAGGAACTCCTGCAGCTCCGGCAGCAGCAGCTCCACCAGCGGGTACGCCACCTCGGTACGGGTCATCCCCGGCTCGGGCGGCTCGGTCAGCCCCTCCAGGAAGGAGTCGATCTGCCACTCCGCCAGCCGGGCGGTGGTCTGCCCGGTGGAACGCGCCACCTGCACCGCCATCGGCTCGCTGAGCAGCCCGGCCTCCACCAGGCCGGCCAGCCGCCGCAGCGCGATCACGTCGGCCTCGGTCAGCGCCCGGGCCTGGCCGATGTCGGGGAAACCCATCGCGCGCCAGAAGCGGGCCGCCAGCTCCATCGGGACGTCGGCGGCCCGGGCCGCCTGGAAGGGTGTGTAGCGCCGCTCGGCGCCCAGGATCAGCTGCTCGATGCGGAGCGCGAGCGGATCCTCTTCAGCGGGGGCCGCGGCAGGGGTCGCGTTCCTGTCCGCCGCCTCCCTGGCCGCCGGCTCCGGCTCTCCGGCCGGGGTGCCCGAGTCGTCCACTGCCCTTCCGATCCACTCACCGCCCCCGCGCCCACCGCGCCGGGTCGAGTCAACGATACGGCAGGTGTGCCCTGGCTCACTCTCCCGGTGATCCTTCCGGCGGTCCCCCGGGCGCCCCGCCGGACGCGGGCCTGAGGTGCACGATGTCGCCCGCGTCCACCGGCCGCTGCACCCCCTCGGGGCCGGCCAGGACCAGCCGTCCCGCACCGTCCACCGCGACCGCCTCGCCCACCGCCTCCGCCCCGCCCGGCAGCAGGGCGCGCACCCGCCGGCCGAGTGTGGCGCACCCGGCGGTGTACGCCTGGCGGAGCCGGCTCGCCTCCGGGTCGCCGTCCACCTCGCACCAGCGGCCGTACCAGTCCTCCAGCGAGCGCAGCACCGCGCGCAGCAGCGGATCGCGGTCCGTGCCGGCGGCACCGCGCGCCCCCGCCAGCGCCAGCGAACCGGCGGTGGGCACCGGCAGCTCGTCCGCGCGCAGCGAGACGTTGATCCCGAGGCCGAGCACCACCGCGGCGGTCCCGTCCGGGGTGGCGACCCGCTCGGCGAGGATGCCGCCGATCTTGCGCTCGGTGTCCCCGTCCCGCACCAGGAGGTCGTTGGGCCACTTCAGCGCGGTGTCCACCCCGGCGGTACGGGCCAGGGCCTCGGTCGTGGCGATCCCGGCGAGCAGCGGCAGCCAGCCCCAGCGCCCGGCCGGTACGTCCGGGGTGAGCAGCACCGAGAAGAACAGACCCGAGCGGGGCGGCGCCGTCCAGGCCCGCTCCAGCCGGCCGCGGCCGGCGGTCTGCGCCTCGGCGACCAGCACCGCGCCCCGGCCCGCCGCGCCCCTGGCCGCCCGGGCGGCCAGGTCGGTGTTGGTGGAGCCGGTGCGGGTGACCACCTCCACAGAGGTCCACAGCGCGCCGGGCCGCAGGAGCGCGCGGCGCAGCGCGGCGGCGTTCAGCGGTGGTCTGTCCAAGTCGGACCAGGGGTTGTCCGAGGAGTCGTCCGAGCTGTCCGGGTTTTCCGAGGGCTCCCGCGGTGTCATGCAAGACAGGGTAGGTGTGGCAAACGCCGCACCGCCGGGGTACCCGCCCGCCGATACGCTACGAGTCGGTAGCAAGCCGGTAGCAACCCGTTCACCACGAGGAGCCGCGCCCGTGTCCGAACAGCAGAGCCCAGCCGTCGAGACAGCCCCCGAGGACCAGGATCTCCACACGACCGCGGGCCGGATCGCGGATCTGGAGCGGCGCATCGAGGAGGCCACCCATGCGGGTTCGGCGCGGGCGGTGGAGAAGCAGCACGCCAAGGGCAAGCTGACGGCACGCGAGCGGATCGGGCTGCTGCTGGACGAGGGCTCCTTCACGGAGCTGGACGAGTTCGCCCGGCACCGCTCGGCCAACTTCGGACTGGCGGACAACCGCCCCTACGGCGACGGCGTGGTCACCGGCTACGGCACGGTGGACGGGCGCCCGGTGGCCGTCTTCTCCCAGGACTTCACCGTCTTCGGCGGCGCGCTGGGCGAGGTCTACGGGCAGAAGATCACCAAGGTGATGGACTTCGCCCTGAGGACCGGCTGCCCGGTCATCGGCATCAACGACTCCGGCGGCGCCCGCATCCAGGAGGGCGTGGCCTCGCTCGGCGCCTACGGCGAGATCTTCCGCCGCAACACCCTCGCCTCCGGGGTGATCCCGCAGATCTCCCTGGTGGTCGGCCCGTGCGCGGGCGGCGCGGTCTACTCCCCGGCGATCACCGACTTCACGGTGATGGTCGACCAGACCTCGCACATGTTCATCACCGGCCCGGACGTCATCAGGACCGTCACCGGCGAGGACGTCGGCTTCGAGGAGCTGGGCGGCGCCCGCACCCACAACGCCACCTCCGGGGTGGCGCACTACATGGCCGGCGACGAGAAGGACGCCGTCGAGTACGTCAAGGCGCTGCTGTCGTACCTGCCGTCCAACAACCTCTCCGAGCCGCCCGCCTTCCCCGAGGAGGCGGACCTGGAGACCTCGGAGACCGACCGGGAACTGGACGCGCTGATCCCGGACTCGGCGAACCAGCCGTACGACATGCGCACCGCGATCGAGCACGTGCTGGACGACGGCGAGTTCCTGGAGACCCAGCCGCTGTTCGCGCCGAACATCCTCACCGGTTTCGGGCGGGTGGAGGGCTCCCCGGTCGGCATCGTCGCCAACCAGCCGATGCAGTTCGCCGGCTGTCTGGACATCGACGCCTCCGAGAAGGCCGCGCGCTTCGTGCGCACCTGCGACGCGTTCAACATCCCGGTGCTCACCTTCGTCGACGTCCCCGGCTTCCTGCCCGGCGTCGACCAGGAGTACGGCGGCATCATCCGGCGCGGCGCCAAGCTGATCTACGCCTACGCCGAGGCCACGGTGCCGCTGATCACCGTCATCACCCGCAAGGCGTTCGGCGGCGCGTACGACGTGATGGGCTCCAAGCACCTGGGCGCGGACCTCAACCTGGCCTGGCCGACGGCCCAGATCGCGGTGATGGGCGCCCAGGGCGCGGTCAACATCCTGCACCGCAGGACACTGGCGGCGGCGCGGACCGACGAGGAGCGCGAGGAGCTGCGGGCCAGGCTCACCGCCGAGTACGAGGACACCCTCCTCAACCCCTACGTCGCGGCCGAGCGCGGCTATGTGGACGCGGTGATCCGGCCCTCGGAGACCCGGCGCCACCTCGTGCGGGGCCTGCGGGCGCTGCGCACCAAGCGGGAGTCCCTGCCGCCGAAGAAGCACGGCAACATCCCGCTCTGACCGCTTCCGATCCGACCGCTTCCGACAGCGAGGAGACCGTGGCAGTGATCAAGGTCGTACGCGGCAACCCGACCCCCGAGGAACTGGCCGCCGCCCTGGCGGTGGTACGCACCCGGGCGGCGGCACAGGCGGCCGAGCGCCCCGCCGCGCGCCCCGCCGCCCAGTGGTCCGACCCGGCCCGCACCGTCCCCGGCCGGCGGCTGCCGCACCCGGGACCGCAGGCGTGGCGGACGACGTACTGGCCCGGCTGAGGCCGCCCCCGCCCCTTCTCCCGCCGTGCGCCCCTGCCGCGCCTCCTGCCGTGTCCGGGGCGCCTGAGTACGGGTACTCAGGCGCCCCGGACACGGACGGCGGAGGATCGGGACATGCTCTGGTCCGATCCGGCCGACGAACCCCCCGAGGAGCTGCGCGCCGCCCAGGCCATGCTCCGCCGCGCCGGCCTGCTGCTCGCCACCGCCATGCTCGTGGTCTTCCTGCTGCTGCTCTGAGCGGGCCGCCGCGCGGGCCCGTCCACGGCCGCCCCGGATGTTCCTAGGATGAGCCGCATGGTCCACGACACCGCTTCCTCCCCCGCCCCCGCCCCCACCCCCGCGCGCCGTCTCGTCCTCGCCTCCCGGTCCCCCGCCCGGCTCGGGCTGCTGCGGCAGGCCGGGCTGGCGCCCGAGGTGATCGTCAGCGGGGTGGACGAGGACGCGATCAGCGCCCCCACACCCGCCGAACTGGCCCTGCGGCTGGCCGAGGCGAAGGCGGCGGCCGTGGCGGAGCGGGCCGCGGCGGCGGGCGCGCTCGTCGTCGGCTGCGACTCGGTGCTGGAACTGGACGGACGTCCGCTGGGCAAGCCCGCGGACGCCGAGGAGGCCACCGCCCGCTGGAAGGCCATGCGCGGGCGCACCGGTGTCCTGGTGACCGGGCACTGCGTCGTCGATGTGGCCGCCGGCCGCCGCGTCTCGGCGACCGCCGCCACCTCGGTCCGCTTCGGCGAGCCGACCGACGCGGAGGTCGCCGCCTATGTCGCCAGCGGCGAGCCGCTGCACGTCGCGGGAGCCTTCACCCTCGACGGCCGGTCGGCGCCCTTCGTCGAGGGCATCGAGGGCGACCACGGCAACGTCATCGGGCTCTCGCTGCCGCTGCTGCGCCGGCTGCTGGCCGAGCTGGGCGTGGGGATCACGGAGTTGTGGGCCTGAGCGGCGCCCCGGCGCCCTGCTCGCCGGCCGGGGCGACCGGGGTCAGCAGAGCCAGTACGAGGACGCCCAGCGCGGCCATCAGGACGGCGAACGCGGCCCACCCCACCAGCGCGGCGGCCGCCGCGCCGAGCACCCCGTGCCCGACGGCCACGCCGACCAGCAGCGCACGGGCGGGCCGGCCCGGTGCCCGGCCGGTCAGGGCGGTGCGGAGCAGCAGCGCGCCGCACAGCAGCAGCAGGGCGCCCAGGGCGGCACCGCCGGTCCAGGCGGAGACCGCCGCGGCGCGCGGGTCGAGCCCGGCCAGGGACATGTCCTGCCGGTCGGCCATGACACCGAGGATCCAGTGCAGCGCCGCGACCCCCACGGCCTCGCACACCAGTACCGCGGTCGCCGCCAGCGCCACCGGCCGTCCGTGCGCCATGTCCCCGCCCCGTTTCCGTCCCCGCCCCACTCGTCCGTGCGTCCGTGCGTCCATGCGTCCATGCGTCCGTGCGCATGCTACTAGCGGGTAATGCTTCCGGGAACCCGCGGCGCACCGGCAAAGAATCGCCCCGTCGTTCATAGGAACCCCACAAAGAACCAGGGGTTCCACCCCGGCACCCGGACAGTAACCTTGACCACACGGCGAATCTCCAGCCCGAGCCGAGAAGCCCGGCGTACCGTGTGCTCGTAAGGGGTTTGGGCTTCCCGGAGCTTCCGGGATCACATTCCGTGTGGGCAAGCTCACCTCGCGAGGCGACTCGGCGTGCGGTGTCGCCACTACCTAAACTCACATCGCTCATGTGTTGCTGCGGCCCAGCGCCAAGGAGGAAGCCATCGTGCGCAAGGTGCTCATCGCCAATCGCGGTGAAATCGCTGTCCGCGTCGCCCGGGCCTGCCGGGACGCCGGGATCGCGAGTGTGGCCGTCTACGCCGACCCGGACCGGGACGCGCTGCACGTGAAGGTGGCGGACGAAGCCTTCGCGCTGGGCGGTGACACCCCGGCCAACAGCTATCTGGACATGGCCAAGGTGCTGAAGGCCGCCGCCGACTCCGGCGCGGACGCGATCCACCCCGGCTACGGCTTCCTGTCGGAGAACGCCGACTTCGCCCAGGCCGTCCTGGACGCCGGGCTGATCTGGATCGGCCCGCCCCCGCAGGCCATCCGCGATCTGGGCGACAAGGTGGCGGCCCGCCACATCGCCCAGCGGGCCGGCGCGCCGCTGGTCGCGGGCACCCCCGACCCGGTCTCCGGCGCGGACGAGGTCGTCGCCTTCGCCACCGAGCACGGTCTGCCGATCGCCATCAAGGCCGCCTTCGGCGGCGGCGGACGCGGTCTGAAGGTCGCCCGCACCCTCGAGGAGGTTCCCGAGCTGTACGACTCGGCCGTCCGCGAGGCGGTGGCCGCCTTCGGCCGCGGCGAGTGCTTCGTGGAGCGCTACCTGGACCGGCCGCGCCATGTGGAGACCCAGTGCCTGGCCGACAAGCACGGCAACGTGGTGGTCGTCTCCACCCGGGACTGCTCCCTGCAGCGCCGCCACCAGAAGCTGGTGGAGGAGGCCCCGGCGCCGTTCCTGACCGCCGAGCAGAACGCCGAGCTGTACCGCGCGTCCAAGGCCATCCTCAAGGAGGCGGGCTACGAGGGCGCCGGCACCTGTGAGTTCCTGGTCGGCCAGGACGGCACGATTTCCTTCCTGGAGGTCAACACCCGCCTCCAGGTGGAACACCCGGTGACCGAGGAGGTCACCGGCATCGACCTGGTGCGCGAGATGTTCCGGATCGCCGACGGCGAGGAGCTGGGCTACGACGATCCCCCGATGCGCGGTCACTCCTTCGAGTTCCGCATCAACGGCGAGGACCCGGGCCGCAACTTCCTCCCGGCCCCGGGCACGGTCACCCGGTTCGACCCGCCCGCCGGTCCGGGCGTGCGGCTGGACGCCGGGGTGGAGTCCGGCTCGGTCATCGGCCCGGCCTGGGACTCGCTGCTGGCCAAGCTGATCGTCACCGGCGCCACCCGGCAGCAGGCCCTGCAGCGCGCCGCCCGCGCCCTGGCGGAGTTCCAGGTCGAGGGCATGGCGACCGCCCTGCCGTTCCACCGCGCGGTGGTCGCCGACCCGGCCTTCGCCCCCGAGGTCAACGGCCGTCCCGAGGACCCGTTCGGCGTCCACACCCGGTGGATCGAGACCGAGTTCGTCAACGAGATCAAGCCGTTCGCCGCGCCCGCCGACGCGGAGGCGGAGGAGGACGAGCCCGGCCGGGAGACCGTCGTGGTCGAGGTCGGCGGCAAGCGCCTGGAGGTCTCCCTGCCCGCCTCGCTGGGAATGACGCTGGCCCGCACCGCGGCGGCCGGCGGCGCCCGCCCCAAGCGGCGCGCGGCCAAGAAGTCCGGCCCGGCCGCCTCCGGCGACGCCCTGGCCTCCCCGATGCAGGGGACCATCGTCAAGGTCGCCGTGGAGGAGGGCCAGCAGGTCGCCGAGGGCGAACTCGTCATCGTCCTGGAGGCGATGAAGATGGAGCAGCCCATCACCGCCCACCGCGCCGGCACCGTCAAGGGGCTCAGCGCCGCCGTCGGCGCGAGCGTCAGCTCCGGCGCCGTCATCTGCGAGATCAAGGACTGACCGGACGGCAGGCCCGGCACGGGCGGGGCGGCACGGCGGCCGTCCCGCCCCGCCCGTGCGTCACCCGTGCGTCAGTCGGTCAGTGATGGCGGCGCGGGGCCAGGTCCGTGACCCGGCCCGGCTGGCCCTCGCCCGGAGCGGGCGGGGGAGCCGCACGCAGCTGTGAACCGCCTCCCCCGCCGCCCTGCGGATGCTGGCGGCGCTGCCCCGGCAGCGGCACCTCGCGGCGGGACTGCCGCCCCGTGCCGCCCGCACCGCCCTCGCCGCCCGGCCCGGGCTGCCCGGCCGGACCGCCCAGGTGGGCGCCCGCCTCGCCGGCCACCGCGATCTGGACGCCCTGGTCGGCCAGGGCCTGCAGCTCCGCCGCCGCCCGCTCGTCCTGCGCCGGGGGCTCGTTGGTCACCAGGCGGGTGATCAGATCCGGGGGGATCGTCTGGAACATCGTGTCGACACCGAGCTTGGTGTGGTCGGCGAGGACGACGACCTCCGCCGCGGCCCGCACCAGCGCGCGGTCCACGCTCGCCGACAGCATGTTGGCGGTGGACAGGCCGCGTTCGGCCGTCAGCCCGTTGCCGGACAGGAAGGCACGGGACACCCGCAGTCCCTGCAGGGAGTGCTCGGCGCCGCTGCCGACCAGCGCGTAGTCGGCGCCGCGCAGCGTGCCGCCGGTCATCACCACCTCGACGCGGTTGGCGTGCGCCAGCGCCTGCGCGACCAGCAGCGAGTTGGTGACCACGGTCAGGCCCGGCACCCGCGCCAGGCGGCGGGCCAGCTCCTGGGTGGTCGTACCGGCACCGACGACGACGGCCTCGCCCTCCTGGACGAGGCCCGCGGCCAGATCGGCGATGGCCGTCTTCTCCGCGGTCGCCACATGCGCCTTCTGGGGGAAGCCCGACTCCCGGGTGAAGCCGCCGGGCAGCACCGCGCCGCCGTGGCGGCGGTCGAGCAGCCCCTCGGCCTCCAGCGCCCGGACGTCGCGCCGTACGGTCACTTCGGAGGTCTGGACGACTCGCGCGAGCTCCCGGAGCGAGACGGCTCCGTTGGCACGCACCATTTCGAGGATCAGTTGGCGACGTTCTGCAGCGAACACGGAACTGACAGTAACCCGTCCGACCGTCTGCTTTCAGCTGTTTCCGCTGAATAACGGAAGTTGTCCGTAGCCGTACCCCGGTCGTGGTATAGGCGATCGTTTCCGGCGGAAACGGACGCTGATCAGCCCTCTTCGGCCGTCTTCCGGGTGTGGAGCTGCCGGGCCACCTCGGCGATCGAGCCCGAGAGGGAGGGATAGACGGTGAAGGTGTTCGCGATCTGTTCGACCGTCAGGTTGTTGTCGACCGCTATCGAGATCGGGTGGATGAGCTCGCTGGCGCGCGGCGCCACCACCACGCCCCCGACCACGATGCCCGTGCCCGGCCGGCAGAACAGCTTCACGAAGCCGTCCCGGATGCCCTGCATCTTGGCGCGCGCGTTGCGCAGCAGCGGCAGCTTGACCGCGCGGGCGTCGATCCGGCCGCTGTCCACGTCGGCCTGCGTGTAGCCGACGGTGGCGATCTCCGGGTCGGTGAAGACGTTCGCCGAGACCGTCTTGAGGTCCAGCGGCGCCACCGTCTCGCCCAGGAAGTGGTACATCGCGATACGGCCCTGCATGGCCGCGACCGAGGCGAGCGCGAAGACACCCGTGCAGTCGCCGGCCGCGTAGACGCCGGGGACGGAGGTGCGCGAGACCCGGTCCGTCCGGATGTGGCCCGACTCCCGCAGCCTTACCCCGGCCTCCTCCAGGCCGATGCCCGTGGTGTTGGGGACCGCCCCGACCGCCATCAGGCAGTGGCTGCCGGTGATGACCCGGCCGTCCGAGAGGGTGACCTCGACCCGGTCGCCCACCCGCTTGACCGAGGCCGCCCGGGAGCGCGACAGCACGTTCATGCCGCGGCGCCGGAAGACCTCCTCCAGCACCACCGCCGCGTCCGGGTCCTCGCCGGGCAGCACCCGGTCGCGCGAGGAGACCAGCGTCACCCGGGAGCCGAGTGCCTGGTAGGCGCCGGCGAACTCGGCGCCGGTGACGCCGGAGCCGACCACGATCAGTTCCTCGGGCTGCTCCTCCAGGTCGTACACCTGGGTCCAGTTCAGGATGCGCTCGCCGTCCGGACGGGCGTCGGGCAACTCGCGCGGCTTGCCGCCGGTGGCGACGAGGACGGCGTCCGCCGTCAGCCGCTGCTCCTCGCCCTCGCCCGTCTCCACGACCACCTGGCGCGAACCGTCGGACGCCTGGTGCGGCTCCAGCCGGCCGCGGCCGCGCAGCACCCGGGCGCCGGCCCGGGTGACGGCGGCGGTGATGTCGTGCGACTGGGCGAGCGCCAGGCGCTTGACCCGCCGGTTGACCCGGCCCAGGTCCACTCCGACGACCCGGGCGGGACTGTCGGGGTCGGGGGTGCCGTCCTCGACGATGATGCCGAGTTCCTCGTAGGAGGAGTCGAAGTTCGTCATCACCTCGGCGGTGGCGATGAGCGTCTTGGAGGGCACGCAGTCGGTCAGCACCGACGCCCCGCCCAGACCGTCCCGGTCGACGACGGTCACCTCCGCGCCGAGCTGCGCGGCCACCAGCGCCGCCTCGTAGCCGCCGGGCCCACCACCGATGATCACGATCCGAGTCACGTACCCCAGTCTGACACGCGCCGCCCGCGCGCCGGGCACCACCCGCCGCCCGCGCGGGCACTCCGGCCGGGGGGCGGCGCCCGCCGCCCGCTAACCTCGTCGCATGTCGCTCTACGCCGCCTATGCCGGAAACCTCGACGCCCGGCTGATGTCCCGCCGGGCCCCGCACTCCCCGCTGCGCGGCACCGGATGGCTCAGCGGATGGCGGCTGACCTTCGGCGGCGAGCACATGGGCTGGGAGGGCTCGCTCGCGACCATCGTCGAGGATCCGCTGTCGGAGGTCTTCGTCGCGCTGTACGACATCGCGCCCCTGGACGAGGACTCCATCGACCGCTGGGAGGGCGTCGGCATGGGCATCTACCGCCGCACCCGGGTGCGGGTGCACACCCTGGACGGCGACGAGACGGCGTGGTGCTACGTGCTCAACGGCTACGAGGGCGGGCTGCCCTCGGCCCGCTATCTGGGGGAGATCGCCGAGGCGGCGGAGTCCGCGGGCGCCCCGTACGACTATGTGACGGAGCTGCGCAAGCGTCCCTGCTGAGGCTTCCGGGCGCCTGCGCCGGGCACGTCCGCCGGCCGCCTCCCGCCACCGGAGCACCGCGGGGCCGAGCCCGGGACCACTGCCGCCCCGGCTTCGGGCGGACATCCCGGCCGGGGTCGTCTACGCGCGTAGGCAATTACCGGTTACCCTCATCGGCGTGAACGCATCTGCCAGCACGGACTACTCCGGCGACCCCCACGCCGCCGCCGAAGCGGCCGCGGCCCGCCTCCGCGAACTGACCGGCGCGGAGAGCCATGACGTGGCCCTGGTCATGGGCTCGGGCTGGGTCCCGGCCGCCGACGCGCTCGGGGCCCCGGACCACGAGTTCCCGGTCACCGACCTCCCCGGCTTCCCGCCGCCGATGGTCGCGGGACACGCCGGGCGGGTCCGCTCGTACCGTGCCGGCGAACGGCGCGCGCTGGTCTTCCTCGGCCGTACGCACCTGTACGAGGGCCACGGCGTCGCGTCCGTCGCCCACGGTGTCCGCTCGGCGGTGGCCGCGGGCTGCAAGACCGTCGTGCTGACCAACGGCTGCGGCGGCCTCCGCCCGGGCATGCGCCCCGGCCAGCCGGTCCTCATCCGGGACCACATCAACCTGACCGGCCGCTCCCCGATCGCCGGTGCGCGCTTCGTCGACCTGACGGACCTCTACTCGCCGCGGTTGCGCGCGCTGTGCCAGGAGGTGGACGGCACGCTGGAGGAGGGCGTCTACGTCCAGTTCCCCGGCCCGCACTACGAGACGCCCGCCGAGATCGGCATGGTCCGGGCGATCGGCGGCGACCTCGTCGGCATGTCCACCGTGCTGGAGGCGATCGCCGCCCGGGAGGCGGGCGCGGAGGTGCTGGGCATCTCCCTGGTCACCAACCTGGCCGCGGGCATGACGGGCGAGCCCCTCAACCACGAGGAGGTCCTCCGGGCCGGCCGCGACTCGGCCGCCCGGATGGGCGAACTGCTGGCCCGCGTCCTGCCCCGCGTCTGACCGGCCGGCGCGGTGGGCGCCCGTCCTCCCCCGGACGGCCCCCGGACGGCACCCGGACGGCACCCGGACGGCGAGGTGACCGGTGGGGTCCGGGAGTGTCCCGGGTAGGAGTGGGCGGAGACCGGCGAGGCCCCGCGGACGCCGGCGGACACCGGCCGGAGGACGAAGACCGGCCAGTGGGAGATCCCGCGACCGCCCCGGCGCGGGAGTGGCAGCGGACGGGAGCGGCGCCCGGCGCCGCCCGTACGGGGGCCACGCGAGACGACACGCGAGAGCGGAGACGACGTGACAACCGTGCACGATGAGCTGACCGCCCGGGCGCGGTCCTGGCTGGCCGAGGACCCGGACCCGGAGACCCGCGAGGAGTTGGCCGGACTCGTCGAGGCACAGGACTTCGACGAACTGGCCGACCGTTTCTCGGGCACCCTCCGGTTCGGCACCGCCGGGCTCCGCGGCGAACTGGGCGCGGGACCGATGCGGATGAACCGCGCGGTCGTCGTCCGGGCCGCGGCCGGACTCGCGGCCAGTCTGCGGCGGACCGGGCACGACGGCGGCCTGGTCGTCGTCGGGTACGACGCCCGCCACAAGAGCGCCGACTTCGCGCGCGACACCGCCGCCGTGCTGGTCGGCGCCGGGCTGCGGGCGGCCCTGCTGCCCCGTCCCCTGCCCACCCCCGTCCTGGCCTTCGCCGTACGGCATCTGGACGCCGCGGCCGGCGTCATGGTCACCGCGAGCCACAATCCGCCCCGGGACAACGGTTACAAGGTCTATCTCGCCGGGGGCGCGCAGATCGTGCCGCCGGACGACGCCCGGATCGCCGACGAGATCGCCGCGATCGGCTCCCTGGCGGACGTCCCGCGCGCCGAGTCCGGCTGGGACGTCCTCGGCGAGGAGATCGTCCAGGCCTATCTGGAGCGGGCGGTCTCCGTCCTCACCCCGCGCTCCCCGCGGAACGTACGCGTCGTCCACACCGCCCTGCACGGGGTGGGCGGCGCGGTCGTGGCCGCGGCCTTCGAGCGGGCGGGCTTCCCCGCGCCGATCGCCGTCGCCGAGCAGGCCGGGCCCGACCCCGACTTCCCCACCGTCGCCTTCCCCAACCCCGAGGAGCCCGGGGCGATGGACCTGGCCTTCGCCACCGCCCGCGACCACCAGGCGGACAGGGCGGGGGGCGTCGACCTGGTCATCGCCAACGACCCCGATGCCGACCGCTGCGCGGTGGCGGTGCCCGACCCCGACACGGACACCGGCTGGCGGATGCTGCGCGGCGACGAGGTGGGCGCGCTGCTGGCCACCCATCTGGTGCACAAGCGGGCCCGGGGCACCTTCGCCACCACGATTGTCTCCTCCTCCCTGCTGTCGCGGATCGCCGCCGAGGCGGGCGTGCCGTACACCGAGACGCTGACCGGCTTCAAGTGGCTGGCCCGGGCGGACGGGCTGCGCTACGCCTACGAGGAGGCGCTGGGCTACTGCGTCGACCCCGAGGGCGTGCGCGACAAGGACGGCATCACGGCCGCGCTGCTGATCGCCGAGCTGGCCGCGGAGCTGAAGGAGTCCGGGCGCACCCTGGCGGAGCTGCTGGACGACCTCGCGGCGCGCTACGGGCTGCACGCCACCGACCAGCTCTCGGTGCGGGTGGCGGACCTGTCGCTGATCGAGGCGGCGATGCGCCGGCTGCGCGCGACACCGCCGGTCGTCCTGGGCGGTCTGACCGTCACCTCGGCCGAGGACCTCGGCCGGGGCGACGGCGGCCTCCCGCCGGCCGACGTACTCCGCTACCACCTGGCCGGCGACTCCCGGCAGGGTGTCTCGGGCGCCCGCGTCGTCGTCCGGCCCAGCGGCACGGAGCCGAAGCTGAAGTGCTACCTGGAGGTGGTCGTCCCCGTGGCGGACGCCTCGGAGCTGTCCACCGCCCGGGCCGCGGCGGACTGGGCCCTGGGCACCCTCCGGGCGGACCTGGCCGCCGCCGCGGGCATCTGACCCGTCCGGCGCGCCCGGCGTCCGGGCCGGAGCCGGGCGCGCCGGGCGCCAGACGTGCCGGACGTACCGGGCGGTGGACAGCCGCGCGGCACCCGCGCGCCGTCGGGACCGTCCGGCGGGCACACGGGCGGGAACGGCCGGACATCCGGCCCGGAGGGGAGCGGACCACGGCGGGCCGGCCACCGGACGACCGGCAGTCAGACCGGGCCGACCCGGCCGGGCCCGGTGGCCGCGTACCGACCCGGCGCACGCCACGCCCGCCCGGCCGCATCCCGTTCCGGTACGCGGCCACCGGGCGTACGGCCCGAACCGGGGCCCGGCCCGGGCGGCCCGCCCGAACCGCCCTCAGCCCAGAAGCAGCAGGAGCAGCAGGGCAAGCCCGCCGACGGCGGCGGGAACCAGGATCTCGTAGGCCCACCGGACGGCCGGGACGCCCTGCGCGGCCTCGGCGGAGGCGTGGCGCTCGGCCAGTGCGCGGATCTCCTCGACCGCCTGGTCGGCCTGGGGCCGGTAACCGTTCTGGTCCCCGCCGCCCCCCGGGCCCTTCCCCCCGCCGAACACCGCCGGTGCCGTCGTCCGGCCGCCGCCTCCCCGCTGCCGGGCGGCCCTCTTCCGCTGCCGCAGCGACACCGGGATCGCCCACATCTGGTACTTCGCACCGTCCGCGGCGAAGACCTCGGTGGAGTACGAGGCCCGTACGTCCTCCACCGACGCCCATGGCAGGGTGATCGTGCGGAACGGGTTGCGCACCCGCAGCCGCTCACTGCCCGCGTACACGGCGGGCCGCAGGGAGAAGGCCACGATCAGCGGCGCGAGGAACAGCAGGGCGGCCAGCGAGATCCACCGGACACGCCCCTCGCCGCTGAGGGCTCCGTCACCGGTCAGCAGCACGACGAGGAACAGCAGCAGACCGCCTCCCACCAGCCCCGGTACGGAGCGGTAGACATGGTCGGCGTATCCGTTCTGCTCGCGCGTCATGCCCCCGATTCTGCCCGACGAGCGGCGCGGGCGGCCCACCCGACCGCAGGGCGGTCCACCGGGGACGGGCCGGAGGGAAGGCCCGGAGGAGAAGGGAGGACTGTCAGTCGATGATCGCCTCGTAGTAGCGGTCCTCGGCGGAGTCGTAGACCAGGGTGCCGTCGGCGTCGTACCCCTTGATCGCCGGAGCTGCGTCCGGCTTCTCGGTGAGCACACCGCTCGCCACGAAGTAACCGTCGTCGATCGTCGCCTCCACCGTCCGTCCGCCGTACTCCACGGTGACCCTGCTGACCTCGGAGGTCACACTCCCGTAGTCCACCCAGCGGTAGGGCAGTTCCCAGTCCGTGCCGCCCAGGGGAATCTGCCGGTAGAGCACATTGGCGTTGATGTCGACCGTGACGGCCCGCTCCGGGGCGCCGTCCCCGTTGAACACGCGCAGGTTCTGCGTCTCCTTCCGGTCCCGGCAGAAGTACACGGCTCCGTCGTCTTCCCGGTGGACCGCCAGCACCCCCGTACCGGAAGTGCCCTCGTTGTGGTTGGCGACCAGCCTCCACGCCTGCAGGAGCCGGTAGTCCGCCGGATCACCGAGCCCGCCGGCCGGGGACGCGTCGCCCGGAAGCTCCTTCTGGAGCGCGGCGTGGGACTTCAGGCAGCGCGCGAAGGACGCCTCGGCCTGCGACAGGCCGATCCCGTCGGCGAGCTGCCCGGACGTGGCGGGCGGACCCATGCCCTCCGGCTCGTCGGCGCCGGCCGAGGCTCCGGGAGAGTCCGGCGCGCCGGACGACGCGGGCGCGGCACCGGCCGCGGGCGCGGAGCCGTCCCCCCAGCCGCCGTACGCGCCCAGGGCCACCCCCGGCACCACGGCCAGGACCGCGACCCCCGCCCCGGCCACCGCCATGCCGCGCCGCCGGGCGCTCCGCGCACCCCGCACGATGGCGTCGTACGGCGCGCTCTCCGGGCGGACGTCGTCCACCCCCTCGGCCAGCATCCGGCGCAGTTGCGCCTCGAACGGAGTCTCCTCGCTCATCTCGTCTCCCCATGGTTGGCGATCACCGGTACCGCCGGCTCCGCGGCCGTACCGGTGCGGGCGTCGGTCCCGGGATCGGTACGGGTGTCGGCGCCCGGCCGGACCGCGTGCAGGCCCGGCTGGGCACGCAGCTTGGCGAGCCCCTTGGACGCCTGGCTCTTGACGGTGCCGACGGAGCACCCCAGCGTCTGCGCCACCTCCGCCTCCGAGAGGTCCTCCCAGTAGCGCAGCACCACCACCGTCCGCTGCCTCTTGGGCAGCCGGGCGAGGGCTCTCATCAGCACCTGCCGGTCGACGGCCCGCGGCGCGGGATCCGGGTGGGCCGGCGCGGCGGCGTCCAGCGGCAGCTCCGTGAGATGCTCGGCGACACGCCGCTTTCTGAAGCGGTCCTTGTTGCAGCTGACCAGGATGCGCCGTATGTAGGCGTCCGGGTTCTCGCTGCGGACCACCCGCCGCCAGGAGCGGTACGCCTTGGTCAGGGCGGCCTGTGCGAGATCCTCGGCATGGTGGCGGTCTCCCGTCAGCAGGTAGGCCGTCCGCACCAGATGGGGCCATCTGGCACGGACGAAGCCCTGGAACTGACTTTCGTCGTCTGCGTGCATCCGCGCTCCCTTCACCCTCCAGACCACCCTCCGTCCGGAACGGGTTGCCCGGAATTCCGGGCAACCGGAAGGGAAGCCGCGGTGCCGCCCGGACATGACACAGCCGACGCCCCCGTCCGCGCACCTCCCCGGGTGAGGTCACGGCCCCCCTCGCGGCCGGGCGGCCGGATGCGATCCCCGTCCCGTTGGCCCGGACCCCCGCGGCCCGTCCC
Source organism: Streptomyces rubellus (assembly GCF_036323805.1). Lineage (NCBI taxonomy): Bacteria > Bacillati > Actinomycetota > Actinomycetes > Kitasatosporales > Streptomycetaceae > Streptomyces > Streptomyces rubellus. The sequence goes on from NZ_JAZDCX010000005.1 coordinate 189,494, forward strand.
CGCCGGACGCCGACTGTCGACTGCCGGGCCATGGTGGGCGGGGTGGGGGATGACAGCCGCTACGCGCGTAGATATGCTCGTCTGGTGACCATGCCTGCCTCGTCTCCCACCACCGCGTCCGAAGCGCCGCCCCCGGCGTTCGCGGACGCCACCGCGTCCGATGCCGCGCTGCGCCGCTTCCTGCACGGCCTGCCCGGGGTCGACGCGGTCGGCCTCGAAGCCCGCGCCGCCGCGCTCGGCACCCGTTCGATCAAGACCTCGGCCAAGGCCTTCGCCATCGACCTGGCCATCTCGATGATCGATCTGACCACCTTGGAGGGCGCCGACACCCCCGGCAAGGTCGGGGCGCTGTGCGCCAAGGGCGTCCACCCCGACCCCACCGACCGCACCGTCCCGGAGGTCGCCGCGATCTGCGTCTACCCGGACATGGTGGCCACCGCCCGGCGGGCCCTGGACGCCGCCGGGGGCCGGGCGGTCCAGGTCGCCTCCGTCGCCACCGCCTTCCCCGCCGGCCGCGCCGCGCTGGACGTCAAGCTGGCGGACACCCGCGCCGCGGTGCTGGCCGGCGCCGACGAGATCGACATGGTCATCGACCGCGGCGCCTTCCTCTCCGGCCGCTACCTCCAGGTCCTCGAGGAGATCAGGGCCGTGAAGGAGGCCTGCGCCCGCCCGGACGGCGAGGACGCGCACCTGAAGGTGATCTTCGAGAACGGCGAGCTGGCCACCTACGACAACATCCGCCGAGCCTCCTGGCTGGCGATGCTCGCCGGGGCGGACTTCATCAAGACCTCCACCGGCAAGGTGGGCGTCAACGCCACCCCGGCGAACACCCTGGTGATGCTGGAGGCGGTGCGCGACTTCCGCACCGCCACCGGCGCCGTGATCGGTGTCAAGCCCGCGGGCGGCATCCGCACCACCAAGGACGCCCTCAAGTACCTGGTGCTGGTGAACGAGACCCTCGGCGACGACTGGCTGCGCCCCGACCGGTTCCGTTTCGGCGCCTCCAGCCTCCTCAACGACCTGCTGATGCAGCGCCAGAAGCTGACCACCGGGCGCTACTCCGGCCCCGACTACGTGACGGTGGACTGATCACGATGAGCCCTCTGTTCGAGTACGCGCCCGCGCCCGAGTCCCGCGCGGTCGTCGACATCGCGCCCTCCTACGGCCTGTTCGTGGACGGCGAGTTCCGCGAGGCCGCCGGCGGCCGGGTCCTCAAGACCGTCTCGCCGGCCACCGAGGAGGTGCTGAGCGAGGTCGCCCACGCCGGCGACGAGGACGTGGACGCGGCCGTGGCCGCCGCCCGCCGGGCCTTCGGCCCCTGGTCGGCACTGCCCGGCGCCGAGCGCGCCAAGTACCTGTTCCGGATCGCCCGGATCATCCAGGAGCGCTCCCGCGAGCTGGCCGTCCTGGAGACCCTGGACAACGGCAAGCCGATCCGCGAGACCCGGGACGCGGACCTGCCGCTGGTCGCCGCGCACTTCTTCTACTACGCGGGCTGGGCCGACAAGCTCGCCCACGCCGCCCTCGGGCGGAGCCCGCACAACGGCACGAGCGGCCCGGACCCGCGTCCGCTGGGCGTGGCCGCCCAGGTCATCCCGTGGAACTTCCCGCTGCTGATGCTCGCCTGGAAGGTCGCCCCGGCCCTGGCCTGCGGCAACACCGTCGTCCTCAAACCCGCCGAGACGACCCCGCTGTCCGCGCTGTTCTTCGCGGACGTCTGCCGCCAGGCCGGGCTGCCGCGGGGCGTGGTCAACATCCTCACCGGCGACGGCGCCACCGGCGCCGCGCTGGTCGCGCACGACGGTGTCGACAAGGTCGCCTTCACCGGCTCCACCGCCGTCGGCAAGCAGATCGCGCGCACCCTCGCGGGCACGCGCAAGAGGCTCACCCTGGAGCTGGGCGGCAAGGGCGCCAACATCGTCTTCGACGACGCGCCCGTGGACCAGGCCGTCGAGGGCATCGTGAACGGCATCTACTTCAACCAGGGCCAGGTGTGCTGCGCGGGTTCGCGCCTGCTGGTGCAGGAGTCGGTCCAGGACGAACTGCTGGACGCCCTCAGGCGCCGGCTGGCCACCCTGCGGGTCGGCGACCCGCTGGACAAGAACACCGACGTCGGCGCCATCAACTCCGCCGAGCAGCTCGCCCGCATCACCGAGCTCGCCGACAGCGGCGAGGCCGAGGGCGCCGAGCGCTGGTCCCCGGCCTGCGAACTGCCCGAACGGGGCTACTGGTTCGCGCCGACGGTCTTCACGAACGTCACCCAGGCCCACCGGATCGCCCGCGAGGAGATCTTCGGCCCGGTGCTGTCCGTGCTGACCTTCCGCACCCCAGACGAGGCCGTGGCCAAGGCCAACAACACGCCGTACGGCCTGTCGGCGGGCGTGTGGACGGAGAAGGGCTCGCGCATCCTGGCGATGGCGGACCGGCTGCGGGCCGGCGTGGTGTGGGCCAACACGTTCAACAAGTTCGACCCGGCCTCGCCCTTCGGCGGCTACCGGGAGTCGGGCTTCGGCCGCGAGGGCGGCCGTCACGGTCTGGAGGCGTACCTCGATGTCTGAGATGTCCGACCCGATGCCCGGGACGTCCGGCACCGCGCGCACGCGGCTGAGCGTCCTGAAGACCTACAAGCTGTTCCTCGGGGGGAAGTTCCCCCGGTCCGAGAGCGGACGGGTGTACGAGGTGACCGACACACGCGGCAGGTGGCTGGCCAACGCCCCGCTGGCGTCCCGCAAGGACGCCCGGGACGCGGTGGTCGCCGCCCGGAAGGCGTTCGGCGGCTGGTCCGGGGCGACCGCGTACAACCGCGGCCAGATCCTCTACCGGATCGCCGAGATGCTGGAGGGCCGCCGCGACCAGTTCACCGCCGAGGTCGCCGCGGCCGAGGGCCTGTCGAGGGCGAAGGCCGCCGCGCGGGTGGACGCCGCCGTGGACCGCTGGGTGTGGTACGCGGGCTGGTCCGACAAGATCGCCCAGGTGGCGGGCGGCGCCAACCCGGTGGCGGGCCCGTACTTCAACCTCTCCACCCCCGAGCCCACCGGGGTGGTCGCCGTGCTCGCGCCCCAGGAGTCCGCCTTCCTCGGCCTGGTCTCGGTGCTCGCCCCGGTGATCGTCACCGGCAACACCGCCGTCGTGGTGACGAGCGAGCGGGCTCCGCTGCCCGCGCTCTCGCTGGCCGAGGTGCTGGCCACCTCCGACCTGCCGGGCGGCGTGGTCAACGTCCTGTCCGGCCGTACCGCCGAGCTCGCCGCCCCGCTCGCCGCCCACCAGGACGTCAACGCGATCGACCTGGCGGGCGCGGACGACGCCGGTCTGGCGAGGGAACTGGAGGCCGCCGCGGCGGAGAACCTCAAGCGGGTGCTGCGCCCGGCGGACGGCGGCGCCGACTGGTCCGCCGACCCCGGGACGGGGCGGATGCTGGCGTTCCTGGAGACCAAGACCGTCTGGCACCCCGTCGGCCTCTGACGGCACCCGCCCGCGCCCCGGAGGGGCCGGTGCCGCGGCGTCCCGCGTACGGACGCCGCGGCACCGGCCGCTCCCCGGAGGCCCCGAGTCCCCCGACGCACCGGAACCCCGACGCACCGGCAGCCGCCCGGCCCACCGGTGCGAAGTCCTTCCGCCATGCCCGACAATGGTGTTCCGTGGCCTCCTCCGACACCGCCCGCGTGATCCTGCTGACCGGACCGTCCGGCTCCGGGAAGTCCTCGCTCGCCGCCCGCACCGGACTGCCCGTGCTGCGGCTGGACGACTTCTACAAGGAGACCGGCGATCCGTCCCTGCCCCGGTTCCCCGGCAGCGGGCTGGTCGACTGGGACGATCCCGCCTCCTGGGACGCGGACGCCGCGGTGGCCGCGATCGGCGCCCTGTGCGAGCGCGGCCGCACCGCCGTGCCGGTGTACGACATCGCCGCGAGCGCCCGGACCGGCACGGAGGCGCTCGACCTGCGCGGCGCCCGGCTGTTCGTCGCCGAGGGGATATTCGCCGCCGAGATCGCCGGACGGTGCCGGGAGCTGGGGCTGCTGGCCGACGCCCTGTGTCTGCGCGGCCGGCCCGGCACCACCTTCCGGCGGCGGCTGGTCCGCGACGTGTGCGAGGGCCGCAAGTCGCTGCCCGTCCTGATCCGCCGCGGCTGGACGCTGATGCGCGACGAGCACACGATCGTCGCGCACCAGGTCGCCCTCGGCGCCCACGCCTGCGGCCGGGACGAGGCCCTGGGCCGGATCGCGGAGCTCGGCGCGCCCTCGGCCGCGCGCCGGTGAGCCCCGCGCGCCGGGCGGCCACGGCCCCGGACGGACCGGGCGTACGACGGCGCGCGGCGGGAGCGGGTCCGGCCACACCCCCCGGCCGGCCGGACCCGCTCCCGCTTCCCCCCGCTCCCCCGTCCCCCCGTTCTCCGGCGCCGGCCGTCAGGCGACCAGTTCGCCGAAGCTCTCCTCCAGGTCCCGGCCGAAGCTGAGCGACTGGTCGTCGCGCAGCCGGCGCAGGGAGCGCCAGATGCTGCTCTTGACCGTGCCGACGCTGATGTTCAGGATGTCGGCGATCTCCGGGTCCGTGCGGCCCTCGTAGTAGCGCAGGACCAGCATGGTGCGCTGTGTCTCGGGCAGCCGCGCCAGCGCCTGCCACAGGACCGCGCGCAGTTCGGTGCCGCGCATCGCGTCGTTCTCGCCCGCCGACTCGGGCAGTTCCTCGGTCGGGTACTCGTTGAGCTTGCGGCGTCGCCAGGCGCTGATGTGCAGGTTCGTCATGGTGCGGCGGAGGTAGCCGCCGACCGCGGCCTTGTCGCTGATCCGCTCCCAGGCGCGGTAGGTGGAGAACAGCGCGCTCTGCAGCAGGTCCTCGGCCTCGTGCCGGTCCCCCGTCAGGTGGTAGGCGGTGGCGTACAGGGAGGCGCGGCGCTCGCGGACGTAGGCGGTGAACTCCGCCTCCGACACGCCCCGGCGCCGCTCCCCCGGTGCCTCCCCGTACGCTTCGTCCCCCCGGCGGCCGCCCCCGCCGGCCGCCTCCCCCACGGCGGCGATGTGCGCGGGCCGCTGCCGCCCGGCGTTACGGACGCACCCTCCCCCTCGTTTCGCCGGGGGGACCCCCGGTGCGCCCGGGCCGCCGGACGTCTCCCTGCCCTGGGCGGGAACCGCCGGGGTGCGCGGATGCGTGTGGATAACTGCGCTGGTGATGGTGCTGTGCAGTGTGGTCATCTCGCGCCCCCCTCGTAGAGCCAGCCCGTTCGCTCGCCTTGCTGTGCCGAATACACTGCCGCGGCAGTTTCATGGCCGGGTCCTCCCTCTGTCACAGGGGTGTCACAGGGCGCGGAGCGGGCGTGCCCCGGAACCGGACCGGCTTTCCGTGTGTCTGCGTGTCTGCGCTTCCGTGCACCCGCCAGTCGAAGTACGGGCGGGGGATGCGCCAGAATGGCGCGCGTGCCATTCCTGTTGCTGATCGAGGACGACGAGGCCGTCCGTACGGCCCTGGAGATGGGTCTGACCCGGCAGGGCCACCGTGTGGTGACCGCCGCCTCGGGCGAGGACGGTCTCAGGCTGCTGCGCGAGCAGCGGCCCGATCTGATCGTGCTGGACGTCATGCTGCCCGGCATCGACGGCTTCGAGGTGTGCCGCCGCATCCGGCGCACGGACCAGCTGCCGATCATCCTGCTGACCGCGCGCAGCGACGACATCGACGTCGTGGTCGGCCTGGAGTCGGGCGCGGACGACTACGTCGTCAAGCCGGTGCAGGGACGGGTGCTGGACGCCCGTATCCGCGCGGTGATGCGGCGCGGCGAACGCGAGGCGAACGACTCGGCGACCTTCGGCGCGCTGGTCATCGACCGCTCCGCGATGACGGTGACCAAGAACGGCAGGGACCTGCAGCTGACCCCGACGGAACTGCGGCTGCTGCTGGAGCTGAGCCGCCGCCCCGGACAGGCGCTGTCGCGGCAGCAGCTGCTGCGGCTGGTGTGGGAGCACGACTACCTCGGCGACTCCCGGCTGGTCGACGCGTGCGTCCAGCGGCTGCGCGCCAAGGTCGAGGACGTGCCCTCCTCCCCGACCCTGATCCGTACGGTGCGCGGGGTGGGCTACCGGCTGGACCCCCCTGCGTGAACGGCGCACGCGAGGCCGCCGGGCCGCGCCTTCCCTCGATACCCGCGCCCGCGCCGAGCGGGCGGGGAAGCACGTCCCGCACCACGGCGGGCGAGGCGCGCCGGGCCGCCGCCCCGCACCCCGGGCCGGAGCCCGCGCCCCGGCCCGGCAGGGCTCACGAGGAGGCACTGTGAGCGGGATCCCCGGAAAGTTCATGGGGGCGCTGCGGCTGACGAGCCTGCGGCTGCGGCTGGTGGTGGTCTTCGCGCTCGTCGCGCTGATCGCCGCGGCGGCCGCCTCCGGAATCGCGTACTGGATCAACCGCGACGCCGTCCTCACCCGGGCCCAGGACGCCGCGCTCAACGACTTCCGCGACTCGCTGGGCGACACCGCGGGATCCGTCTCCCGCCGCACGTCCTGTGACGAACTGCAGGAAGCGGCCGACGCCATGGCGAACTCCGCCGAGCGGTACGAGGTCGTGCTGATCTCCCGGCGGACCGGCGGACCGCCGTGCCGGGCCGCGTCGCACGAGAACTTCACCCTGGACGACGTGCCCCGGACGCTGCGCACCGCCGTGAACCGCAAGCGCGAGGTCGACGCCGCCAACCCGGCCGAGTACCACCTGTACTGGCAGCGGATCACGCTGGACGGCGAGCCGTACCTGGTGAGCGGCGCGACCGTGATCGACGAGGGCGGCCGGCCGGCGCCGACGGGCTACATGCTCAAGTCACTGGCGGCCGAGCGGGACGACCTCAACTCCCTGGCCTGGTCGCTGGGCATCGCCACCGCGCTGGCGCTGATCGGTTCCGCCCTGCTGGCGCAGGCCGCCGCCACCACGGTGCTGCGGCCCGTGCAGCGGCTGGGGGACGCGGCGCGGCGGCTGGGCGAGGGGAAGCTGAACACCCGGCTGCAGGTGTCGGGGACCGACGAGCTGGCCGAGCTGTCCCGGACGTTCAACCGCACCGCCGCGGCGCTGGAGAAGCGGGTGGCGGAGCTGAGCGCCCGCGAGGAGTCCAGCCGGCGCTTCGTGGCGGACATGTCCCACGAGCTGCGCACGCCGCTGACCGCGATCACCGCGGTGACGGAGGTGCTGGAGGAGGAGGCCGACTCGCTCGACCCCATGATCGCGCCCGCGGTCGGACTGGTGGTCAGCGAGACCCGGCGGCTGAACGACCTGGTGGAGAATCTGATGGAGGTCACCCGCTTCGACGCGGGAACGGCCAGACTGGTGCTGGACGACGTCGACGTCGCGGACCAGGTGACGGCCTGCGTCGACGCCCGCGCCTGGCTGGACGCGGTCGAGCTCGACGCCGACCGCGGTGTGATGGCCCGGCTCGACCCGCGGCGGCTGGACGTGATCCTGGCCAATCTGATCGGCAACGCGCTCAAGCACGGCGGCTCCCCGGTGCGGGTCTCGGTGCGCACCGGGAAATCCGGGGCAGTCGCAGCGAGAGGCGCCGCGGGCGGGGACGAGCTGATCATCCGGGTCTCCGACAACGGACCCGGCATCCCCGAGGACGTGCTGCCGCACGTCTTCGACCGCTTCTACAAGGCGAGCGCGTCCCGGCCCCGGTCGGAGGGCAGCGGTCTCGGGCTGTCGATCGCCCTGGAGAACGCGCACATCCACGGGGGCCGGATCACCGCGGAGAACGCGCCCGGGGGTGGCGCGGTCTTCACCCTGCGGCTGCCGCGCGACGCCAGCCGGCTCGCGCCGGACCGCGACCGGGACCCCGACCGGGACCCCGACCGGGACTCCGGCCAGGACGGTGTCCGCGACGACGCGGGCACCGGGACCGGCGGGGAGGGCGACCGATGACGGCCGCGCACCGTGCCGCCCGCACCACCCGCACCGTCCGTACCGCCGCCGCCGTTCTGGCGGTCCTCGCGCTCGGCGGGTGCGGCATCCGGTCGACGCCCGTGCCGGTGGACGCGGGTGCGGCGCCGTCCCGGGCGTCGTGCGCGGCACCCGGCGCCGGGGAGGCGCGGCAGCCGGGGGACGAGGTCATCCGGGTGGACGTCTTCCTCGTCTGCGGCGGCGGTGTCGAGCCGGTGGAGCGCACCGTGCCCGTGAAGGCCGGTGAGCGGGGCCCGGACGCACGGCTGAGGACGGCCCGCGCGCTCCTCGACGAGTTGCAGGAGTCCCCCTCCCGGGCCGAGGACGAGGCGGGCTTCGGCACCGCGGTGCCGCACACGCTGGAGGTCCTCGCACCGGCCGAGGAGGACTCCCGGGAGACGCTCCGGCTGAGCCAGGAGCCCGGCCGGCTGCCGCCCTTCGCGCTGGCCCAGATCGTGTGCACGTTCGCGGGCACGGCCGCCACCGGCCAGGAGCCCACGGTGGTGCTCGGCGGTCCGGGCCCGGAGTCGGGGGCGGGTCCGGGGCCGGATGAGAACCGCGGGATGCCGTCGGCCCACTCGTGCACCGACGCGCTGCGGAGCGGTCCGGAGACGGCGGAGACGGCGGGCGCACCGCCGTCGTAGGCGTGCGACCGGGTGGCGGCCCGGGGATCCGGGGAACCGCCTCCCGGACCGCGGGCGTCCTCGTCGCTGTGCAGCGTCAACACCGCGGCGGTCCCGCCGCACACCGCGTCCGGACAGCGGGTCTCGTACTCCTGTGCGGCCACCTGCTGTTCGTCGGCTGGCTGACGCTGCGGCCGCTGTCCGTGCCCTGGGTGTCCCCCGCGAACCTGCGGCCCTTCGCCTCGATCCACGCCGACCTGACGACCGGCCCCCAGGCCGCGCTGGAGGGCATCGGCGGCGGACTGGCGCTGCTCGCCCCGCTCGGGGTGCTGCTGCCGATGGCGGTGGGCCGGGTGACGTCCCGGCTGGGGTCCTGGGCCCGTACGGTCTCCGCCGGGGCGGCGATCTCGCTCGGCATCGAACTGGTGCAGCCCGCCGTGCCCGGGCAGGTCGCGAACGTGGACGCGCTGCTGCTCAACACCACCGGGGTCGCCCTGGCCCATCTGCTGTGCTACCCGGCGCTGCGGGCCCGGCTGCGCGCCGCCCACCGGAAGGACCTGGCCGGTGCCCGGGTCCACCGTCCGGACGACGAGGACCGGGGGGCGACCCCGAGGACCACCGGGGTCGGGATCGCTCCGTAGACCGACGTCCGTCCGGGACGCTCCCTCTACCGTGAAATGGGTACCCGGCGAACAACAGCGTCCCGGACGAACGAAGGAGTCACAGCCATGGCCGCACTTGTCCGCCCCGATGACAACCGGATGATCGCCGGCGTCTGCGCCGGGCTGGCCCGGCGCTTCGGCGTCTCCGCGAACACGATGCGGGCGATCTTCCTGATCTCCTGCATCCTCCCGGGGCCGCAGTTCCTGGTCTACATCGCCCTGTGGATCCTGCTCCCGGACGAGCAGAAGGCTTACCGAGGCGGCCGCTGGTGACAGCACGGCGGGCGCACGTCAAGGCGGGCCGTACACCGGATCCGGTGTACGGCCCGCCGTTCGCTCCCGGGGAGAACCCCGAAGGCGTGCGCTACGGCGTCAGCCGAGGCCCTTGGCCAGCGGAAGCGATCCCGTGAGCTGCTGGAGCGACTGGCCTCCGACGAGGGCCCGCACCGGCTCCTGCTGGGGAGCGGGGGCCGGCAGCGTCCGCGGCGCCTCCTGCCGGGGGGCCTGCTCGGGGGCGGGGGCCGGCAGCGTCCGCGGCGCCTCCTGCTGAGGTGCCTGCTCGGGTGCGGGGCCGAGGGCGGGCAGCGCCTTCGTCAGAGTGCCGGTGAGCTGCCCGATGACCGGAACGCCCGGCAGGGCGGGCGCCGCGGCGGCGGTCCCGGTGCCGGCGACGGCGATGGCGACACCGAGCACGGCGGCGCCGAGTGTCTTCATGGTTCGCTGCTTCATCAGCTGCTACGTCCTCTTGTGGATGGGTTGGGGCGGCCTCGCGAAAGTAGCCAGACCACCGCACCCTCCGCAAACACTCCCAAACAGTGAGTGTCGGGGTGTCCGGCCGCCCCGGACCCCGCGCCCCTTCCCCGGCTGCCGGACGTACCCGCTGGTCAACGCCCTGTCGCGGCGGCCTCCCGGAACAGCCACTCGGACTTCAGCTCGGCGTATCCGGGCTTGATCACGTCATTGATCATGGCCAGCCGTTCATCAAAAGGAATGAAGGCCGACTTCATCGCATTGACGGTGAACCACTGCATGTCGTCGAGGGTGTAGCCGAACGTCTCCACCAGGTGCTCGAACTCGCGGCTCATGCCGGTGCCGCTCATCAGCCGGTTGTCGGTGTTGACCGTGACCCGGAAGCGCAGCCGCCGCAGCAGCCCGATGGGGTGCTCGGCGTACGAGGGGGCCGCCCCCGTCTGGAGGTTGGAGGTCGGGCACATCTCCAGCGGGACGCGCTTGTCCCGCACGTACGCCGCCAGCCGCCCGAGCTTCACCGAGCCGTCCTCCGCGACCTGGATGTCGTCGATGATGCGCACCCCGTGGCCGAGCCGGTCGGCGCCGCACCACTGGAGGGCCTGCCAGATCGAGGGCAGCCCGAACGCCTCCCCGGCATGGATGGTGAAGTGGTTGTTCTCGCGCTTGAGGTACTCGAAGGCGTCCAGATGACGGGTGGGCGGGTGGCCCGCCTCGGCGCCCGCGATGTCGAAGCCGACCACGCCCGCGTCCCGGTACCGGTTGGCGAGCTCGGCGATCTCCAGGGAGCGGGCGGCGTGCCGCATGGCGGTGAGCAGCACACCGACCCGGATGCGGTGCCCGGCCTCGCGGGCCCGGCGCTCGCCCTCCCGGAAGCCCTCGTTGACGGCCTCGACGACCTCCTCCAGGGTCAGCCCCCGCTCCAGGTGCTGCTCGGGCGCGTACCGCACCTCCGCGTACACCACACCGTCGGCCGCCAGGTCCTCGGCGCACTCGGCCGCGACCCGCACCAGCGCCTCGCGGGTCTGCATGACCGCGCAGGTGTGGGCGAAGGTCTCCAGATAGCGCTCCAGCGAACCGGAGTCGGCGGCCTCGCGGAACCAGGTGCCCAGCGCCTCCGGGTCGGTCTCGGGCAGACCGTCGTAACCGGTGGCGCGGGCGAGTTCGGCGACGGTGGCCGGACGGAGGCCGCCGTCGAGGTGGTCGTGCAGCAGCACCTTGGGGGCACGGCGGATCTGGTCGGCGGTGGGGACGGTGGTGACAGTCTCGCTCGTCATTGCCGCACTCTAGCGCCTACGCGCGTAGATATCATCTCGGTCCCGGTCGCCCGGCACCCCGTCCGCGCAGCGGCGTTCCCTGGAAGGTTCGATATTCAATGGTGACCGCATGACACCACCGGTACACCCGGGCTTCTGCCATGGTTCTGCCATGGCTCAGCAGGCGTTGCCGCGCCGGGACGCGCGGTTGGGGCGGGCGTTCGGCGCGGACCGGTCGGTACAGGGGGTTGTCCTGCTGCTGCCGGGGGGACAGGCCGTGAGCACCCGCCGGCGCTCCTCCCGGGCCGCGGCGGCGACGCTGCCGCTGGCCCGCCGGCTGTCCCGGGCCGGGACGGGCGAGGCGCTGGCGGCCCATGTCGTCCACTACCGCTACCGCGGCTGGAACGGCCCGGCCGCCCACCCGGTCCAGGACGCCGAGTGGGCACTGGAGCAGATCGTACGGCGCTACGGCGACGTGCCGGTGTGCCTGGCCGGCTGGGACATGGGCGCCCGGGCGGCACTGCGGGCCGCGGGCCACCCGGCCGTGGTCTCCGTCCTGGCACTGGCCCCCTGGCTGCCGGCCGGCTCCGGGGACGGCGCACCGGAGCCGGTGGAGCAGCTGACCGGGCGCACGGTGCTGCTGGTGCACGGCACGGACGACGAGCACACCGCGCCCGAACTCTCCTACCACCTGGCGGCCCGCGCCAAGAAGGGCAACCCGGACGTCTGCCGCTTCGAGGTCCACACCGACGGCCACGCCCTGCGGCAGCACCGGGCCGAGGTCGTCGCCCTGGCCGAGAACTTCGTCGTCGGCTCGCTGTGTGACCGGGACTTCGCCCGCCCGCTGGCCGACGCGCTCGCGGCCCCGCCGCCGCTGGGCCTGCGGATGCCGCTGGCCGCGGGCTTCGGCCGCTCCCTGCGCCACTGACGGCACCGCGCCGGTCACCCGCACCGCCCCCTACGCCAGCAGCCGTCCGCGCCGGCTCAGCAGGAACTTCTTGAAGGCCGCCACCGGCGGGGTGTCCGGGCGGCCCTCCACCCAGGCCACCCCGATCTCCCGCACCGCGCGCGGCTCGGTGACCGTCAGCTCCCGCACCCCCGGCCGGGCCACCGTCGGCGGCGGCAGCAGCGCCACCCCCAGCCCGGCCGCCACCAGCCCGCGCAGCGTCTCGGCCTCCTCCCCCTCGAAGGCGATCCGCGGCCGGAAGCCCGCCTCGGCGCAGAGCGCGTCGAAGATGCGGCGCAGCCCGTAGCCCGGCTCCAGGGTGATGAACGGCTCCTCCGCCGCCTCCGCCAGCCGGACGCGGCGGCGCCGGGCCAGCGGGTGGTCCTCGGGGACGGCCAGCCGCAGCCGCTGCTCGCCCAGCCGGCGGACCACCAGATCCGGCGCCTCGGGGATCGGGGAGGTCAGGCACAGGTCCAGGTCCCCGGCGCGCAGCCGCTCGACCATCGCCTCGCTGTACGTCTGGATCAACGAGAAGCGCACCCGGGGGTGGTCGGCGCGGAAGGAGCGGATCAGCCCGGGGACGGTCTCGAAGCCGAAGGTGTGCAGGAACCCGAAGGCCACCTTCCCGGTGGCCGGGTCGGCGTCGGCGCGCACCGCCTCGGCGGCCTGCTCCACCGCGCCCAGCGCGCGCTCCACCGAGGTGAGGAACGTCCGGCCGGCGGGCGTGAGCGAGACGGTGCGGCCGCGGCGGGAGAACAGGTCGACGCCCAGGTCCTCCTCCAGCCGGGCCATCGCCCGGCTGAGCGTGGACTGCGGCACCCCCAGCCCGCCCGCCGCGCGCGTCACGTGCTCATGACGGGCGACCGCCACGAACTGCGCCAGCCGCGGGGTGAGCCGGGCCGCCCAGGAGTCGTGCGTGATGGCGGGTACGGACTCGGCGGACCGGGATGTGTCCGACGTAACCCTGATGTCTTTCCTGTTGCCGTCCGGTGACACGACGCCCCTTCACCTCAGCTTATGCGTCTGTGCATGAGAATCTTCGATTTTGTGCATTGGACGCATCAGATCGTTGATCGTACGTTCGAGGTATGCCTTCCGTCGATACCGGGGCGCCCGCCCGCACGGGTGCCTCTCCGCAGCGTCCCTCCGCTCCCCGGCGGATCAACCTGGCCCTGTTCGCCATGGGCCTGGCGACCTTCGCCATGCTCTTCGCCACCCAGCCCCTGCTGCCCGCCCTGACCGCCGACCTCGGCGTGACGCCGGGCCAGGCCAGCTGGACGGTCTCCGCCGCCACCATCGGCCTCGCGGTCGCCGTCCTGCCGCTGGCCACCCTCTCGGAGCGCTTCGGGCGGCGGACGCTGATGACGGGCTCACTGGCGGTCGCGGTCGCCATCGCGCTGGCACTGCCGTTCGCGCCGAACCTGGAGACCCTGATCGCGCTGCGCGCGGTGCAGGGCGCGGCCATCGCCGGGATCCCGGCCGCGGCGACGGCGTATCTGGCCGACGAGCTGCACCCGCGGGCGCTGATCGGTGCCGTCGGGCTGTTCGTGGCGGGCAACAGCGTCGGCGGGATGACCGGCCGCGTCCTCACCGGCTGGGTGGCCGAGGGCTGGGGCTGGCGTACGGGACTGGCGGCGGTGGGCGTACTGGCCCTGGTGTGCGCGGTCGTCTACCGGCTGCTGATCCCGAGGGCACGGAACTTCGTCCCGGCCTCGGCGCGTCCCGCCGAGATGCTGCGGGTGGTGCGCGGCCACCTGTCCGACGGGCTGCTGGTGCGGCTGTACTCGCTGGGCCTGCTGTTCATGACGGTCTTCGGCGCCGTCTACACGGTGATCGGCTACCGGCTGGTGGCCGAGCCCTTCGGGCTCTCCCAGGGCCTGGTCGGCTCGGTCTTCGTGATCTACCTGGTCGGCACCGCCTCCTCGGCGGCGGCCGGCCGCCTGATCGGACGGCTGGGCCGGCGCGGCGCGCTCTACCTGGCCATCGGCACGACGGCCACCGGCCTGCTGCTGACCCTGGGCACGGACCTGACGGCCGTCCTGCTGGGCCTGGTCCTGGTCACGGCGGGCTTCTTCGCCGGGCACGCGGTGGCGTCCAGCTCCGTGAGCCGCACCGCCACCACCGGCCGGGCACAGGCGGCGGCGCTGTACCAGATGGCGTACTACCTGGGCAGCTCGCTGGGCGCCTCGCTGGGCGCGGTCGCGTACCACGCGGCGGGCTGGAGCGCGACGGTCGCCCTGACCCTGGGCGCGCTGGTGGCCGCCGCGGGGATCACGCTCTACGCCACGCGGCGCGCGCTGGCCGCGCGGCGGAGTTCCTCGCCGGTGGTGGCGCGGGGCTGAGCGCCCCCGCACCTCGTCCGGTCGAGGGCCCGCGCTCCGGTGAGCGCGGGCCCTCAACCAGCGGGGAACATGCCCGTGTCGACCGCGAAGTCGAAGGGAGCGGGGAGGTGGATCTCCTCCCCGAACCTCCCGCCCCGGAGGAGCCGGTAGGCCTTCTCCCTCGGCTCCCCGTACAGCAGCACGGTCGGGCCGCCGGGCGCCCAGGGGTCGACCAGCAGGTACAGCGGCACCCCGGCCCGGGCGCAGCCGACGGCCTTGGCGCCCCGGTCGTGGCGGGCGTTGGACGGCGAGGTGACCTCCACGACGAGCCGGGCCCGCTCCGCGGGTACGAGGTCCCCCGCCCCGTCCGGCCCGGGCTCCGGCAGGACCAGCAGGTCGGGGACGTAGATGCCGCTCCGGTCCGGTACGGAGACGGCCTGCCTCCGGCGGACCGCCCAACCCTCGGGAGTCACCTCGCACAGCGACCGCCGCACCTCGTCCACGATGAGGTCGTGGGTGTCGGAGGCCGGAGGCGCCACGGCGACGACGCCGTCGACGATCTCCGCCCGGCAGCCCTCGGGCCAGTCCATCGCCGCCCAGAGCCGGACCGCGTAGTCCCACTCGCAGACGGTCGGGCCGTACGGATCGTCCGGCGTGCAGGGCTCACACGCGACGGCGGGTTCCCCCACGGCGTTCACTCCCTTCCCCCGTACCGGCGCACCTCCTCCGATCCCAGCGCGCCGGTACGTCCGGAAGCGACCTGTTCGAGGCGCGTTCACCCGAAAGGGGACATCCTGGCCGGGGCGGTGTCCTTTCAGGCGGCGGTGGTCCGGTCGGGTGCGGCGAGCCAGACGAGCCGTGCCGTGACGCCCTCCTTCTTCACCCCGAACCACCGCACGGCCCGCTCGGGGGCCGCGAGGCTGAACCGCCGGACTCCGTCGGTGCTGACCACCTCGGCGCTTCCGTCCCCGTACGCGACCCCCCACGCGACGACGCGCCCGTCCCGCTCCCCGTCGCCCACCTCCCACGTCTGGACCACGGCGAACTGCCGGGGCGCGAGGTCGAGGACCACGGCGCGCAGCTCCTCGTCGAAGTCACCCGGGAGCGGCGCGGGTCCGCCGTGCGGCACGGCGCCGCTCAGGCCCGGATCAGCAGCATCGAGTCCGGCGGCTACCCGGTGAGCGCGGAACGCGTACGGGCCCTGGCCCACCTGTACTCGTGCACGGACCGGGCGCTCATCGACGCCCTCACGGACATGACCGGCGGCCGGACCCGGGGATGGTGGGAGGAGTACCGGGGGATCCTCCCGTTGGGAGCGCTGGATCTGGCCGAACCGGAGCACCACGCACAGTCCCGTCGCCTCGGTCATCCACGTGCCCGGGCTGCTCCAGACCAGAGACCACGCGCGGGCGGTGATCAGTGATGTCGTTCCGTCCCTGGCTCCGCACGACGTGGAGCACCGGGTTTCATACCGGATCAAAAGGCAGGCGACTCCCTACGGGGACGAGCCGACTCCGTTGACGGCGGTCGTTCACGAAGCAGCCCTCCGCATGGGTTTCGGTGGACCGGCCGTGTCCCGCGCCCAACTGGCCAAGTACCGGACTGTCACGGACCGTATGGAGGGGTGCGCTCTCACTCCGGCGAAGTCCCGTGAGCTGATGCACCGCATCGCGCAAGATCTCTGAGTAAGGAGCGAGCCGTGTCCACCCATGTCTGGCAGAAGTCCTCCTACAGCGGCGAGGCCGCCAACTGCGTCTACGTCGCTGCGGGCGACTGCCGCACGGTCAGGATGCGCGAGAGCGACGACCCGAGCACCGTCCTCACCACCACCCCAGAGGAGCTGGCAGCCTTCATACGCGCTGCCAAGGCAGGCGAGTTCGGCCGCTTCACCGAGGGCTGAGCGCTTCACGGGCTCGCGGTGCGGGTGCGGTGTCGGGTGGGGTCGGGGCCAGTCCGGGGCGACCGTTCCGGACGGCATGATTTACGGCCGTGGACGTGACACGTCCCCTTGCCCACACATTGGCCGCAGATCACGCTCGAGTGTCCGGAACGGTCGCCCCTCCCCGTCCCCTCCCGCCCGTCGTCCGGCTGCGGGCCGGCATGGGAAAGCGCCGCCTCATCGGGCAGCGATCGACCGTCGCCCGCGAAGAAGCGCGCCGGGTGAAGTCGCGGCCGGCCTCGGTCAGGGAGCGCTGCGATGGGGCAGGACAGAAGCCCCTGCCGGTCGTGATCACCGCGGTTCGGCGGGAGTTCGGCCTACGCGGGGACGTTCACCGAAGTCCGACCGTGACGACTGCCACGAGCGCCACGCGGCCGGGTGCGGTGTCAGTAGCCGCAGGAGACACCGGGGGCGGGCTCGCCCCTCACCAGTGCCGGGTGGCGATCAGCTCCTCGACGTCCGCGTCCGTGAAGCCGTAGGCCGAGGCGACGAACCAGAAGTCATCGGCGATCCTCTCCCGGGCAACCGTCTCGATCTCGCTTCCCGCCGCCTCGAACTCCGCCTCCAGCAGGTTGAACTCCTCCGTCGCGGCCTGGGTCAGCCCGTACAGGGCTGCCAGGTCCGGCGGCTGCTCGGCCTCGATCCGCCCACACAGCCGCAGCAGGATGTCCCTGCCCTTGTCTACGACGTGATCGGGGAAGTAGGCGTCCGAGTACATCTGCCGCAGAAGCACATGCTCTGCCACCTGCTGGTTCGTGATCGGCACAGCGCCTCTCCAGTCCCCCCCCGGGAACAGGTCCCCCGGAGCAGGGCAGGCCGCCACGGGTGGGCTCAGGCGGGCAGCCTCATGTCGACGACGGCACTGATCTCGACGACCTGGCCGGGGAAGGTCAGCTCGGTGACGCCGAGGACCGTGCTGGCCGGGCGGTGGTCGCCGAAGTACGCCAGGTTGCCCTCCGCCGTCGCTGCGGCGTTCCGCCGCAGGTCCACCACGTACAGGGTCTGGGAGACGACCTGGTTCCGGGTGGCGCCGTAGTGCGCCAGGACCCTGTCGAGGTTGGCATGGGTCTGCCCGAGCTGGGCGGTGAAGTCGTCCGCGTGGCGGAACTCGCCGGTCTCGTCGAGCGAGAGCTGTCCGGAGACGTGGATCAGCTCGCCGGACCTGATCGCCTGCGCGTAGCCGAAGTCGCTCTCGGCCGGCACGCCGTAGTGGAAGACATCGATGGTGGCCATGGTGGTCGCCCTTCCGGTCTGCTCTCTTGTGGTTACTCGGGAACTGTAGGAGAGTGTCAGCTGACCTGGAAGAACGCACTTTTCGGTGACTGGGGAACCTGATGGTGACCAAGCAACTGCTCAAGGGCCTGCCCGAGGACGCCGACCTGCGGCGCGCGGACTCACTGGCACGGGAGATCTTCTCGGACGTCGCCAACAAGTGGGCGCTGCTGATCATCGAGGCGCTCGGCGAGCGCACCCTGCGCTTCAGCGAACTGCGCGACGAGGTCGAGGGCGTCAGCCACAAGATGCTCACCCAGAACCTGCGCATGCTGGAGCGCAACGGCCTGGTGGACCGGAAGGTGCACCCCACCGTGCCGCCCCGGGTCGAGTACACCCTCACCGAGCCGGGCCGGGCCCTGCGCGCCACGGTCGACGCCATGTGCGACTGGACCCATCGGTACCTCGGCCACATCGAGGAAGCGCGCGGCCGTTTCGGCGCCTGACCGCCCTCACGGGTCTCCTGACGCCGGGAGACCGCGGGGTCAGCGGCAAGGCGCGTACGGTGGGCCCTCCTCCGTGCGCTGCTGCCGTTCCCCGGGATCCGGTTCGGTTTCCCGGCGGGTGCCGCAGGAGGGGCGGATCTGGTTTCCCGGGTTCCGCGCGTTCCAGTAGCCGACGACCACCAGGCGCTGATCGGCAAGAGTCACGACGTCTCCGGGGCAGGGTGTTCGACGAGCCGGAGCCACCCCTCGATGGCGTGAGGCGCGTCATGCGGCGGGACCTGGGGCGGAGGCCCGCTTGACGGTGTCCCGCCGGGTGATGGCCTCGGCCACCTGCTCGATGGCGGTCCGCAGGAGCGTGCCGTAGGCGTCCGGGGCGAGGTGTGGGGCGTGCTCCCTGGCCGCGTCGATGTGCTCGGCGGCGACGTCGAACACCCCGAGGCGGCGGTAGTCGTCGGCGAGGTTGAGGTGCAGGGACGGGTAGAAACCCGCGATGTGCAGGCCGGCGTGGTGTTCCTGTACGCGCTGCTCGGTCACGGCTCCGGCGGCGTCCAGGGCCCGGATGTCCCAGACCAGGGACCGGGCGGGATCCTCGTAGAGGTCTGCCAGGTGGTGCGCGAGGGTGCAGCGGTGCAGCGGGTCGCCGGTGACACCAACAGCGGACCAGAGGTCCAGGAGCTTCCGGCGGGCGGAGGCGGTGTCACCGGCCCGTCCTTCGGTGACGGCTCGGGCGATGGCTTCCATGGTCGGGGTGGGAGCGGCGGTCATGGCAGTGGTCCTCTTCCTCTTGCGGGATGGTCGGGTTTGACGGGCACGGCCACGGTGGTGAGATCGCCGCGGTCGGCCGAGCGGACCGTGCCGGGCTGGTCGGGGCCGCGCAGGTCGAGCAGCACATCGGGGCCGATGGCGGTGCCGACGGCTGGATAGAGCGTGGTCAGTTCGAAGGAGATCCGGAGGTCCTGTCCTGTCACGGTGGCCGGGAGCGGGAGACCGGGGTGCTCGTCACCTGTCGGCAGGACGTTCAGGTTGTGGGAAGTCACGCGCAGCGAGATCCGCTCGCCTGGCTGTTCCTCCAGAGCTCTCAGAAGCGGCTCCTTCGAGGCCGTCACACGGGTGGTGGGCTCGGGCAGCGACGCGAGCATCGACCGGTGGTCGGGGAACTCCTCCGGCAGCAGTCGGCAGTACTGGTCTCCTCGTTCCGCCATGCGCAGCCAGATCCCGTGCGGTGCCGCCTCGACTCGCACCAGCGCGCTGCGGCGGATCTCGGTGACCGCGGCCCGCAGTTCGTCGCCGTCGACCGTGCCAGTCCATGCCGTGGCCGCCGGCCCGGCGGGAACCAGGGTTCGGGTCGAGAGCCGGTAGCGGTCTGTCGCGGTCAGCGTGACCGCTTCGCGGGTCACCTCGATGTGCAGTCCGCCGAGCACCGGCAGCCCCGGTTCGCGTGCGGTCGCGGCCAGGACCTGTTCGACCGCGTCGGCCAGTACGGGCCCCTTCAGCACGGCGATCGGCAGACTCGGCACCCCGGCGAGCGACGACCTGATCACAGCGGCCCTGTCCCGTACGACTGCCGCCTCTCCAAGGACCTTCGCGACATGCTCGTCGATCAGACGGGACGCCTCGGCCGGCCCGGCGGCCAGGACCGCCTCGACCACCGTGAGAGGCATGGCGATCTCACGGAGCCGACGGAGCCCGTTCGCCCGTGCCACCTGGCCGGCGCTGTAGTAGCGGTAGCCCGAGACCGGGTCGACCCGGGCAGGAGGAAGCAGTCCACAGCCGGCGTAGAACCGCAACGCGCTCGGCGTCAGACCACTGCGTCGGGCGAAGGCGCCGATCGGCATCAACTCGGAATGCGACACCCCGCCATCGTCGGGCTTCGACCAGCTTGAAGGTCAACACCGACCCCGGTGTTCATCCTCCGGCTGCGCCACCGTCGAGCCGGACGCTCAACTGGGCCCCCACCTCCCGGAACCCGAGTGCGCGGGCGACTCGCCGGGACGGTTCCGGCCGTGCTCTCCACTGCGGCATGAGCCCCGCGTCGAGAGCGTGCGCCACGGCCGCAGAGGCCACCGCCTTCGCCAGCCCACGACCGCGGTACCCCGGCGCTGTCAGGACGGACAGGTGCGCTGTCCCTCGCGGCCAGACCTGATACCCCGCCGCGGCCACGACCTCGGCACCGTCGAGGACGACGAAAGCCGGCGACGAGATCTCGTCCAGACCGCTCTCACCGGCGTCCTCCCGCCCCGCTCCCACCAGTAGGGCCGACAGACCGGGATGATCGGCAGGCAGCCTTGCCACCGTCCGCTCCATGAGCACGGGACGGAAATCCGGGCCGGAGGCATAAGCGAGGGTGGCCGGTCCCAGCACCTCGGCGACGGGCAGGGCGACCCGAAGCACATCCGCCTGGACGAGAGCCGCAGGAGGCACCTCGACGGCGACCTCACGCAGTCGGACGGCGGCCTCGACCGTGGGTACGGTGACGATTCCCGCTCCGCCCAGTACAACGATCCCGCACCACGAGGGGGGACACAGCCTCGATCGCGGCGAGACGACCACAGCGGCAGAGCGTCCGAACTCCACAGGCACACCGGCCAGTTCCTGCCACAGCGCATGGGCACGGGCTGTCAGCGGATCGGGCGTCATGCCGGGATCCTGCCATTCACAGGACTACGGGGAAACGGCTTTCTCCGGCGGCCGACCAGCCGGGGCCGGGAGGCGAGCCGCTCCCGCCCCGTTCACCGCGAGGTTGCTCGCAGGACTCGACCCGCAGCCGGGCGACGGGCGGGAGGGGACGGGGAGGGGCGGCCGTTCCGGACACTCAAGTACGATTTGCGGCCAATGGAAGGGTGACAAAACGTGACACGGCAACGGCCGTAAACCGTACCGTCCGGAATGGTCGCCCCGGACTGGCCCCGCCCCCAGCACCCAACAGAACCCGCACCCGGGCGCAGCCCGGGCACCGCACCCCGGGAGGACCGGAAACATCACCCCGGCCCGGCACACCAGCGGGGCCCGCCCCGGAAGACGGCCGCCCCCGGCGCGGCAAGCACGGCCTTGACCTCAACCGGACTTGAGGCAGCACCCTCTTCTGCATGGACACGGACCCCACGGCGCAGGCAGCCGACATCAAGGCCATCGAGCAGGTGGTCGCCACCGTCGAGCACTCCCAGCAGCACAAGGATCCCGACGAGTTCCTCTCCCTCTTCCACCGCGACGCGGTCTGGACGACCGCCCACGGCAAGGTCCTCATCGGCCTCGACGCGGTCTCGGAGTTCACCCGCCGGGTCCTCCCCGCGGCCCACTGGGACGGCAGGGTCACCTACGAGGTGGCCCATGTGCTCTTCATCCGTCCCGACGTCGCGGCGGTCAAGGTCCGTCAGCGCTATCTGCCCCCGGGTGACGGGAGCGAGGGCGCCCCGCTGTACGTGATGGCCCGGCAGGACGACGGCCGCTGGCTGCTGACCGCCTGCCAGAACACGGTGGTCGCCCCCGGCTGACCGGACCGCCGGGCCGCGCCGCTTCGGCGGCGCGGCCCACGGTCCGTCAGCCCAGCCCCAGCCTGGCGAGGGTGTGCTCGGCCATCCGCCGCTCGCCCAGGGCGTTCGGGTGGACGGGCACCACACTGGTCCCGAAGAGCACCGGCTCGATCCAGCGGGTGCCGTACGCCTGGCAGGCGTCGTGCCCCTCGGACACCTTGGCGAAGTCCACGTAGGTGGCGCCGGCCTCCTGGGCAGCGCGCTTGATCACCGCGTTGAGGTGGGCCTGCAGGGCGCGCAGATAGGGGACGTCGCCCGAGGCGATGGGCATCTTGGCGAAGCAGGACCGGTCGGCGGTGGCCGGCATGATCCACGGGTAGCCGAGGACGGCCACCCGGGCGTTCGGCGCCTTGGCCCTGACGGCCTCGAGGGCCGCCTTCAGCGCAGGGTAGGTGCTGTCGTCGATCTTCTCGTCGAAGGTATCGCCGTACAGGTTCTTGCAGGGGCTGCCGTACCCGAGGGTGAGGGCTCCGGCCGAGCCGCAGGCCAGGATGGCGCCGATGAAGGTGTTGTTGTCGTTGCCGCCGATCGTCAGCGTCACCAGGTCGGTGCCGGCGTCCAGTGCGTCGAGCTGCGGGGCGACGCCCGGGTACTGGGCCGCGGCGAAGTCCTTGGTCTGGGCTCCGCCGCAGGTGACGTCCGTGAGCTCGGCGCCGGTGCGGTCCGCGATGACGTTCGGGTAGTTCGCCGTCGAGCGCAGGCACAGCAGCGGGGCCGAGGGATCCAGGGGCAGGACGCCCGAGCCCGCGCTGTAGCTGTCGCCGAGGGCGACGTATCTGAGGGGCTCGTCGGCGTGTGCGGCGGATCCGGTGAGGCTGAGGGCCACCGCGCTCGCGGCGGTGACGGCCATGGTGAGGGCACGGCGAAGGACACGCATCGGCATCTGGCCTCTCTTCGGGACCGGGCGCGGGGGTGCCCGGCGAAGTGCTGGGAACGGGGGATCGAGCGGCGTCGCAAGCGGGTTACCAGTGGTTACGCGCGAGTACTGACAGGTAATGTGCAGGCTGTTGGACCAGCCGTCAACAACACCGGCCGAACTTTCCGCGCGGCCCGTAAAGGGGCTGCGGGTGCGGGCGGCCCCGTGTTGGATGGGCCGCATGGTGTCCGTCGACCGGCTGGCGGCGTTCGCGGCCATGTCGTTCCTGCTGATCGTGGTCCCCGGTCCCAGCGTGCTGTTCGTGATCGGACGGGCGCTGGCACAGGGGCGCCGCGCCGCGCTGACCACGGTGGTGGGGAACACGCTCGGGGCCTGCGTGCTCGTCGTGGCCGTGGCGCTCGGCGTCGGGGCCGTCGTGGAGCGCTCGGTGCTCGTCTTCACGGTGCTCAGGCTCGCGGGTGCCGCGTATCTGGTGTACCTGGGGATCAGGACGGTACGGGAACGGGGCTCGCTGCGGGCCTCGTTCGCCGGCGACGCCCCCGCGCGAGGCGGTCTGCACACGATGTGGGAGGGGTTCGCGGTCGGGGTGGCCAACCCCAAGACCATCGTGTTCTTCGCCGCCGTGCTGCCCCAGTTCGCCGACCGGGGGCAGGGACACGTCACGGCTCAACTGCTCCTGCTCGGGCTGGTGTTCAATGTGATCGCGGTCGTCTGCGACAGCGTGTGGGGGCTGCTGGCGGCCACCGCGCGGGGCTGGTTCGCCCGCTCGCCGAAGCGGCTCGCCATGGTCGGCGGGGTCGGCGGGTTCACGATGATCGGTCTCGGCGTCACCGTCGCCGCGACGGGCCGCAAGGAGTAGTCGCGGCCCGGACCGGACCCGGCTCCCGTGGTCGGCAACGTCACCGGCCGGGAGACTGCCGCATCGTGCACAGGAAACCGCGGCCCGGGCGGCGGCAGGATGCCGCGTATGACCAGTCCTCCGGAAGTGATCTGCCGTTTCCAGCGGAGAGGCGTCCTGTGGTCCCTCGCCGCGCTCGGAGCCGCCGGGACGGTCCCGGGCGCGGTGCACACGGCGTACCGGGGCCCGGACGTGTTGTGGCTGGTCGTCGGTCTGCTGTCCGCGCTGCTGGGCATCTGGTTCCTCCACTGGGCGACCGCGCGGGTGCGCGCCGACGCGTACGGCCTGCGCTCCTGGACGCTGCTGCGCCGCCGGAGCGTGCCGTGGTCCGACATCGCCGATCTGCGCCTGCGGCTGAGACGCGGGGGAAGCAACGGGTCCTCGCAGGTCCTCCGCGTCGACCTGCTGCTGCGCGACGGACGCAGGTGGCTCCTGTCCGTGCCGCAGGGTTCGTCCCTCGACAGGCGGGACTTCGACGCGAAGCTGGCCGCGCTCCGCGCGCTGCACCGCCTGCACGGCGCCCCTGAGCCGGGCCACCTCCCCGTCATCTCGCACCGCGCCGCCGGGGGCGGCCGGGTCCTGTCCCTGGCCCTGTGCGTGCTGCTGCTCATGGGCGCGGGACTGGCCGCGTGGTTCGTACCGAAAGCGGAGTCGGAGGAACGGGCATGGCAGTCGGCCGTCCCGTGCGCCGCCGGCGAGCGCGGCGACTGCCTGACCACCCTGCCGGCCGTGATCGAGCGGACCGAGGTCAACCGGACCAGGCGGAGCAGCCGGCTGTACTTCACCGACGGCCGCCCGCAGGAGCGGATCGCGGTCTCCCGGGAGGACGCCCTGGAGTTCCGGCCCGGTGACGCCGTCGAGCTGACCCTGTGGCGCGGCGGGATCAGGGAGGTCGCCGGGGAGCGCCGGGTGTGGCGCGAGCACCTCACCCCCGCCGGGGACCTGGCCGTCATCGCGGCCGCGTGCGTCCTCGCCGCGGGTTACCCCGGCGCCCTGGTGCTGCTGCGCCTGCGCGGACGCCGGCTGCCCGACGACGCGGTCCTCCCGTCGGCCCTTCCGTTCGCGGGCGCACTCGCCGGTACCGCCCTGTGGCTGCTGCCGCTCTGCCACCTCCACCCCACGGCCCCGCCCGCCTCCCCGGCGGCGATCACCTGGGCGGCCGCGGGCTCGCTCGTCTCACTGGCCCTCTTCGCCTGGGCCTGGCGCGCCACCCGCGTCCGTACGCCCCGAGTGGCCGGGGAGCCCGCCGGGGAGGAGGTGTTCCTGGCCGCCCGCTTCCTGGAGCACACCGACTACAACCCGTACGGCTTCGGCACCCATGTCGTCCTCGGCGGCGGCCCGCCCGCGGTGGTGCCCCACCCAGGCCCGGGCCGGTTCGCGGCGAGACGGATACCGGTGGAACGGCTCACCCTGAGGGACGTACGGCGCGTGCGGGGCGGCGACGGCGACACCGTCCCCAGAAGCTGGCACGTCGCCGAACTCGACGACGCGGGCGGGACGGTCCGCCTCGCCGCCGCACCGTCCGACCTGGCCCGCGTCCTCCGCGAGCTGGAGTCCCGCCCCGAAAGGACTTGCGGTGCGCCGGGACCGGCCGGAAGCTGAGGCCATGCAGCTGACCCACCTCGGCCTGCCGGTGCGCGACGAGCGGCGCAGCCTGCGCTTCTACGGCGAGTACTTCGGGTTCGACCCGTCCGGCGCCCGGCGGTACGGGGACGGCACGGTGATCGTCCGCGACGCCGCCGGTTTCGACCTCGCCCTGCACCCGGTGCGGGGCGGGACCGGACCGCTGCCCGAGTTCCTGCACTTCGGCTTCCGGCTGTCCGGCCCGGCAGCGGTGAGGGCACTGCTCGACCGGCTCACCGCCGACGGCGTCGAGATCGTCGAGCACTTCGAGGAGCCCGGCCACGTGTCCTTCAAGTGCCTGGACCCGGACGGCCACCGGGTCGAGGCGTACTGGGAGCCGCCCGTACCGGACTAGGACCCGTCTGCCGGCGCTCCCCGGCCGAGCTCCGCGAGGTGCGGAGCTCGGGACGGACACGGGCAGGACCCGCTGGAGGCCCTGTCTCAGGGGCGGTTCGCTCTGCCGTCGAGCCAGAGTGTGTCCGACTCGTCCCGGTGGGTTCCGCCTGTTCCGACGTGCCTGCCGGAGATCTTCGCGCCGTTCCTGATGACGTGCACGAGCGCCATCCCGTGCCCGCGCCCCAGACCGTAGTCCTGCTTGAGCCACCCCAGGACGGTGCCGGCCTTCGTGTCCGGCCTGTCATATCCGCGCTCCCTCGCGAGCGCGACGAACTGACGCGGCGTCAGGCCCGTCTTGTCCTCGATCTTGTCCAGATACGCCTGGAAGGACATGCCCTCTCCCTCTTCCCTGCCGTCCGTGCCGGCGGAACCCGCCGACCGGAATGAAGTACGCCCGTGAACCGCAGCCCACGCCTGTCTCTCGACGCCCGGAGCGGGACGTGATGCCCGACTCGCGCGGCGGAGCCCCCGGCCGTACGGCCCTCAGGGCTTCGGCTGGGTGAAGCGGAGGTTGTTGCCGAAGGGGTCGCGGAGGCCGCAGTCGATTCCGTACGGGCGCTCGGTGGGCTCCTGGGTGAACTCCACGCCCCGGCTCAGCAGCGTCTCGTAGGTCTTGCGGCAGTCGTCCGTGCCGAGGATGAGCCAGCCGCCCATCGCGCCCTTGGTCACCAGTTCGCGGACCTGCTCCGCCGTCTCCTCGGACATCGCCGGCGGACCCGGCCTCTCCAGCAGGACCTGGCGCTCGGGGTGGCCGGGGACGCTGACGGTCAGCCAGCGCATGAAGCCCAGCTGGATGTCGGTGTTGACCTCCAGACCGAGCTTGCCGACGTAGAAGTCGAGGGCCTCGTCCTGGTCGAGGACGTAGATCTGCGAGTGCGTGATGGCGTTGAACATGTGCACCACGCTACTGAGCGGGCCGGACGAAAACTTATCCGAAACTGCTCAGCTCGCACTCGGCCGGGTCCACGCCATCGTGAAGCACGTCGGCACGCCCGCGGCCGTCGTCTCCCTGCGGTACTCCCTCGGCGACCGGCCGACGATGTCGCGGAACGTGCGGCTGAAGGTCCCCGTGCTGCCGAAGCCGACCTCGAAGCAGATGTCCGTCACACTGCGGTCGGTCTCCCGCAGCAGGAACATCGCCCGCTCGACACGGCGGCGCTGCAGGTAGCGGTGCGGCGTCTCACCGAAGACGGCCCGGAAGGTCCGGATGAAGTGCGCCGGTGACACATGGGCGATCCGGGCCAGGGCCGGGACGTCCAGCGGCTGGGCGTAGGCGCGGTCCATCGCGTCCCGGGCCCGGAGCATGCGGCGATTGGTCTCTTCCGTGGCGCGGCTCACGGCTCCATCACACCACGGCAGGCACTTACCCGGCTCCGGTGCGCCGCCCGCCTTCCGGGGCGTGGCCCGCGGGGACTCAAGCCCGCAGCCGGGGGACGGCGGGAGGGGACGGGGAGGGGCGGGTGCTCCGGACACTCAAGCGTTATTCGCGGCCAGTGAGCGGCTCAGGAAACGTGACACGGCCACGGCCGTAACCAATGCCGTCCGGAGCACCCGCCCCTCCCCGCCCGCACCCCGCCCCCTCAGCGGGGACCGGCGCACCCCGGCCCCCGCCACACGGCCGGACCTCAGCCCGTGAAGTTGACGTCGCTGCAGAAGTAGTACGACTGGTCGGCGTGGGCGGCCTGCCAGACCGTGTAGACGACGTGGTGCCCGCTGCGGCCGGGAGCGCTCACACTGATCGGGGTCGTGGGACTGGTGGGAATGTTCCGGACCTCGTTCACCAGTTCCAGATCGCTCCAGCGCAGCCGCTGGGTCTTCGGGTCGAAGCCCTGCCTCGTCACATAGACCCGGATGTAGACGGCCCCGTGCGAGGAGTGGTCGCGCAGGTTCATCGTGAAGCTGCTGGGCCGGTCGACGGTCTTCCAGGCGCCCGGGGTGTCCAGGGCCGCGTAGCGGCCGCCCGCGGTCATGCCGCCGCTGCACAGCTGCCCGTCGGGCACGGCCGCCTGGTGGTTGCCGCCGACGCCGTCGCGCAGCAGGCCGTTCCAGTTCCACATGGCGCTGGGGTCGGCCTGCCATGCCTGGTGGCACATCGGGTCCTCGGTGGCCATCTCCGGTGCCTGCCAGTTGCCGGACCAGCGTTCGTAGCAGCCGAACTGGCGGGCGGGCGGGTCGCTGATCGAGCCGTGTGCGGAGGCGTTGCCCGGGGCGAGGGCCAGGAGCAGTCCCAGCGAGGTTCCCAGGACCGCCGCTGCCCGTCCGACAGTGGACTTGCGGATGGAGAGCATCTGTACCGCCAATCTCCGTGGGGGGATGACATGGACCTGCCACCAACGACGCGCGGCGACCGAAGGTCCAGTACCTATGGGAGCGCTCCCAATCCGCAAGGTAACAAAGCCGACCCCCGCTGTGAAGCCCCGCCCGACGGACGGGATCCCGTCCCGGCGCCCCGCACCGGGAGGCCGAAAAGCGCCGCCCGCAACCGGCAGAATCGGCCGGCCGCCGGACCGGCCGCGCCGCCCCGCTCCTGCGCAATGCGAGTGGACCGCCGCACAGCCGACATTTCCCGGCCCGGCACCTCACGGGAGACGGAGAAAAGCGGACAACCTTGGATCCAGTCGCACTGAATATTGCAGAGTGTTCGGTTCACTTCTACTGTGGGAGCGCTCCCATTTCCACATGCCGGTACCTGCCCCCGGTTCTCCCCCACGACTCTCCCGGGGTCCGCATGTCCTCTTCCCCCCACATCCCCACGCCCGCCCTCACGCGCGGCCGTCCCCCCGCCTCACCGGCGCTCCCGCCGACAGCGGCCGGCACCGGCGGACCGCACGGCCGGCTCGCATGATCCGCGGCACCCCGGCCGGCGGCCGTGCGGTGTCCTGCCCGGACGCCAACGACGCCCGCCGCCCCCGGCGCATACGGTGGCCACGGCTCCGCACCGCGCGAACAGGCAGTCGATCCCGCCCCAGAAGGAGCAGCTCATGCGCAACTCGCCCGGTGTGAGCCGGAGGACGATGCTGGCGGCCCTCGCCGCGGGTGCGGTGGGCGGCACCGGTGTCCTCGCCGACGCCGGCACCGCCCACGCCCATACCCGTGCCGTCTCCGCCGCCCCGGTACGGGTCATGCCGCTCGGTGACTCGATCACCGACGGTCTGACCGTGCCGGGCGGCTACCGCATCG
Organism: Streptomyces rubellus; assembly: GCF_036323805.1. Taxonomy (NCBI): domain Bacteria; kingdom Bacillati; phylum Actinomycetota; class Actinomycetes; order Kitasatosporales; family Streptomycetaceae; genus Streptomyces; species Streptomyces rubellus. Next base: position 218,112 of record NZ_JAZDCX010000005.1, read on the forward strand.
ACCTGTGGCAGAAGCTCGTGGCGGACGGCTACGAGATCGACTTCGTCGGCTCCATGGCCAACGGCCCGAGCAGCCTCGGCGACCGTGACCACGAGGGCCACTCGGGCTGGACCATCGCCCAGATCGACGCGAGCATCGACGGCTGGCTCCAGGCGTACGAGCCCGGCACGGTCCTGCTGCACATCGGCACCAACGACATGTACCGCCAGGATCCCGGCGGGGCGCCGGGCCGGCTCTCCGCGCTGATCGACCGCATCACCGGCCGGCTGCCCGGGGTGGAGCTCCTCGTGGCGACGATCATCCCCCTGCCCTTCGCCGACGCGAACGTCCGGGCGTACAACGCGGCGATCCCCGGCATCGTGCGGAGCAAGGCGGAGGCCGGCCGGCGTGTGCACCTGGTGGAGATGTACGGCGCGCTGACGGCCGCCGACCTGGCCGACGGCGTACACCCCAACGCCACCGGCTACAGCAAGATGGCGGCCGTCTGGTACGACGCGCTGCTGTCGGTACCGGGCAGCCTCGGCCTCACCCCGGAAGGCGGCGGCAGGCGCGCAGGGTGAGCAGGGCGGTGAGGGTCGCGCCCGGGCGGGCCGCCACCTCGGCGGCGGGGGCCGCTTCGCCCGGGGGATCGGCCGACCGCCCTCCTCCCGCCGCCCGGCGGCCAGGCACCGCGGACCGCGGTCCGGTTCCGTGTCGGTGAACCAGGCACGGGCGAGGCTCTCCGGGTGCGGGACGAGATCGTGCGGCAGGTGGTACTCGCCGGGTGCGTAGCCCGGGGTGGGCGACACGTCCTCCGGGTGCCGGGGGTCAAGGAGGACGAGGTGTCGGTCCCGCACCAGTTCGCCCAGACGTACCGCCTGCCGCACCCCCCGGTTGCGGTCCGGGGCCACGTCGAGGAACTCGACGACGGCTCGGGCCTCGTACGGGTGGGTCAGCCGCAGCCCCTCGACGGCACGGCGGCAGAAGTCCGCCGCGCCGGCCGGCCAGGGGTGCCGCACCCCGGCGCGGGGCAGCGGGGCGACCGCCGGGGCGGTGGCCGGCAGTTGCCCGGCGGGCCGCTCCGGGACGGACAGCCAGGGCGGGTGCGGATACGGGCGCAGACTGGGCAGGACGGCGGGCACCCCGCCGTCCGGGGCGGTGTGCTCCGCCGGCCAGTCGCAGATCCGTCCGGCCCGGGGGCCGGACAGCGCGCCCGTCTCCGCCAGGACCCGCAGGGCCGCGCCCAGCGGGACCGGCTGGCTCGCGGGGCCCGTACGTCGGGTTCCAGCCCGTAGGCGTATCCCCCGTCCGGGGCGCGGTGGGCGTCCAGGGCGGCCAGGACACCCGACGGGTCGGTCTCGCCGCCGAAGAGGAACGCAAAGCGGCGCCGTTCCAGCACCCGCCCGGACTCCCGCGGGAAGCGGGCGGCCCGGTCGATCACGTCGCTCATGGCCTCTGACGGTAGGGGGCCGCCCGCCGGCGGTCCCGGACGCCACCGGCGCCCGTCCCCGGACAGGGGTACGGGCGCCGGGAGGCGCGGTGGGAGCGGGCACCGCCCGGGGGCGCGGGGTCAGTCCAGCGGGGTGGCGGCCGTCACCTCGTGCAGGTGGATGAGGACGTCGTGCGACCCGCCGAGGGCGAGGTCCTGCTCGGGGACGGGCCAGGCGGCGCCGATGTTGCGGGTGGCGCGCGGCTCGGCCAGCCAGGCGCGGGCCGGGGCGGGGGCGGTGCGCATGTCCACCAGGTAGTCGCGGTACCGGACCTGGTCCAGCAGGTGCTCGTTGCTGCCGGGCTTCGAGGCGCCCACGCGGAAGGTCTGCTCCGGGCTGCCGGAGCCCTGCTCGGCGTCGAAGGCCCGGAAGGAGCCGCGGTCGAAGGAGAAGCCGACACTCACGTAGCGCTTGCCGAAGTGGTCGCGGAGGAAGGCGCCCTGGACCTTGGGGTAGTTCTCGTCGTAACTGTCGTAGGCGACGTGCGTGTTGTGCGCGGAGACCATGACCTTGTCGCCGGTGTGCCTGTTCCACCAGGCGACGTTGTCGGCCATGACCTTGTCGCGGAACGTCATCATCTTCCTGATCTCCTCCAGGTCGGTGACGTCGAAGGAGTAGCCCCGGATGGACTGGTCGATGGCCCGGGCGTGCTGCACCGCCCAGGTGTGCGCCTGACGGTCGGCCTTCCGGCCCGAGGCGGGGCCGGCCTTCTCCAGCAGTGCGAGCACCTTCCCGGTGCGCCGGGCGTTGTCCTGGCGCTCGGCCAGCGGGACGGCGAGGTACTGGTCCATGTAGTCGCCCGAGGGGACGGTGGGCCGCAGCCCGTCGTACAGCTCGTTCACCTGCTTCGCCCGCCGCGGGTGGGCCTTCGCCACGTAGTCGGCCACCCGGTCGTACAGCTCGGGCCCGGCGTATCCCATGTCGTTGCCCATGAACTGCACCGGGTCGTGCGGGTGGCGGCGGTTGTGGTCCCGCATCCACTGGAGGATGTCCCGGTACTCGGACTTCTTCCCGACCTTGTAGACGCCCTGGTACTCCTCGTCCAGGATCTGCTTCAGGTCGCCCTTGCCGTGCAGCACGTAGTCGTTGAGCTTCAGCCCGGTGCTCCAGGGCCCCTCCAGGGAGAAGGTGCGGAAGCCCTTCTCCTGGACCAGGTAGCGGAAGACCCGGTGCTTGACGGTGAAGAACTCGTGCGAACCGTGGGTGGCCTCGCCCATCCCCACCACCTCGGCGTCCCCGATCATGCGGCCCAGCGCCCGCAGGTCCCGCAGGCTGCCGTACGGCTCGGTGGAGCGCAGCGGGCGCGCGCTGCGCTCCAGGGCGTGCAGGACGAGCCGGTCCTTGTGGAAGGCGGTCTGCTGGACGGAGACGGTGTGCGGCTTGTGCGGCGTGGCGATCGCCTGGTGCACGGGAACGGCGGTGGCCAGCGTGCCCAGGATGATCGTGGCGGTGAGGGCGAGGATCGGCTTGCGTCGTGAAGTCATGCCTCAAGGCTCCCGTCCGCACCCTGTCCCCCACCAACCGCCGGAACACCCTGTCCGGGGTACACCGGGTGCCCTGCCGGGGGTACAGCTGGCGCTACTTCCGGCCGCGCGCGGCCCGGCAGGGTGAGAGACCTGGCCGGAGAGGGTGATCGTGCGGGCCGCCGGAAGCACTCGTGCTTCCGGCGGCGGGCCGGCAGCCGGTGCACCGTGCGAGCCGTGAGGATCCATCAGGCCCTGCCGGAGAGCGGGCAGGTGTGGTCAACGCAACCCGGCAAGCGTGTTTGCCTTGCGCGAGAGCGCGGTAGGAGGCAAGCTAACTGCTACGTAGCAGTGTGCGTTCCTCCCGCTAGGCGGTGAGCACGGAGCAAGCAGTCGTTCGGCCTTCGGTCCGTCTGCGGCTCTGCTGATCGACCACACGCCTTCGGCGAACGCGCAGTAGCGGTCAGTGATGATGCACGGGAAGGTGTCACATGCCAGCGCAGAAGCAAGACCCGATCTTCCAGCGCGAACGGCTGCGGGACCGCCTGCGCAAGGCGCGGGAGGGAGCGAACATCACACAGCGCGAGGTGGCGGAGGCCCTGGACTGGTCCCCCTCGAAGATCATCAGGATCGAGAACGGAAGCGTCGGCGTGTCCATCACCGATCTTCGGGCACTGCTGAGCCACTACGGCGTGGCCGATCCCGAGCAGGTTCAGGAACTCACCAGCATGGCCCGGGCCGCCAAGCAGCCCCCGTGGTGGGCCCCCTACCGGGGTGTCGCCAAGCCGGAGTACCTCACGTACATCTCCTACGAGACCTCTGCTTCGGTCATCCGGAACTTCGAGACGAACCTCGTTCCGGGTCTTCTGCAGACTGAGGAGTACGCCCGCGAGGTCATCGGCGACGCGGACCCGCTACTCCTGGACCTCCGGCTGGAACGCCAGGACCGCTTGATGAACTCCGAAGGACCGGAGGCCTTCTTCATTCTCGATGAGACCGCGGTCCGCCGCGTGGTCGGCAACGAGAAGATCATGAGGCATCAGCTCGAGAAGCTGCTGACCGCCAACGAACTTCCCAATGTGAAAATCATGGTCGTGCCCTTCACAGCGGGAATCTATCCTCAGTTCCGCTCGCCATACGTCATCTTCGAGTTCACCGACTCGAGCGACGAACTGGTTGCCTACCTGGAGAACCCCGACGGCCAGGTCGTCTTCAGCGAGAAGAACCCCGGGTACGCCGGCCCGAAAAAGCCGTCGGACTACCTCGACGCGTTCTGGACCGTCGAGAAGAGCATTGCGTTGGAAGTGTCCGATGAACTGCTTTTCCCGGGAGGCAGGGAATGAGGTACACACAAGAGGGGGCTCGGGGTGCGCAGCGCCCTGGCTGTCAGTCGACTGCCGCCCGCACCGCCCGACCACTTCCCGGAAGAGTGCGCCCCTCCCCCTTTACCGACGCGAGAAAAAGGGCCCAGCCACCCCTGGGAAAAACCAGTACGTCTCCCTGCGGATCCTTTGAGTCCCGAACATGCACGATATCCGATACCGCTACTTCTACACACTGGCCGGTCTGCCCTGTCACCGAGCTCTTGCGCCAAGTTAATTGCGAGTCGTCGACTTTCATAGGACCCCAGCTTCGTCAACCATACGGAATTTCACCCAGGATTCGAACTCGTGCGCCCATTATGGGCGACGACAGGGGTACTGCCAAGTCCGCGCACGGGGGAGGGACAGCGCAAATATCATGATAAATTGCGCAAAATGTTTCATAGGGAACGGGGGGAAGTGACTGAAATCAGTTCACGAATTGTGGCGGACAGTCTCCGCCAGAACGGCGAAGGGGAGCCCTTCGGCCTTGCCGGCAAGCATCCGGCCGAGGACTCCCCGTGCAAAGCATCCTTGTCTGCGGTTACACACGAAGGAGCTCCTCCATGGAGTCTAGCGGGTCACCCCCCGAGGGCTACCCGACCGACGCGGCGGGCGTCAGGGACTGGAGGCACTGGGCTCGTCTGGTGGGAGTCAACGTCCTGATCGGTGCTTCCACCGCCGTCGGAACCGGCGGGGTCTCATTCCTCGCCTGGTGGTTTCAGAGCAGGTGAGCGAGCCGGGTGGCCCCGTCGACGACGGGGCCACCCGCAGGTGGGCGCGGGGTGTCAGGCGATGCGGTCCAGGATCAGCGGGGACGGCTCGCGGGAGGCGGTGGCGCCGGGGGTCCCGGCGATCTCCACGGCGCCGTCGGCCAGGGCCTGGAGCGCGTAGTCGAAGCGCTCGGGGGTGTCGGTGTGCAGGGTCAGCAGCGGGGCGCCCGCGGTGACCCGGTCGCCGGGTTTGGCGTGCAGTTCCACCCCGGCACCGGCCTGCACCGGGTCCTCCTTGCGGGCCCGGCCCGCGCCGAGCCGCCAGGCGGCCACCCCGACGGCGTACGCGTCCAGCCTCGTCAGGACGCCGGAGGCGGCGGCGGTCACGGTGTGCCGTTCGCGGGCGGTGGGCAGCGGGGCGTCCGGGTCGCCGCCCTGGGCGGCGATCATGCGGCGCCAGTGGTCCATCGCCGAGCCGTCGGCCAGGGCCCGGGCCGGGTCGGCGTCCGCCAGCCCGGCGGCGTCGAGCATCTCGCGGGCCAGCGCCAGGGTGAGCTCCACGACGTCGGCCGGGCCGCCGCCGGCCAGGACCTCCACCGACTCGCGGACCTCCAGGGCGTTGCCAGCGGTCAGCCCGAGCGGGGTGGACATGTCGGTGAGCAGGGCCACGGTCCGCACGCCGTGGTCGGTGCCGAGGCCGACCATCGTGCGGGCCAGTTCACGGGCGTCGTCGAGGTTCTTCATGAAGGCGCCGGAGCCGACCTTGACGTCCAGCACCAGTGCGCCCGTACCCTCGGCGATCTTCTTCGACATGATCGAGGAGGCGATCAGCGGGATCGCCTCGACGGTGCCGGTGACGTCGCGCAGCGCGTAGAGCCTGCGGTCGGCGGGCGCCAGCCCCTCACCCGCCGCGCAGATCACCGCGCCGACCTCGCGCAGGACGTCCAGCATCTCCTCGTTCGACAGGGACGCCCGCCAGCCGGGGATCGACTCCAGCTTGTCGAGGGTGCCGCCGGTGTGGCCCAGACCGCGGCCGGAGAGCTGGGGGACGGCCGCGCCGCAGGCGGCGACCAGCGGGGCCAGCGGCAGGGTGATCTTGTCCCCGACGCCGCCCGTGGAGTGCTTGTCGGCCGTCGGGCGGGGCAGGGCGGAGAAGTCCATGCGCTCGCCGCTGGCGATCATCGCGGCGGTCCAGCGGGCGATCTCCGCCCGGTCCATGCCGTTCAGCAGGATCGCCATGGCCAGGGCCGACATCTGCTCGTCGGCGACCTCGCCGCGGGTGTAGGCGTCGACGACCCAGTCGATCTGGGCGTCGTCGAGGCGGCCCCGGTCGCGCTTGGTACGGATGACGGAGATGGCGTCCATCGTCGGGTGCGGCTCCTTGGCTGGATGTGTGGCGGGATGGGGTCAGCGGTCCGCGAGGTTCTCGGGGCCGAAGGCGTCCGGCAGGAGGTCGGACAGCGGGCGGACGCCGGCGGCGGTGTCGACCGCCAGCTCCGGACCGCCGTGCTCCCACAGCAGCTGGCGGCAGCGGCCGCACGGCATCAGCACCTCGCCCCGGATGTCGCAGCAGGTGAAGGCCACCAGCCGGCCGCCGCCGGTGGCGGCCAGCTCCGAGACCAGACCGCACTCGGCGCACAGCGTGACACCGTAGGCGGCGTTCTCCACGTTGCAGCCGGCGACGGTCCGGCCGTCGTCCACCAGCGCGGCGGCGCCGACGGGGTAGCCGGAGTAGGGGGCGTAGGCCCGGGACATCATCTCCCGGGCCCGCTCCCGCAGGGCGGTCCAGTCGACCGCGCCCGCCGTACGGGGGCCGCTCACGTGCCCTCGCCCTTCCGGTAGGGCCTGCCGTTCGCCCTGGGCATCCGCAGCCGCTGCGCGGACATCGCCAGCACCAGCAGGGTGGCGACGTACGGGGCGGCGCTCACGAACTGGCTGGGCACCTCGTCCACCGACAGGTACCACACGAACAGCACCAGGGCGGTGGCGGCCGAGACCGCGCCGGTCACGTACTTCTTCCGGTACAGCGCCCAGGCGGTGGCCAGCACCAGCAGGATCGCCAGAAGCAGCAGCAGTGCGTGGACGTTCTGCCCGCCGCCGCGCAGGTTGAGGCTGTCGGTGTAGCCGAACAGGCCCGCGCCCAGCGCCAGTCCGCCGGGCATCCAGTTGCCGAAGATCATCGCGGCGAGGCCGATGTAGCCGCGCCCGCCGGTCTGGCCCTCCTGGTAGATGTTGGAGGCGACCTCGGCGAGGAAGACGCCGCCCAGACCGGCGAAGCCGCCGGAGATGACCACGGCGATGTACTTGTACTTGTAGACGTTGACGCCCAGGGTCTCCGCGGCGGAGGGGTTCTCGCCGCAGGAGCGCAGCCGCAGCCCGAAGGCGGTGTGCCACAGCGCCCACCGGCTGAACGGGATCAGCGCGACGGCCACGACCGTCAGCAGGGAGAGGTTGGTGACCAGGCCGCCGGCGAGCCCGGCGACGTCCGAGACGAGGAACCAGTGCTTGTCGTTGAGCGTGGCCAGCGCGTCGGAGAGCCCCGGCACGGTGATCCGCCCTATCGACTCGATCGGCGGGGACTGCTTGCTGGTGCCCCCCTCCATGTCGGCGAAGGTGAAGCTGGACAGGTAGCGGGTGGCGCCGACGGCGAGGATGTTGATGGCCACACCGGAGACGATGTGGTTGACGCCGAAGGTGACGGTGGCGATCGCGTGCAGCAGACCGCCCAGCGCGCCGCCGAGGATGCCCACGAGCACGCCCGTCCACGGGCCCCACTGGACCCCGGCCCAGGCACCGAACCAGGTGCCCAGGATCATCATGCCCTCCAGGCCGATGTTGATCACACCGGCCCGTTCGGCCCACAGGCCGCCCAGGCCCGCCAGTCCGATCGGCACGGCCAGCCGCAGGGCGGTGGAGGTCTGGCCGACGGAGGTGATGCCGTGGGCGCCGGTGATCACCCGTACCGCGGCGACCAGGAACAGGACGCCCGCGACGACGAGCATCCACTCGGCGAGGGTGAGGCGGCGGCGGGCGGTCGGCCTGGACTGCGCGGCCGGCTTGGTGAGGACGGTGCTCATGCCGACACCTCCTTGCTGGTCTTCGGGACGGTGCCGCCGTCGCCGGAGGCGGCGGCGAGTTCCTCGCCGACCTTCTGCTGCTGGCGTCGCAGGCCGTAGCGGCGTACGGCCTCGTAGCTGATGACGACCGCCATCACGATCAGTCCCTGCATGATCGTGGCGATCTCCTTCTCGTAGCCGTTGTAGTCGAGCGTCGCGGACGCCTTGTCGAGGAAGGCGATGAGCAGTGCGCCGAACGCGATGCCGAGCGGGTGGTTGCGGCCGAGCAGGGCGATGGTGATGCCGGTGAAGCCGACTCCGGCGGGGAAGTCGAGGCTGTAGGTGTGGGCGTCGCCGAGCAGGACGGGCATGCCGGTCAGTCCGGCGACGGCGCCGGAGATCAGCATGCTGGTGAGCACCATCCGTCTGGCGTCGACACCGCTGGCGACCGCGGCGCTCTCGCTGGCGCCGGTGGCGCGCAGGTCGAAGCCGAAGCGGGTGCGGTTCAGCACCAGCCAGTACGCGACACCGCAGAGCGCGGCGACGAGGGTGAAACCGTAGATCTCGCCGGCGGCGCCGAGGTCGAGGCCGGGGAACCAGCCGGATTCGGGGATCTCGCCGGTGGTGAGGTTGTTGCCGCGCTGCTCGCCGAACTGGTCGGGCAGGATCAGGTAGGCGATGATGCTGGTCGCGATGGCGTTCAGCATGATCGTCGAGACGACCTCGCTCACCCCGCGGGTGGTCTTGAGGATGCCCGCGATACCGGCCCAGAAGCCGCCGACCAGCACCGCGACGAGCAGGATCAGCAGGATGTGCAGCGGTCCGGGCAGTTCCACCGAGGCGCCGACCAGGGCGGCGGCCATCGCGGCGAGCCGGTACTGGCCGTCGACCCCGATGTTGAACAGGTTCATCCGGAAGCCGACGGCCACCGCGAGCGCGGCCAGGTAGTAGGTGGCCGCCTGGTTGACGATGAGCACCTGGATGTCGGAGTGCACCGCGTACTCGATCATCAGGGCGTACGGCTGGACGGGGTTCCGTCCGGACGCGATCAGCACCACCGACGTCAGCACCATGGCGACGGCGATGGCGAGCACCGGCCCGCCGGCCGCCAGGATCAGCCGGTCCTTGTCGAACTTCTTCATCGGTCCTCTCCCCCGTCCCGGCCCGCGCCGCGGGCGCCGTCGGAGGTCTCGTCGGGGGCCTCGGACGCCGGGTCGGCGGTCTCGTCGGCGAGGCGGCCGGAGGCGGCGCCGGTCATGGCGGAGCCCAGGGCCTCGGGGGTGATCGTGGCGGGATCGGCGTCGGCGACCAGCCGCCCGCGGTACATCACGCGCAGGGTGTCGGACAGGCCGATCAGCTCGTCCAGGTCGGCGGAGATCAGCAGGACGGCCAGGCCGTCGCGGCGCGCGGCGCGTATCTGGTCCCAGATCTGCGCCTGGGCGCCGACGTCCACACCACGGGTGGGGTGGGCGGCGATCAGCAGCCGGGGCTGGTGGCTCATCTCGCGGCCGACGATCAGCTTCTGCTGGTTGCCGCCGGACAGGGAGGCGGCGGTGACGTCGATCCCGGGGGTGCGGACGTCGTACTCGGCGACGATCCGTTCGGTGTCGGCCCGGGCGGCCTTGAGGTCGAGCCAGACGCCCCTGCTGTTGGGAGGCTCGGTGACATGGCCGAGGATGCGGTTCTCCCACAGGGGCGCCTCCAGCAGCAGCCCGTGCCGGTGGCGGTCCTCGGGGATGTAGCCGATGCCGCCCTCGCGGCGCCTGCGGGTGGGCCAGGCGGTGACGTCCTCGCCGGCGAGGGTGACGGTGCCGCCGTCGGGGCGGCGGGTACCGATCAGGGCCTGGATCAGTTCGGTCTGCCCGTTGCCCTCGACTCCGGCCAGGCCCAGCACCTCGCCCTTGCGGATGGTGAAGGTGATCCCGTCCAGGACGGTACGGGCGCCGTCCACACCGCCGTCCTCGGTGAGGGTGAGCCCGTCGACCTGGAGCATCGGGGTGTCGGTGACGGTGGACTCCCGGGTCTCCGGCGAGGGCAGCTCGGTGCCGACCATCAGCTCGGCGAGCTGTCTGGCGGTGACGTCGGCCGGTTCGACGGAGGCGACGGTGGTGCCGCGCCGTATCACGGTGATGTCGTCGGCGACCGAGAGGACCTCGCCCAGCTTGTGGGAGATGAAGATGACGGTCAGGCCCTCGGCCTTCAGCTCGCGGAGGTTGGCGAAGAGCGCGTCCACCTCCTGCGGCACCAGTACGGCGGTGGGCTCGTCGAGGATGAGGGTGCGGGCGCCGCGGTAGAGGACCTTGAGGATCTCCACGCGCTGCCGGTCGGCGACGCCGAGGTCCTCCACGTAGGCGTCGGGGCGGACGCCCAGGCCGTAGGTGTCGGAGATCTCCCTGATGCGGGCGCGGGCCTTCGCGCCGATCCCGTGCAGCTTCTCGCCGCCCAGGACGGTGTTCTCCAGGACGGTGAGGTTGTCGGCCAGCATGAAGTGCTGGTGGACCATGCCGATGCCCCGCTCGATGGCGTCACCGGGGTCGGCCAGGCTCACGCGCTCCCCGTCGACCGCGATGGTGCCCTCGTCCGGCTTCTGCATGCCGTAGAGGATCTTCATCAGGGTCGACTTGCCCGCACCGTTCTCGCCCACGATGGCGTGCACGGTGCCCTTGCGGACGGACAGGTGGATGTCGTGGTTGGCGACGACACCGGGGAAGCGTTTGGTGATCCCGGTCAGCTCGACGGCGGGAGGACTGCTGGACGCGTTGATGGTGCACTCTCCTCGGGGCTAAGGAGTGGCTCGTAGGAGCGCCCCGGCGGGGCGGGCGGACCGGCTGTGCCGGGCTGGTCCGCCGGGGCGTGGGTGGCGAGGGCGACGCTATCGCGTCAACGGCTTACTACGCGCGTAGAGCCCGCTCCGCTGCCCGGCCCGGGCGGCGGGAACCCGTGGGATCCGCGCCGCCGGGCCAGGGCGGGAGCCGGACGGCCGGTGCGGTGGGCGCACCGGCCGCCTCCGGCCGTACTGGATCGTCCCGTTTCCGGGTCGGGACTCAGGGAGCGGTCTTGACCTCGATCTCACCGCTCACGATGTCCTCCTTGGCCTTCTTCACGGCCTCCTGGAGCTCGGTCATCTTCGTGAACTCCGGGTTGGAGTCGGCCAGGCCGACCCCGCCGGACTCCAGGTCGAAGCGGACCTCGCCCGACAGCGGGTCGCCGTCCTGCACCGACTTGACCAGGTTGTAGACGGCACCGGAGACGTCCTTGGTCATGGAGGTCAGGATGCGGTCCTTGTACTTGGCCAGCGTCTTCTGCTCGTACTGGTCGGAGTCGACGCCGATGACCCACTTGTCCTGCGCGGCGACCGCCTCGATGACGCCCTGGCCGGCCAGACCGGCGGCGTGGTAGATCACGTCGGCGTCGGCGTCGAGCTGGCCGCGCGCGGCCTCCTTGCCCAGGTCGGGCTTGGAGAAGCCGCCCATGTCCGGCGGCTGGGTGAGGTACTGGGTCTTCACCGTCACCGACGGGTCGGTGTCCTTGACGCCCTGCACGAAGCCCGCCTCGAACTTCTTGATCAGCGGGACCTCGACGCCGCCGACGAAGCCGACGACCTTGGACTCGGTGGCCTTGGCGGCCGCCACACCCGCCAGGTAGGAGCCCTGCTCCTCGCTGAAGACGAGGTTGGCGACGTTCTCCGCCTGGACGGTGTTGTCGTCGATCAGGCCGAAGGTGGTCTTGGGGAACTTCTCCGAGACCTCCTTGATGGACGGCGCGTAGGCGAACCCGACCCCGATCACCGGGTTGTAGCCCTGCCGGGCCAGCTCGGTGAGGCGCTGCACCTTGTCGGCGTCCGCCTCGCCGTCGGAGGGCTCGATGTCCTTGCCACCGATGCCGAAGTCCTTCCTGGCCTTCTCGAAGCCGGCGTAGGCCGCGTCGTTGAAGGACTGGTCACCACGGCCGCCGACGTCGTAGGCGAGAGCTATGCCCTTGCCCTTGGCCGACTCCGAGGAGTCGGAACCGGAGGACGACTCCGTGGATGTGCTGCCACACGCGGTGGCGCTGAGGGCGAGGGCCGCGGCGGTCCCGACCGCGGCAAAGAGCTTGCTTACCCGGCGCAAGAGGACTTCCCTTCGCTCGAAAGCGCCTCCGTTGGCGCTGGCTTTCCGCCGCATCGTAACGCGCGTAGATGTCCGGAAGAGATCCCCTGCGGGGGCCGTTATCACTTCGGTGTGAACGGGGCGTGCCGAGCCCCTGCCGACGGGTGACACCGGGGTGGCGGGCACCTGACGCACCGGGCCGTGTCACCTCGTCCCACCAGCGCGGACGGACGGACAGCCGGTGCCCGGCGCCGGGCGGGGCACGGCCCGGCCCGGCCGGGCCGCGGATGTGCGGGAAACCACAGCGGTCCGGCCGGGCCGCGCCCCGTGCCGGGGTCCGTGGGGCTACTCGCGCTCCGCGTCCAGCAGGGCCGCGGCCGTGAACAGCTCCACGCCCGCGGCGATCGCGCTCTCGTCGACGTCGAAGTCGCCCTGGTGCAGGTCGCGCGGGGAGCGGTCGCCGGGCGGGCGCACCCCGAGCCGGGCCATCGCGCCGGGGACGTGCTCCAGGTACCAGGAGAAGTCCTCGCCGCCCAGGCTCTGCTCGGTGTCCTCCACCGAGCCGTGGCCGCGGCGGGCGATCATGGCGTCGCGCAGCAGTTCGGCGGTGCCCCGCTCGTTGACCACCGGGGGAACGCCGCGGATGTAGTTGAGCTCGAACTTGGCCCGGTACAGCGTCGCCACCTCGTCGATCGCGGCGTGCACCAGGTCGGGCGCGATCCGCCAGGCGGGCAGGTCCAGGCAGCGCAGGGTGCCGGACAGCTCGGCGTGCTGCGGGATGACGTTGGGGGCGTGCCCGGCCTCGAGCCGCCCCCAGGTCACGGCGAGTCCGGCGCGGGTGTCGACCCGGCGGGCCAGCAGCGCCGGGACCTCGGTGACGATCCTGGCCGCCGCGGTGACCAGGTCGGTGGTCAGGTGGGGGCGCGCGGTGTGGCCGCCGGGCCCGTCCAGGGAGACCTCCAGCCGGTCGCAGGCGGAGGTGATGGGGCCGGCGCGCAGCCCGATCCGGCCGGCCTCGACCTTGGGGTCGCAGTGCACCCCGATGATCCGGCCCACCCCCTCCAGCACCCCGGCCTCGATGGCGTCGGTGGCGCCGCCGGGCAGCACCTCCTCGGCGGGCTGGAACAGCAGCCGCACCGAGTGGGGCAGCCGGCCGGCCCGGGCCAGCCCGGCCAGGACGAGTCCGGCGCCGAGCACGGTGGTGGTGTGCACGTCGTGGCCGCAGGCGTGCGCCCGGTCCGGGACGGTGGACCGGTAGGGCACCGTCTTGGTGTCCGGGATGGGGAGCGCGTCGATGTCGGCGCGCAGCGCCAGCATCGGCCGCACGCTCTCACCGGGGACCGCACCGGCGGGGTGGATGTCGCAGATCAGTCCCGTGCCGCCCGGGAGTACGCGGGGGCGCAGCCCGGCCTGCTCCAGCCGCGCCCGGAGGGCGGCGGTGGTCCGGAACTCCTGGTGCCCCAGCTCGGGATGCATGTGGAGGTCCCGGCGGAAGGAGATGAGCTCGGCACGGAGGGCCTCCGGCAGGGCGCCGGGCAGCGGCGTCTCACCGGTGGTCCGGATACTGGACTCTGGCGACAACAACTGGCTCACCCCATCGAGGGTAAGCCCAGGTGACAGCCGCGCGCTGGAGTAACGGCCAAAGTTCATCCCCTCGGGGCGGGAAAAACCGGATCGGCGACCGCATACGGCCTGGTGTGGATGGGTATGAACCTCGATTTTATTTGTTTCACGATGTGGTCACGGAGCGGCCGCGGGGCGGACGGTTCAGATGTTGCGGACCATCCGGACGGGCACCGTGCGGCGGTTCCGGGAGGGGAGCCGGGGAGGAGCGGGGCGGTACGGGAGCGGCCCAGAGGGCTCAGGAGGAGGTCGGGGCCGCCGGCGGCAGCCGCCGTACGTCCCGCGCGGTCCCGGTGACCCCGGCCAGGAAACCCCGGGCACGCGGTGAGGCGTTCTCCGTCAGCCAGGCCGGATCCACCTCGCAGACGGCGACCGTCACCCCGGTGCCCGCCAGCGCCAGCGGCAGGGTGTGCACGACGGTGGACGGGAAGCTCAGGATCGTGCGGCCGACGGGCCCGCGGCGGGCCACCAGCTCCAGCGGGAGGTCGGGCCGGACTATCTCCAGCCCCGTACCGGCCGCTATCCGGTGCAGCTTGTCGGCGCTCTCCCGGCGGTGGGCGAAGTAGCGGGTCGCGCCGTGGGTCCGGGCCAGGGCGGTGACGGCCGCCAGATAGTGCCCGTCGTCCACCACCCCGGTCTCGACCAGCGAGGTGCCCACCAGATCGGTGCCGCCGGTGAGCGCGGGCGGGCCGAAGCGGGCCCTGGTCCAGCCGAAGTCGTTGCGGACGGCCCGCACGTGCTCGGGCGGCTCGACCGGCATCGAGCTGAACACCTCGACCCGGTGGTCCGCCGAGGGGGTCATACGGCGGCGGGCCGCCGCCGAGACCGGCGCCAGGAGCGCGGCGCGCGCTCCCCCGGCACCCCTGCGGTGCCAGCGCACCAGCCGCTCGCCGCGGGCGAGCTGGGTGACGAACTCCATGGTGGCCGTCCCGTCGTCGACCACCACCAGCCTCGCGCCGCCGGGCCCGGTGCGGACGAGGGACAGCAGCAGCTGCACGTACCGCGAGAACGGGTCGCCCACCACGATCCGCGCCGCCCGGCGCAGCGGTCCGAGCAGCGAGCCGACCGTCCGCAGCGGCGCGGTGGTGCCGCCGCGGGCCTCCTGCCAGCGGACGGCGATCCCCTCGTCGCGGGCCAGCTCGGCCATCCGGCGCAGCTGGCCGCGGGTCATGGCCTCCCGCGGCGGCAGGACGACCACGGTGAGACCGGCGGCGCCCCCCTCTTCCTCCCCCGCCTCCGCTTCCCCCTCGTCTTCCCCGTGGCTCCCGGTCCCCGCGCCGCCGTCCCGGCCGCCGCCGGTGGCGTACGCCCACTCCAGGACGTTGAGGAGCTGTACCGGGCTCTCGACGAGGGCGACCGTGCCCGCGCGGGGCGCGGCCCGGCCGCGGCGCGGGGCGCGCCGTGCCGCGGCCGGTTCCGGGCCCGGCACGGGCCCGGAACCGGGTGCGGGTCCGGGGTCGGAGTGCGGAGGGATTCCGCCGGTGCTCACCGCCGCCGGTCCCGTCAGACCGCCGCGGGCTCGCGGTCGGCGGCGGAGACGCCGGTCTCCTCCGCCTCGGCCACGACGCCCTTGACCCGGCGCAGCTTCTTCATCGGGGCCAGCTCGCTGTCGTAGACCCGCTTGACCCCGTCACCGAGGGACTCCTCGATGGTCCGGATGTCGCGCACCAGGCGCTGCAGGCCCTGCGGCTCGACGGAGGCGGCCTGGTCCGAGCCCCACATGGCGCGGTCCAGGGTGATGTGCCGCTCCACGAAGGCGGCGCCCAGCGCGACGGCGGCCAGCGTGGTCTGCAGGCCGGTCTCGTGGCCGGAGTAGCCGATCGGCACGTTCGGGTACTCGGCCTGCAGGGTGTGGATCATCCGCAGGTTCAGCTCGGCGGCCTTCGCCGGGTAGGTGCTGGTGGCGTGGCACAGGACGATGTTCTCGCTGCCCAGCACCTCTACCGCGTGCCGGATCTGCTTCGGGGTGGACATGCCGGTGGAGAGGATGACCGTGCGGCCGGTGGCGCGCAGGGCGCGCAGCAGCTCGTCGTCGGTCAGGGAGGCGGAGGCCACCTTGTGGGCGGGCACGTCGAACTTCTCCAGGAAGGCGACGGCCTCGGTGTCCCACGGCGAGGCGAACCAGTCGATGCCGCGCTTGCGGCAGTGCTCGTCGATGGCCCGGTAGCCGTCCTCGTCGAACTCGACGCGGTGCCGGTAGTCGATGTACGTCATCCGGCCCCAGGGGGTGTCGCGCTCGATGTCCCACTGGTCGCGGGGAGTGCAGATCTCCGGGGTCCGCTTCTGGAACTTCACGGCGTCGCAGCCCGCTTCGGCGGCCGCGTCGATCAGCGCGAACGCGTTCTCCAGGTCGCCGTTGTGGTTGATGCCGATCTCACCGGTGACGTAGACCGGGTGGCCCGGGCCCACGAGCTTGCTGCCGAGGGTACGGAGGCGGGGGCTGGTCATGGTCAAGACAGTTCCTTTCCGAGGATCCACGAGGCGATCTCGCGGATCGCGCCGGCCCCTCCGGGTACGGAGGTGACCGCGCGGGCTGCGCCGCGCACGACGTCATGGGCACTGGCCACCGCGACGGGCCAGCCGACCAGGCCGAAGCACGGCAGGTCGTTGACGTCGTTTCCGACGTAGAGCACGCGCTCCGGCGCGATGCCCTGCTCCTCGCACCACTGCTTGAGGGCGAGGTCCTTCCGGTCGACGCCGTGGAGCACCGGGATCCGCAGCTTGCGGGCCCGGGCGGCGACCACCGGGTTCTCCTCCGTGGACAGGATCAGCAGCGGCAGCCCGGCGCGGCGCAGGGCGGCGATGCCCAGCCCGTCGCCGCGGTGGACCGCGACGGTCTCCCGTCCGTCGGAGTCGACGTACACCCGGTCGTCGGTCTGGGTGCCGTCGAAGTCGAGTACGACCGCGTCGACGTCGTCGCGGGCCGGCAGCGCGCCGGGCCGCCCCGGCGTCCCGCCGTCCAGCAGCGGCGCCAGCGCGCGGGCGCGGGCCAGGTCGTGCGGGTCGTCGACCTCCAGCACGCGCGCGGGGTCGGTGCGCACCAGTTCGGTGCGGCCGAAGAAGCGGTGTCCGGCGGCGCGGAAGCCGTCGGCGCGCATGGCGTAGGCGGCGCCGGTCTCCAGCAGGTCCTGCGGACGGTCCTGGCGGCGCGGGCGGTACGCCTTGTCGTGGTTGACGCCGTGGCCGCCGTCCGAGGCGTCTCCGGGGCTTCCGTCCCGCCAGACGAAGCCGTGGAAGGGCGCGACGGTCAGCGCGCTGTCGGCGCCGCCGTCGGTCACCGCGGCGGCCACGCCCTCGATGTCCTCGCGGGTGAGGAACGGGCTGGTGCACTGCACCAGCAGCACCACCCCGGCCGCCCGGCCGTGCCGCTCGGCGTGCGCGTCCATGGCGTGCAGGACGGCGGCCTCACTGGTGGCGGTGTCGCCCGCGATGTCGGCGGGCCGTTCGACGACCTCGGCGCCCGCGCCCCGGGCGGCCTCGGCGATGGCCGGATCGTCGGTGGAGACCAGCACATGGGTCACGCCCCGGGCCGCCAGGCACTCCCGTACGGCGCGGACGACCAGCGGCACGCCGCCGACGGTGGCCAGGTTCTTGGCGGGCACGCCCTTGGACCCGCCGCGGGCGGGGATCACGGCCAGGACGGCGGGGGCGGCGGGGACCGCGGAGTCGGCCGAGGCCGCCGGGGCGGTAAGGGACACGGTGGTGGCTCCTCGCTGGACTGGGGTCTCGTCGGTGGTGGCCGCGCCGGGCGCGGCGCCTTCCGCGCGCCCCCCGCTCACAGCTCC
Source organism: Streptomyces rubellus (assembly GCF_036323805.1). Classification (NCBI taxonomy): domain Bacteria; kingdom Bacillati; phylum Actinomycetota; class Actinomycetes; order Kitasatosporales; family Streptomycetaceae; genus Streptomyces; species Streptomyces rubellus. Next base: position 235,670 of record NZ_JAZDCX010000005.1, read on the forward strand.
CCCATGCGGCGGATGACGGGCGCCACACGCTGGACGCCGTGGCGGTACGCACCGCGCGCCGCGTCCCGTACCGCCGACCGGACGGCCCGGCGCAGCCCGGAGGCCGGCCGGTCGGCGGCCGTACCGGGCCGGGGCGCGCCCGAGGGGTCGAGGCCGTGGCGGGCGAGGATGCCGGGGAGGTAGCCGGGCGCGGTGGTGAGCGTGTAGTAGGGGGTGACCGGCGGCAGTGCCGGGCGGGCGGCCAGCGCGGCGACGCGGGCGCGGGCGGCGTCGAAGGCCGCCTCGTAGGAGCCCCCGGACGCCACTCCCTGCCGGGCGGTCCAGGCCGGGTCGGCCTCGGGGAGCAGCCCGGCGTCGAGCCGGTCCCAGGAGGTGAGGCAGCCCGAGCCGAGGAAGTGGTGGTTGCCCAGCGCCTCGCGGACGCCGAGGTCGGTGAGGACCGCGGTGGGGATGCCGCGGTGCAGCGACTCCAGGGCGGCGGTGGAGCTGACGGTGACCAGCAGGTCGGTGCGGTCCAGCACCTCGCTCATGTGGCCGTACACCAGGCGGCAGTTGGGCGGCAGCCCGCCGGGGAGCCGGGCCGCGAGCTTCTGGTACGGCTGCTCCTCGATGTGCGTGGTGTGCTCGCCGGGCCTGCTGCGCAGCTTGACCAGCACCTCGCGGTCGGGGTGGGCGCGGGCGTGGCCGGCGGCGCGGCGCAGCAGGTACTCGCGGTCGGCCCGGGAGGCGGGCACGGAGGGCTGGACGGCGAAGACCACGGTGCGGGGCCGGCCGGCCGCCTCGGTCCACGGGACGTACGGGGCGCCGCCGAGGAAGGGCAGCGCGCACTCCACCACGCTGCCGGGGTCGGCGCCGACGCCCTCGTAGACCGCGCGGAAGCGCTCCGCGTCATGGGTGGAGTTGGCCAGGACGACGTCCGCGCCGTGCCGCAGCAGCAGCCCGTCGGCGAGCTTCTCGTAGACGACGCCGACATAGCCGGTGACGGTGACCGGACGGCGCTCCGCCCCGTTCAGCTCGTGCGCCAGACCGTGCAGCATCGCCTGGACGGTGCCGCCGACACAGGAGAGGACCACCACGTCGTACGTCCCGCGGTCGGCGGCGCGCAGGAACTCCGCGGCCGTCACCTCGCGCAGCCCGGCCGCCCGCACCCCGACCTCGTCGAGCTGGCGGACGGTCGGGGTGGCGCGACCGCGCAGCAGCAGCCCGTCGACACGCGCGCCGGGGGCGATGCGGTGCGCGGTGAGCGCACCCCATTTCCAGCGGGTGTCGGAATCCGCGAGCACGGCGACGCGCAGCGGCGCTTCTTGGGGGTCCTGGGATTCCGAGGAGTCAGGATCGGTACGTGGTGGCACGCCGCAGACGCTAGGAAGCCTTTCCGATTGTCCGCCCAACGTGACCACAACAACTGGTTAACAGGATGCCGACGGAAACCCAACCGGCCTCCCGGGGAAAGGAGTTCACCTGCCGTACGCCACGATTTCACCGAGGCGTACGGTGCCGGTCGGCACCGGCGTCACCTGGACACCTAAGGTCACCCGGGTGGTGAACCTCTCCGTCGTCGTGCCGTTCCGCAATGTTCGGCCCTACGCCCCCGACACGCTCCGGAGCCTGCGCGCGAACGCGGCGGAGGGCATTGAATTCGTCCTGGTCGACGACTTTTCCACCGATGGCACGGAAGACCTTCTGGAAAGGGCCGGAAAGGATATTCCCGGAGCCGTCGTCGTGCGCCGCGGCGAGCAGGGCGGGGTGTCCGCCGCCCGCAACACCGGTATGGAGGCCGCCCGCGGGCGGTTCCTCGCCTTCCTCGACGGCGACGACTGGGCGGCGCCCGGCCACTACCGCGAACTGCTGGCCGCCGCCGAGGCGCTGGGCTGCGACTTCCTCCGCACCGACCACGTCCGCTGCACCGGCCGCGCCCGCACCCTGGTGCGCGTCCCCGAGGGCCGCCGGGGCACCGTGCTGGACCCGCGCGACGCGATCCTGCCCGCGCACCGCTCCACCTCCGTGGACTACGCCTACGCCTGGGCGGGCGTCTACCACCGGCGGCTGCTGGAGAGCGGCGTGCTGCGCTTCGACGCGGCGCTGCGCACCGCCGAGGACCGGCCGTGGATCTGGCGGCTGCACCGCGAGGCGTCGTCCTTCGCCGTGGTCGGCTTGACGGGCGTCTTCTACCGGCGCGGGGTGGCCGGCTCGCTCACCCGGATCGGCGACGAGCGGCAGCTCGACTTCATCCCCGCCTTCGACCTGCTGGTCGAGGAGACCTCCCGCGACCCGGACGCCGCCGCGCTGCTGCCGAAGGCGGTGCGCACCTACTGCGCGGTGCTCCACCACCATCTGACCGGCGACCGCTTCGAACCGCGGCTGGCCCGCACCCTGCGCGCCCGCTGCGCGGCCGCTCTGCGGCGGCTGCCCGCCGGGGTGCTGGCGGACGCCCTGGACGGCATGGACGCCGCCCGCGCGGCGCGGCTGCGGCGGCTGCGCCGCCGCCCGGCGGCCGTCCCCCCGCGGCTTGCGGGCCGGTCCCTCCGCCCGTCGCCCGGCCGTACGGAGGCCGCCCGATGAGCGTGTCCGTCCCGTACGGCGGCTCCCCCGTGCAGCTGCTGGTGGTCACCACCTCGCACGGCGCCGCGCTGCTGGCCGCCGCCGCGGACGCGGGGCTGCTGGGGCCGGCCCGGGAGCGGCTGCCGGTGGTGGCGTCCGCCGCCCCCGTGCCCGAGGCCGTCCCCGCGCGGGCCGTGCTGCCCGGCGCCGCCCCGCCGCTGGGCCGCTTCGGCCGGGTGCTGTCCTGGGACGCCGTCGTCCGCCCCCTCCACCCCGGCGGCTGGGTGCCGCGCGCCGACGACGCGCCGCTGTGGGAGCGGCAGCTGCGCGCGCTGTGGGGGCTGGGCGGCGCCGGGGTGGAGCTGGTGGTGGAGCGGCTGGAGTCGGCTCCGGCGCGGGCGCTGGCGCGGATCTTCCCCGACGCCCCGCTGACCGTCCTGGCCCCCGGGCTGTCGGCGTACGGGCCCACTCCCGGCAAGCTGGACCCGCTGACGGGCACCCGGGTGCGCCGGGTGCTCCACCCGGACGTGCTGCCCGGGCTGCGTCCGCTGCTGCTGGCGGAGTTCGGGGCGGCGGCGCGGGCGGTACCGGCCGCGGCGCTGCGTGCGGTGGCGGCCGGGTGGGCGCGGGAGCTGGAGCCGCCGGTGCCCGAGGCCGGGGGGCGGGCGCCCGGGGAGGACGCGTTCGAGGGGTGCGCGCTGCTGCTCGGGCAGGACCCGGCGGCGCCGGGCGCCCTGCCGCCCACCGAGGAGGAACGGCTGTACGGGCGGATGCTGCGCCGGGTGCGGGAGCTGGGCCATCGCACGGTGGTCTGGACCCCGCATCCGGCCGCCCCCGCGCACCGGGTGCGGGGCCTGGCGGCGCTGGCCGGGGAGCTGGGGGTGACGCTGGGCGTGCCCGGGGGCGCGCCCCCCGCGGAGGCGCTGTACGAGCGGCTGCGTCCGGCGCTGGTGGCCGGCTGCGCCTCGGGCGCGCTGCTGACCGCGGGCGCCCTGTACGGACTGCCGTCCGCCCGGCTGGGCACCGGCGAGCTGCTGGAACGGATGGTCCCGTACGAGAACGCCGACCGGGTGCCGGCGGTGCTCGTCCACGAGCTGCTGCCGGATCTGGCGGCCGGGGAGCCGGCGACCGTCGTCCCGGCCGAACCGGAGGAGCCGGCCGGGACGGCCGAACTGGCCGGGCTGGTGCGGGCGGTGGCCTACTGCATGTGGCCGCGGGTCCGCCCCGAACTGCGCGGTGAGGCCGAGCGCTTCCTGGCCGCCTGCTCCCGGGACCGCCTCCGGCGCCACTTCGCGCGCCGCCGGCTGGCCACGCTCGCCCTGCCCGGCGCGGTCCCCGCCTCCCTGGCGCCCCTGGCCCGCAGCACCGCCGTACGGCGCACGGCCCGCCGGGCACGCGCCGTGGTGCGCGCGGTGCGATGAGGTGCGCGGACGTCTGCGGACATGTGGGGCGCCACGTGTGCTTCGTCACAGCCGCCGGTCGACGGCGGACCGCCCCGGGGCTCATCGGCCCAGTACAGAAGGGGTGTGGCGGGCGGAACATCCCACCGGGCCCCGATCGCGGAAGTGAGCTGCGTCTCTGTTTAAACGGCACGGCCCCCCGCATGCTGGACGGGTCGCGGCCCCGGCCGCGTGCGCCCGGACCACACCCGGAGCACCCCCAGACCAGCGGAGTGCCGGTTCACCGGCCTGTCACGCGCGAGACGAGGACACCCCATGGCCCACACGATGGCGGCGACGGCCGCGGCATCCGGAGTCCGCACCGGCGGACCGTCGGACGAGGAGCGGGACAGGCTCATCGACCAGGCGCTCGGCTGGACGCTCACCGTGCTGGTCGCCGTGATCGTCACCGGTCTCGGCCTGCTGTGACATCCGGGTCCGCCGGCTGAGACCGGCCGGTACGCGGGAGGCCCCCGGCAGCGGCTGCCGGGGGCCTCCCGCGTACCGGCACCGGCCCGCCCGCCGGGCCGGTGACCGGGCGGGTCAGAAGGCGTCGGTGGGGACGTAGGCGCCCCACACCTCGCGCAGCGTGTTGCAGACCTCGCCGACCGTGGCGCGCTCGCGCAGCGCCTCCTTCATCGGGTACAGCACGTTGTCACCGCCCTCGGCGGCCTTCCGCAGCCCGGCCAGGGCCGCGTCGACGGCCGGCTGGTCGCGCTCGGCGCGCAGCCGGGCCAGGCGCTCGGCCTGCTGGGCCTCGATGGCCGGGTCCACCCGCAGCGGCTCGTAGGGCTCCTCCTCGTCGAGCTGGAAGCGGTTGACCCCGACGACCACCCGCTCGCCGGAGTCGGTCTCCTGGGCGATGCGGTACGCGCTGCGCTCGATCTCGCCCTTCTGGTAGCCGTGCTCGATGGCGGCCACCGCGCCGCCCAGCTCCTCGACCTTCCCGATCAGCTCGGTGGCCAGCTCCTCGATCTCGTCGGTCATCCTCTCGACGACGTAGGACCCGGCGAAGGGGTCGACGGTGGCGGTCACGTCGGTCTCGTGGGCCAGCACCTGCTGGGTGCGCAGCGCCAGCCGGGCCGACTTGTCGGTGGGCAGCGCGATGGCCTCGTCGTAGGAGTTGGTGTGCAGCGACTGGGTGCCGCCCAGCACCGCCGCCAGGCCCTGGACGGCCACCCGCACCAGGTTCACCTCGGGCTGCTGGGCGGTGAGCTGCACCCCCGCGGTCTGGGTGTGGAACCGCAGCATCATCGACTTGGGGTTCCTCGCGCCGAAGGTCTCCCTCATCACCCGCGCCCAGATCCGGCGGGCGGCGCGGAACTTCGCCACCTCCTCCAGGATCGTGGTGCGGGCGACGAAGAAGAACGACAGCCGCGGCGCGAAGTCGTCCACGTCCATCCCGGCCGCCACCGCGGTGCGCACGTACTCGATGCCGTCGGCCAGGGTGAAGGCGATCTCCTGCGCGGGTGTCGCCCCGGCCTCGGCCATGTGGTAGCCGGAGATGGAGATGGTGTTCCAGCGCGGGATCTCGGCCCGGCAGTAGCGGAAGATGTCCGAGATCAGCCGCAGCGAGGGCTTGGGCGGGAAGATGTAGGTGCCGCGGGCGATGTACTCCTTGAGCACGTCGTTCTGGATGGTGCCGGTCAGCTTCGCCGCCGGCACGCCCTGCTCCTCGGCCACCAGCTGGTAGAGCAGCAGCAGCACGGCGGCGGGCGCGTTGATCGTCATCGAGGTGGAGACCTCGCCCAGCGGGATGCCGTCGAACAGCACCCGCATGTCCTCGATCGAGTCGATCGCCACGCCGACCTTGCCGACCTCGCCGCTCGCGATGGGCGCGTCGGAGTCGTGTCCCATCTGGGTGGGCAGGTCGAAGGCGACCGACAGGCCCATGGTGCCGTTGGCGATCAGCTGCTTGTAGCGCGCGTTGGACTCGGTGGCCGTGCCGAACCCGGCGTACTGCCGCATCGTCCACGGCCGTCCGGTGTACATGGTCGGGTAGACACCGCGGGTGTACGGGTACGCCCCCGGCTCGCCCAGCCTGCTCGCCGCGTCCCAGTCCTCGAGCGCCTCGGGTCCGTAGACCGGCTCGATCGGCAGCCCGGACTCCGTGAGTCGCGCCTTGCCAGTCTCGCGTGCCATGTGTCGGTGCCTCCCGTTTCCGCTGCCCTGTCGGAGAACGGACTGTAGCGATCGGTTCCGGAGCGTGGGGAGGTCCGCCGGCTGGGACCTTGCTCACAGGATGCGGCCTTCCCACGGATGAGCTGCCCGGGATCCGCGGACCGATGCGTGCGGCCGGTACGGCGCGGCGCGGCGGCGCGCGGAGGCGGTCTCGCGTACCGCTCCGGGATCGGGCATGGTGTCGGCCGGGAACCCACAGGAGTGGGGGGACGCACACGAGCGACGGGCGACCGGATCGCCCGAGGGGGGACTCCCATGTTCCGGAGACTGCCGCACGGTTCCGCCGGGCGCGCGGCGCTCGCCGCGGCGGCCGTCGTGCTGCTGGGCGCGGGCTGCACCGTACCGCCCGCGGGGGCGGAGGCGGGGGCGCACCGGCCCGGGCCGGGGGCGCCCGCGTCGGCGCCGACGGCGCCGCCGTCCGCGGCCGCGCCGTCCGTCACCGCGAGCCCCGGGCGGACGGAGCGGACCGGGCAGACCGGCGGCCCGGCGGAGAAGGAGCGCACCCGGCCACCGGCGGCGCCCCGGTCCGCGCCACCGCCACCACCGCCACCGCCGCCGCCCGCGGCGCCCCCGTCCGCCCGGCCCTCCCGGCCCGCGGCGCCCCCGCCGGTGCTGCGGGAGGGCGACGAGGGGGAGAAGGTCCGCGAGCTGCAGGCGCGGCTGCGCCAGGCGGGGCACTTCGGGCTCAACCCGACCGGCTACTACGGCTCGATCACCACCGGGTCCGTGTCCGCCTTCCAGAAGCGGCAGGGGCTCCCGGCCGGCGGCCAGGTGACGACCGCCACCTGGAACGCCCTCACGGCACGGACGAGGCCGCCCACCCGGCTGGAGCTGTACCCGCCTACCACCCGGCCGCTCGCGAAGCCCGACCCGCGCTGTCTGACGGGCCGGGCGCTGTGCGTCAGCAAGGAGAGCCGGACGCTGGCCTGGATGGTCGACGGCGAGGTGGTGTCGGCGATGGACGTGCGCTTCGGCTCACAGCTCACCCCGACCCGGGAGGGCGCGTTCAGCGTCACCTTCAAGAGCCGGGACCACCACTCGACGCTGTACGACACCCCGATGCCGTACGCGATGTTCTTCAGCGGCGGGCAGGCGGTGCACTACTCCGCGGACTTCGCCGCCAACGGCTACAACGGCGCCTCGCACGGCTGTGTGAACGTGCGGGACAGGAAGAGGATCGCCGCGCTCTTCGAACAGGTGCGGCCGGGCGACAAAGTGATCGTCTTCTGAGGGTCGGAAGGAAGAAGGGGCGCGGGCGGGGCCGGGGGAACGTGCCCCACCCGCGCCGACGCGCATCCCTCAGGTACGGGGGGAACCTTGGGTGGCGCGCTCGCCGATGACCAGTCGGCTTGTTCTGTACTGCGCCGGTGGGCCGAAAAGTGTCACACCGGCCGGGCGCGGCCGCCGGGCACGGCTCCCGGGGATGCTCAGGGAGTGGGGACCGCGGGGGCGTACGGGGTCTCCCCGCCGTCCGTACCGCCGGTGCCGGTGCCGGTGCCGGTGCCGGTGCCGCCGCCGGTGGATCCGGTGGCGGGTTCGGTGGCGGGGAAGGCGCCGCCGCCCTCGGGGCCGGGCTCCTCGGGCTCCCCGGGCAGCCAGTCGCCGCCCTCGCCCTCCTCCTCGGGCAGCCAGTCGCCGCCTTCGATGCCGTCGCCGCCCTCGGTACCGTCACCGCCGGCGCCGCCGGCGGCGGGACCCGCGACCCCTCCGTTGCCGTTCCCGGGGTTCCCGCCGCTCCCGGGCTCTCCGTTGCCGGGGTCGCCGTTGCCGGGGTTCCCGCTGCCGCTGCCGCCGTCGGGGACGCCGCTCCCGCCGGACGGGCCGGCGCCGGCGGAGCCGCCGTCCGGACCGCTCCGGGCGCGGCAGAAGTCCCCGATCCGTTCCGGACCGCCCGCGGCGCGTTCCAGCTCCGCACGCTCGTCCGAACCCAGCTCCGCCTTCCGGTACCCGCCGCACAGCACCACGGCACGCGTCCGCGACACCGCCGGGCCGTCCGGACCGTCCGGGTCCGCGGTGGGGTCGCCGGGGCCCCTGGACTCGGCCCCCACGGGACCGCCGTCACCCGGCGTGCCCGGGCTTCCCGGCTCCCCGCGCTCCGTACCGCCCGGCCTCCCGTCCTGCCGGTGTCCGCCGGAGGGGGTGCCGGTGCCCGCGGGGCCCGGAGCCGGGGAGGCCTTCCCGTCCGGGCCGGAGGAGAGGGTCGAGCCCGGCGCGGGTGAACCGTCCGTACCGCGGAACGGCGCGGGCAGCACTCCGGTGCCCGTCGCGACGGCGACTCCGCCCAGCACACCGCCGAGGACCGCCGCGGCGACCCCCGCCCGCAGGGGGCGCCCGAACACGCCCATCCGGGGCAGCCGGCGGTAGCGGTGGTGCTGCGGGCCGGCGGCGGTACGGGCCGAGGCCCGGGCGTCACGCGCCATCCGGAAGGCCGCCAGCGCGGCGGCCTCACCCGGCAGCTCACGGTCGCCGCGCGCGTCGGGCCCGCCGGGCGCGGAGTCGGTTGGGAAACCGGCCGTGAAGGGGTGACCGGTGGTGACGGCGGCGGCCGTGCGGAGGGCGGCGAGTTCGTCGAGGGTCTCCGCCAGCGCCTTCAGGGACGCGGAGTCCGGATGCGGGAGCCCGTCGGACGGACGGCCGCGCAGCAGCCGCTCCGCAGCCTCCTCGTCCAGCCAGCTGTACCGGTCGTCGGCCCTCACGTTTCCCTCAGCGTCCGTCTGGTCTTTTCCGTCACACCCCGGGCCGCGCCCGCGCGCGGGACGACGGGGACCCCGTCGCTCGTCCCCTCCTCGGCGTCGAGCAGTTCCGCCAGCTTCCGCAGACCGCGGTGCGCGGCGGTCCTGACCGCACCCGGCCGCTTGCCCAGCACCTTCGCGGCGCCCTTGGCGTCGAGGCCGACCACCACCCGCAGGACGACCGCCTCCGCCTGGTCGCGCGGCAGCCGGGAGATCAGCGCCATGGTGTGACCGGTGCCGATCGACTCCAGCGCCTCGTCCACCGTGTCGGACCCGGCCGGCAGCACCGCCAGCTCGGTCTCGTCGTCGGCGGAGGTGGTGGCGGGCCGCCGCCCCCGCGCGCGGATGTGGTCGAGCGCCCGGTTGCGGGCGATCCGCGCCGTCCAGCCGCGGAAGCGGTCGGCGTCGCCCTCGAAACGGTGCAGGTCACGGGCGATCTGCAGCCACGCCTCGGAGGCGACGTCCTCGACGTCGGCCTCCGGGACCAGTGTCCGTACGTACCCCAGCAGTCGAGGATGTACGGCGCGGTAGACGGTACGGAAGGCGCATTCGTCTCCCTCCTGCGCCGCTCGCACCGCAGCGGTGAGTTCCGCGTCTTCCCCCTGCACGCCCTCGTCCTGCCCCACTTCGCGATGTAGCGCTCTCCCACGCCCCTGGCCGAGCGCGGTCCCGCCGTGATGCTTCGATCTGCGTCGATGCGAAGCAGCACGCTACGACCTAGTGTGCTCCTCCGTCCATGCGGATGAACCGGTAGTTGCGGAGATTGGTTGTCCGGAAGAGGACTCGGGGCAGGTCCGGGGGAGGTCCCGGAGGCCCGGCGGAGCGGGCGCGGAGGGCGGGAGTAACAGTTTCCGGACCCCCGGCGCTGATGTGAACAAGCGGGCTTCGCTCGGCGCGGTGCCCGTACTCGACGACGGCCGGGGTCTCTCCTGTGGGGGGTGGCGACCCCGGCCGTCTTCGCGTCCGCGCGGCGCTTCCGTGCCGCACATCACCGACATCCCGGACTTGTGGCCATTTCGTGAAGATCTCCTCCCGACCGGTCCCCGCCGACCGGACGACCGCCGCGCGGAGCCCGGCAGCCGGGTGCGGCACGGGCGGGCGGCGGTCCGGGAGCCGCCTCCCGCCCGGCGGCGGCTCCCCCGCTCCGGGGTGGCGCGGATCACACCCCGCTCCGCCCGTTCCGGGGCCCGTTCCGCGCGCCCGCCGTCCCGTGGGCGGTGCCGCGCGCGTGCCGGAGCCGTCCGCTCCGGGCGGCGGCCGGGCGGAGGCCCGTACCGGCCGCGCCGGCCCGTGTTCGCGGAAGGGAACCGGGCTTCCGGACGGCGGGACGGCGGTGCCCGGCGCCCGGCGCGCTCCGCGCACCTCACGGCGGGCGTCGCGCGGCGCGGCGGCGCTGCCGGGCCTCCGTTCCCGCCGCCGGGATCCGTCCGCACCCGCACCGTGCGCGGGGTCCTCCGCCCGAGGACGGGTACGCCGTGCGCGGGCGGACGTCCGACCGGAACGAGTCGGTCCCCGCCCGGCCGGCACCGGCCGTGGAACACCTGATGGGACGCCGTCCCGCCGGACGGCGCGCGCCGGGGAACGCCGTGCGCGGACGACGGACCGGTCAAATCTCGCCAACTACCGCGCGGCGTCCGTCTCGTGTCGACGCTCCGCTCGCGGGCGTGGAAGGATCGCGTCCGTGAGTGATGCGGCGCATTGCGGCGGCAACGGTGTGTCCCCGGAGCCCCTCGGGGACCTGAGCGCTGCGGTCGTCGGCGCCCAGCAGGGCGACGAGGCGGCCTTCCGCGCCCTCTACCGGTCCCTCAATTCCGAACTCCTCCGCTACGCGGCCGTCATCGTCGGCCAGGACGCCGAGGACGTGGTGGCCGAGACCTGGTTACAGATAGCCCGGGACGTCCTGCGTTTCGAGGGGGACGGCGCCGCGTTCCGCCGTTTCGCCCTGGCGGTGACCCGCAACCGGGCCCGGGACGTGTTGCGCCGCAGAAGGAGGCGGGTGCAGGAAATCACCGTACCGACCGAGGAGTTACCCGAACCGCGGGCGTCCGGTGCCCCCTGCGGGGGAAGCGCGCTGGACACGGCGGAGGTGGCCGGAGCCGAACTGTCGACGCGTGAGATCGTCTCTCTCGTCTCCACCCTGCCCGGCCCGCAGGCGGAGGCGGTTCTGCTGAGGGTGGTCCTGGACCTGGACACGAGGAGCACTGCCGAGATCCTCGGCAAGAGACCGGGAGCGGTGGCGATGGCGCTGTCACGCGGCCTGAAGAAACTGGCCCGGCTGATGGAGCGACCCGAGGCAACGGCGGTACGGAGGTGAACGACCTGATGCGGGACGGGGACGAAGGCGCCCGTGTGGACGAGGCCGTACTGCGCCGTCTGATCGCGGAGGGCGGCAGAGCGGGTTCCGGCCGCCGGGGCCAGGCCGACCAGCCGTCGGACCAGAGTCTTCGCGCCCTGGCGACCCTCCTCAACACCATGGCGGAGCCGTCCTCCGGCCCCGACGAGCGCAAGGGCGAGGAGGCGGCGGTGGCCGCTTTCCTGGCCGCCCGCGCGGAGCGGGCGACGGCTCTCCCCGCGGAGCCGAACGGCGTCCGGGGCCGCCTGGCCCGGCTGGCCCGCCGCCTGGGCCGGCCGCGTACGGGGGCGCTCGGTGTGGTCGTGGCCGCCGTTCTGGGCAGTGGCGTGGCGGTGGCGGCCGGCGGCGTGGCGTTCCTGGGCGGCGACGATCCGGACGGAAGAGCCGGTTCCTCCCCGGTACCGGTGGACACGGCTCCGGCTCCGGCTCCGGGCGGTGCCCCGGCCGGCCGGAACTCCGCCTCGGCGCAGCCGCACACCGGCGCCTCCGGCGACGCCCGTGCGAGCGCCTCGCCGAAGCTGGTGAAGCTGTGCCGGTCCCACCAGGAGAAGCCGTCGGCCAAGCCCGGAAAGCCGCTGGTCGCCGCCGCGGGCGGCGGCGACCGGGTCGACGCCTACTGCGCGGAGCTCCTGAGCGCGCTCCCGGCCGGGGCCGCTCCCGGCGGCGGGAACCGGGGCAACGGGAGCGCGAACGGCAACCCGGGCAACGCCAACAGCAACCCCGGGAGCGCGAACGGCAACCCGGGCAACGCCAACAGCAACCCCGGGAGCGCGAACGGCAACCCGGGCAACGCCAACAGCAACCCCGGGAGCGCGAACGGCAACCCGGGCAACGCCAACAGCGGCGGTACGGACAACGGCAACCCCCAGAACCCCGGCGGAGAGGGGCAGAACCCCGGCAGCCGGAACGGCGGGAACCAGGGGAACGGAAACAGCAACGCCAACGGCAGGCCGGGGAGCGGCAACCAGGGCCGCGCCGACACGGGCGGCAAGGGCGACAACGGCAACGGAAACCGGGGGAACGGCAACGGCGCCCCGGGCAGCGGGGACAACGGCAACGGCAAGCCGGGCGGCGGCGCCGCGCCACAGGCCGCCCAGGGCCGTCCGGACCACCCCGTGGCCGGCCCGCGGGCCGCCGCGCGGGAGCGCTGAGCCCGCGTCCCGGGCCCCGCGCGTACTGCCGAGGCAGTACGCGGCCCGGGCACCCTGCGTCCCAGGGAGGAGCCGGGGATCCTCCGGGGGCCACCGCGGGCCCTTCCCCGCACGCCGTAGGGTCGGGCCATGGAACTCCGACTGCCCAGGCCCCGCGGACGCCTGTTCGCGGCGGTGGCCGCCACCGTCGCCGTCCTCGCCGGAGCCGGTGTGTGGGCGGCCCTCCCGGACGACGAACCGGCCGTACGGCACCTGGAACGCGCCTTCACCCTGCCCGAGTCGCCCGGCGGCGGCACGGTCCGGATCGACACCTCCTACTTCACCGCCGGCGGCACCGCCGGACGCCGTCCGGCGGTGCTGCTGGGCCACGGCTTCGGCGGCAGCAAGGCGGACATGCGGGAGCGGGCCGAGGAGCTGGCACGTTCCGGATACGCCGTGCTGACCTGGTCCGCCCGCGGCTTCGGCGACTCCACCGGCCGGATCGGGCTGAACGACCCGGAGCACGAGGTGGCCGACGTCAGCCGGCTCGTCGACTGGCTGGCGAAGCGGCCGGAGGTCCGGCTCGACGGCGACGGCGACCCCCGGGTGGGCATGGCGGGCGCCTCCTACGGCGGCGCGATCGCGCTGCTGGCCGCCGGGCACGACGACCGGATCGACGCCGTCGCCCCCGCCGTCACCTACTGGGACCTGTCCGAGGCGCTCTTCCCGAACGGCGTCTTCAAGGAGCTGTGGGCCGGGATCTTCTTCACCACCGGCTCCACCACCGGTACGGACGGGGCGGACGGTCCCGCCGCGGCGGCGCCCGGGGACACCGGCTGCGGCCGGTTCACCGCGGAGCTGTGCGAGATGTACGAGCGGGTCGCCGTCGCCGGGCAGCCGGACGACGCGGCGCGCGGACTGCTGCGGGAGCGCAGCCCGGTGGCGGTCGCCGACCGGATCGACGTGCCGACGCTGATCCTCCAGGGACAGACCGACTCGCTCTTCCCGCTCGGCCAGGCCGACGCCATGGCCGAGGCGATCGGCGCGAACGGGGCGCCCGTGGCGGTGGACTGGCTCGCGGGCGGCCATGACGGCGGTTACCCGGAGGGGGAGACCGCACGGCTGGCGGACCGCACCCGGGCCTGGTTCGACCGCCATCTCAAGGGCGACACCGGTGCGGACACCGGCCCGGCCTTCCAGATCACCCGCAGCGGCGGCATGAACACCACCGACGGGGACGTACGGCTGCGCACCGCCACCGCCGGGGACTACCCCGGGCTGTCGGCGGACGTCCGGACCGTCGCGCTGCGCGGCGACGAGCAGACCTTCGCCAACCCGGCCGGCGGCGGCCCGCCCGCGATCTCCGCCGTGCCGGGCCTGGGCGCCCTGGGCGGCGGTCTGGGCGCGCTGTCCCAGCTGGGGCTGGGGGCGTCGCTGGACCACCCCGGGCAGCACGCCCGCTTCGACTCGGCACCGCTGAAGGAGCCCGTGCGGGTCACCGGCGCGCCGTCGGTACGGGTGCGGGTCGCCTCCGACTCCGGGGAGGCGGTGCTGTTCGCCAAGCTCTACGACGTGAGCCCCGACGGGCGCCGGCTGACGCTGCCCGCCCAGCTGGTGACCCCGGTACGGGTCACCGGCGCCGGGGACGGCCGGGAGGTGACGGTACGGCTGCCCGCGGTCGACCACCGCTTCGAGGCCGGACACCGTATGCGGCTGGTGCTGTCCGCCACCGATCTGGCCTACGCCTCGCCGGACGAACCGGCCGACTACACCGTCTCCCTCGCCGGCGACGGGGTGCGCGTGCCGGCCGTGCCGGGGCTGGAGCCGGCCGGGGAGCCGCTGCCGTGGTGGGTGTGGGGCCTGCCGCTGCTCGGCGCGGCGGCGGCCGCCGCCCTGGTGCTGACCGGGCGCCGGCGCCGTACCGCCCCGGACGCGCCCGGCGCGGGCGCGGCGGCGGAGGAGAGCACGGAGGAGACGGCGGAGGAGCAGCGGGAGGCGGTGGCGGCCGCGGTCCCGCTGGAGATCAGCGGGCTGTCCAAGCGGTACGCGGGCTCGGAGGACCGCTACGCGGTGCGCGGGCTGTCCTTCCGGGTCGAACGCGGCCAGGTGCTCGGCCTGCTCGGTCCCAACGGCGCGGGCAAGACGACCACCCTGCGGATGCTGATGGGTCTGATCATCCCCGACAGCGGCGAGATCCGGGTCTTCGGCCACCTCATCCGCCCGGGGGCGCCCGTCCTGTCGCGGGTCGGGTCGTTCGTCGAGGGCGCGGGCTTCCTGCCGCACCTGTCCGGCCGGGCCAATCTGGAGCTGTACTGGCGGGCCACCGGCCGCCCGGCCGAGGACGCGCACCTGGACGAGGCACTGGAGATCGCCGGGCTCGGCGACGCCCTGGAGCGCGCGGTGCGCACCTACTCGCAGGGCATGCGGCAGCGGCTGGCCATCGCCCAGGCCATGCTGGGACTGCCGGACCTGCTGATCCTGGACGAGCCGACCAACGGTCTGGACCCGCCGCAGATCCGCGAGATGCGCGAGGTGATGATCCGCTACGCGGCCGGCGGCCGTACCGTCATCGTCTCCAGCCATCTGCTGGCCGAGGTCGAACAGACGTGCACGCACCTGGTGGTCATGGACCGCGGCGAACTGGTGCGGGCCGGCCCGGTGGCGGAGATCACCGGCTCCGGCGACACCGTGCTCGTCGGGGTGGCCGGCCCGGTGCCGGAGGCCCTGGCGGAGAAGGTGGCCGCGCTGCCCGGCGTCGGCTCGGCCGTACGGGCCGAGGACGGGCTGCTGGTGCGGCTCGACGGTGCCACCACACCGCTGCTGCTGGCCGAGCTCCTGCGTCTGGAAGTGCCGGTGGAGCGGGTCGGACCGCACCGCGGGCTGGAGGACGCCTTCCTCACCCTGATCGGAGGCGCACGATGACCGCGTCCACTCCCCCGCCCACTCCCCCCTCCGTCTCCGGCACGGCCCCGCCGTCCCCGGCAGGGGAGGCCGCGCCCGGCTACCGGCCGCGGCGGACCCTGCCGCTGCGCGTGGAGGCGGTGCGGCAGCTGCGGCGCCGCCGCACCCTGGTGACCGGGCTGATCCTGGCCGCGCTGCCGTTCGTGCTGATCGCGGCCTTCGCGATCGGCGGCGAGCCGGAGCAGGGCGGCCGCCGGATCAACCTGATGGACACCGCCACCGCCTCGGGCGCCAACTTCGCCGCCATGGCGCTGTTCGTCTCGGCCGGCTTCCTGCTGGTGGTGCCGGTGGCGCTGTTCTGCGGCGACACGGTGGCCGCCGAGGCGGGCTGGTCCTCGCTGCGCTATCTGCTGGCCGCCCCGGTGCCGCGCTCCCGGCTGCTGCTGAGCAAGCTCGCCGTGGCGCTGGCCTTCAGCGCCGCCGCGATGGTGCTGCTGCCGCTGGTGGCGCTGGCGGCGGGCGCGGTGGCGTACGGCTGGGGGCCGCTGGTGCTGCCCACCGGCGGGACGCTGCCGGCCGGTGAGGCGGTGGTCCGGCTGGGGATCACCGTGGCCTACATCTTCGTCTCGCAGCTGGTCACGGCCGCGCTGGCGTTCTGGCTGTCGACGGTCACCGACGCGCCGCTGGGCGCGGTGGGCGGCGCGATCGGGCTGACGATCGTCGGCAACATCCTGGACGCGGTCACCGCGCTGGGCGACTGGCGCGAGCTGCTGCCCGCGCACCGGCAGTACGCCTGGGTGGACGTCTTCCAGGGCGGGCCGGCATGGGACGGGATGCTGCGCGGCGCGTCGGTCTCGGTGGCGTACGCGCTGGTGCTGTTCGCGCTGGCCTTCCGGCACTTCCGGAGCAAGGACATCGTGTCCTGAGGGGCGTCCCGCGCCCCGGGGCGGCTCCCCGGCGGGTCAGGGGGCGACCCGTTCGGCCAGCCGCCGGAACTGCGCCCACTGAAGGGCGGGCGGGGCGGGGTCCCACACCTTCTGGGCCAGGGCCCGCAGCGGCAGCCGGATGCCGTCGGCGACCTGGGCGGGGGTCTGTGCCCCGGCCAGGTCGCACCACACGGCCAGCCGGGCGCCCACCACCTGCTCCGCGAGCTCGGCGGACACGGGCTTGGTGCCGCGCAGCACGGCCGGGGTCCACTCCTCGTAGACGCGCTCGCCGGTCGGATAGACGAACTGGTGCGGCTCGCCGAGCACGTAGTAGAGGTACTCGTCGTTGAGGTTGACCACCTCCCAGCCCTCCTTCAGGTACTCCGCCGGCGGCCGGGCACCGATCTCCTTGCCCGTCCAGTAGGCCACCTGGCGGGGGCGGCTGGGACGGACCTCGCCGCCGCGGTGCTGCCCGTCGTTCCACACCTGCGGGACGAAGCCCGCCTCGCGCACCGTCTCGGCGCGGTCGTTGAGCCAGGCCGCGGCCAGGTCCCGGACACCGGCCCCGCGGCCGTGCTCCCGGCGGGCGGCCGCGGCCAGCTCGGGGAACGCGGCCTCGGGATCGGAGCGCATCAGCGCCAGGTACTCGTCGCCGCCCAGATGCCAGTACGGGCCGTCGCCGGGCTGGTCGCGGAAGAGGGGGGCGTACTCGCGCAGCAGGTCGTCCACCAGCTCGGCGGCACGTGGGTCGGCGATGTCGATCGCGCCGCGCACCGGGTCGCCGTCGGCGTCGCGCAGCCGCAGTTCCGGGTGGGCGTCGAGCACGGCGTCGAGGTGGCCGGGCGAGTCGATCTCCGGGATGACGGCGATGTGCCGGGAGTTGGCGAGCTCGATGATCCGGCGCAGCTCGGCCTTGGTCAGGTGCGGGTCGGAGACGACCTCGGGGTGGCTCTCGCTCTCGACGCGGAACGCCTGGTCGTCGGAGAGGTGGAGCTGGAGCTGGTTGAGCTTGAGGTCGGCCATCTCGCGGACGCGGTCCTCGATCCAGTCGGCGCTGAAGTGCTTGCGCGCGATGTCGAGCATCAGACCGCGCTGCGGGCGGTCGGGCCAGTCCCGGACGGTGCCCGCGGGGATCCGGCCGCCGCCGCGGAGGGCTTGCTTCAGGGTGCGGGTCCCGTAGAAGACCCCGGCCTCGGTGCGGCCGGTGACGGTGACCCGGCCGAAGGCGGCGGTCAGCTCGTAGCCCTCGGGGCCCCGGACGCGTTCCCCGGGGACCTCGGGGTCCAGGACGAGTTCGATGTCGCCGGGCCCCGCGGGACCGCCCGAGTGCGCGAGGTCCAGCTCGCCGGCGAGCAGTTCCGCCTCGTCTGCCAGCGCGCCGCCGGGGTCGGCCACCACCCGGGTGCGCGGGCCGGGCTGCCAGCCGAGGCCGGGCTCGGGCGTCCACTGCCGTACGGCGGGGACGGTGCCGGGCGCCGCGGGAAGGGCCACGGCGGGGACCCGGGGGGCGTCCCCGGGAGTGTCCCGGGTGCCACCGCCGGGGGCACGGTCCGGTGTCCCGCCGGGCAGTACGGCGAGGACGACGGCCACCGCCGCCAGCGCGGCCGCGGCGGCCGCGGCCGCGACCAGCAGGGGCCGCCGGCCGCCCGCCGGTGTCCTCCGCCGCGTCCTCCGGCGCGGTGTTCCGCCGTCCCTGCCCTCGGCCCTTTTCCCTGCGGAGTGCCTGCCCAACGACTTCTTCCTCATGACGTGCCCGGTGTGTCCGGCGTACCCGGAGCGCCGTGCGGCGCCCCCGTTCCGGAGGTTACGTCCCCCCGGGCGGCCGCGTTGCCCGCCGGTGAGGCCCATCCGTCAACCATGCGCCTCCACTCCCTGCCGTCCGGGTGAAAAACCCCTGACCCCAGGTGTGTGCTCTCACGTATCGTTACCTTTGCGACATCTTCCGTCCCACTGTCACCTCGCCCACCTCGGCCCACTCAGTCCATCTCAGTCCGCTCAGCCCACCAGCCGTCTCCGTCGACCGGTGGACACCGGTGCCCGCCGGCGCCGGTCCGCCCGCGGACCCGCCGCGGTCCTGCGCCTCTTTCTGTGCCCCCGACGTCCCGCGGACGTCCCCGACGTCTCCCCGCGCCCGAGGAGCCCATGCGCCTGCCCCCTCAGCGAAGCGAGGCAACGCCGCTCCACCGCCTCAACACCGCCCCGGCGGCCGATCTCACGGCGGCCCTGCTCACCTGCTGCGGCAGCCGGCGCTGGGCCCGTGACATCGCCGCCCACCGCCCGTACCCGGACCTGGAGTCGCTGCTCGCCGCCGCCGACGAGGCCGGCTACGACCTCACCGACGAGGACCTGACCGAGGCGCTGGCCCAGGAGGCCGCCGGCGGTCCGGGCTACGGGGAGCTGCTGTACGGCGGGCGCCACCTCCCCGTCTCCGGCACGCTCGCCGCGCACACGGCGCTGCGCGCCGCGCACGCCGCCTACGAGAGCCGGTTCGGCTACGTCTTCGTGCTGTGCGTGGACGGCGTCCGCGAGGAGGAGGCCCTCGGGCACGTGCTGGCCGCGCTCCACGGCCGGCTGGGCAACGAGGCGGAGCGGGAGCGCGCCGTCGCCGCCGACGAGCTGCGCCGCATCGCGCGCGGCCGGCTGCTTCGGCTGGTCCGGGAGGGGCGTCCGGTCCGGCGCCCCGGCCACCGGGGCGGTCCCGGGACCGCCCGCCCGGGATGCGGCACCGGCGGGGTCCCTAGCCCGTCAGTGCCTGATTGATCACACCTGGCCCCCCGGGCGAAGAGAACCGACAGGGCGTCGATACCATGGCAGACGGCCGGTGAACCGTATCCGGCCGGGCCAGACCGACACGAAGCCGGCCGGCCCCGTACCCGCTCCCGGAGGATTTTCCGTGCCGGCTGGAACGCTTTACCGCGGCCGGGAAGGCATGTGGTCCTGGGTGGCTCACCGAGTCACCGGGGTCCTCATCTTCTTCTTCCTGTTCGTGCACGTCCTGGACACCTCACTGGTCCGCGTCTCCCCGGAGGCGTACGACGAGACCGTGGAGGTCTACAAGACTCCGATCGTCGCGCTGATGGAGTACGGCCTGGTGGCCGCCGTCCTGTTCCACGCCCTCAACGGTCTGCGTGTGGTCGCCGTCGACTTCTGGTCGAAGGGCACCAAGTACCAGCGGCAGATGCTGTGGGCCGTGATGGGCATCTGGATCGTGCTGATGGCCGGGGCGGTCTACCCGGTCCTCGGGCACGCCGCGAACGAACTGTTCGGGAGCTGAGGCATGGCCTTCGACGTAGACAACCCCGCACCGGTCATCGAGCCGCCCCGGGCCCGTACCGGCAAGACCCCCCGGGCCACGCGCGGCAACTTCGAGCTGCACGCCTGGCTCTTCATGCGGCTGTCCGGCATCGTGCTGGTCGCGCTGGTGATCGGCCACCTGCTGATCCAGCTCGTCCTCGACGGCGGCGTCAGCAAGATCAACTTCGCCTTCGTGGCCGGCCGCTGGGCATCGCCGTTCTGGATGACCTGGGACCTGCTGATGCTGTGGCTGGCGATGCTGCACGGCGCCAACGGCCTGCGGACCGTCATCAACGACTACGCCGAACGGAACAGCACCCGCTTCTGGCTGAAGATGCTGCTGTACACCGCCACGGTGTTCACCGTCCTGCTGGGCACGCTGGTGATCTTCACCTTCGACCCGAACATCCGCTAGAGCCGGGGCTGAGGCGTTAACTCATGCAGATCCACAAGTACGACACCGTCATCGTCGGCGCCGGCGGCGCCGGGATGCGCGCCGCCATCGAGGCGACGAAGCGCAGCCGTACCGCCGTACTGACCAAGCTCTACCCCACCCGCTCCCACACCGGCGCCGCCCAGGGCGGCATGGCCGCGGCCCTGGCCAACGTCGAGGAGGACAACTGGGAGTGGCACACCTTCGACACGGTCAAGGGCGGTGACTACCTGGTCGACCAGGACGCCGCCGAGATCCTGGCGAAGGAGGCCATCGACGCCGTCCTCGACCTGGAGAAGATGGGTCTGCCGTTCAACCGGACCCCGGAGGGGCGGATCGACCAGCGCCGCTTCGGCGGCCACTCCCGCAGCCACGGCGAGGCCCCGGTGCGCCGCTCCTGCTACGCGGCGGACCGCACCGGCCACATGATCCTCCAGACGCTGTACCAGAACTGCGTCAAGGAGGGCGTGGAGTTCTACAACGAGTTCTACGTCCTGGACCTGCTGCTCACCGAGGTGGACGGGGTCCGGCGGACCGCGGGCGTCGTCGCCTACGAGCTGGCCACCGGCGAGATCCACGTCTTCCGGGCGAAGGCCGTGGTCTTCGCCTCGGGCGGCAGCGGCAAGTTCTTCAAGGTCACCTCCAACGCGCACACCCTCACCGGCGACGGCCAGGCCGCCGCGTTCCGCCGGGGCCTGCCGCTGGAGGACATGGAGTTCTTCCAGTTCCACCCGACCGGCATCTGGCGCATGGGCATCCTGCTCACCGAGGGCGCCCGCGGCGAGGGCGGCATCCTGCGCAACAAGGACGGCGAGCGCTTCATGGAGAAGTACGCGCCCGTCATGAAGGACCTCGCCTCCCGCGACGTGGTCTCCCGCTCGATCTACACCGAGATCCGCGAGGGCCGCGGCTGCGGCCCCGAGGGCGACCACGTCTTCCTGGACCTCACCCACCTGCCGCCGGAGCAGCTCGACGCCAAGCTGCCGGACATCACCGAGTTCGCGCGCACCTACCTGGGCATCGAGCCGTACACCGACCCGATCCCGATCCAGCCGACCGCGCACTACGCGATGGGCGGCATCCCGACCAACGTCATGGGCGAGGTGTTGGCCGACAACACCACGGTGGTGCCGGGCCTGTACGCCGCCGGCGAGGTCGCCTGCGTGTCGGTGCACGGCGCCAACCGGCTGGGCACCAACTCGCTGCTGGACATCAACGTCTTCGGCCGCCGGGCGGGCGTCGCCGCCGCCCAGTACGCCGCGACCGCCGACCACGTCGAGCTGCCGGAGGACCCGGCGTCCTTCGTCGTCGGCCAGGTCGAGGCGCTGCGCTCCTCGGAGGGCACCGAGCGGGTCACCGAGATCCGCAAGGCGCTCCAGGAGACCATGGACAAGAACGTCATGGTCTTCCGCACCGAGCAGACGCTGAAGGAGGCCGTCGAGGAGATCGGCGCCCTGCGCAAGCGGTACCGGAACGTGTCGGTGCAGGACAAGGGCAAGCGGTTCAACACCGACCTGCTGGAGGCCATCGAGCTGGGCAACCTGCTCGACCTGGCCGAGGTGACGGCCGTGTCCGCGCTGGCCCGCAAGGAGTCGCGCGGCGGTCACTACCGCGAGGACTACCCGAACCGCGACGACGTCAACTTCATGCGTCACACGATGGCGTACCGCGAGGTCGCCGACGACGGCGCCGAGTCGATCCGGCTGGACTACAAGCCGGTCGTGCAGACCCGCTACCAGCCGATGGAGCGTAAGTACTGATGGCCACTCCCGTCATGGACAAGAGCCAGCCCGAGGGCGGTGCCGACGCCACGGCCGAGGCGACCCCCTACATCACCGCCGTCTTCCGCATCCGGCGCTTCAACCCGGAGGTCTCCGACGAGGTCCGCTGGGAGGACTTCCGGCTGGAGATCGACCCCAAGGAGCGCGTCCTGGACGCCCTCCACAAGATCAAGTGGGAGCTGGACGGCACCCTGACCTTCCGGCGCTCCTGCGCGCACGGCATCTGCGGCTCCGACGCGATGCGCATCAACGGCCGCAACCGGTTGGCGTGCAAGACGCTGATCAAGGACATCAGCCCGGAGAAGCCGATCACCGTCGAGCCCATAAAGGGACTCGCGGTCCAGAAGGACCTGATCGTCGACATGGAGCCGTTCTTCCAGGCGTACCGGGACGTGATGCCCTTCCTGATCACCAAGGGCAACGAGCCGACCCGGGAGCGTCTGCAGTCCCCCGAGGACCGCGAGCGCTTCGACGACACCACCAAGTGCATCCTGTGCGCCGCCTGCACCTCCGCGTGCCCGGTGTTCTGGGTGGACGGCCAGTACTTCGGCCCGGCGGCGATCGTCAACGCGCACCGCTTCATCTACGACTCCCGCGACGAGGGCGGTGAGCAGCGCCTGGAGATCCTCAACGACCGCGACGGCGTGTGGCGCTGCCGCACCGTCTTCAACTGCACGGAGGCCTGCCCGCGCGGCATCGAGATCACCAAGGCCATCCAGGAGGTCAAGCGCGCGCTGATCACGCGGCGCTACTGAGGGCCGCGGGCCCGTCGGCCCGGCAGTCCGACACGCCGAGGTGCCCGACCGGGGATTCCGGTCGGGCACCTCGGCGTGTGCGCGCCGGCGGACGCCGGGAGCCCCGGCGCCGGGGGTGTCCGCCGGGGCTCCCGCACACGGCGGGCGAGCACGTCGCCGAGGTCTGGGCCTCCGACGGCACGGAGACCCAGGCCGTCCCGGTGCGGATCGTCGTCCGAAAGGACTGCGCGGGCCCCTGGAAGGAGGTCCGAGCGGCAACGCTCCGTCGGGCGGGCCGGGGCCCGGGCGGTTCCTGAACAGGTGTCCAGAAATTCCTGTACAGTTGTCCAGAAGTCGGCGGCGGGAGTCGTGGCCGGGGTGGGGACTGGAAGAGGGTGGGCCACGGTGCAGACCGTCGCCGGGGTGCTGGTCGGTGTGGTGGCGGCGCTGCACGTGTACATCGCGGTGCTGGAGATGTTCCTCTGGCGGGGTCCGCGCGGCCGCGCCGCCTTCGGCATGGACGAGGAGACGGCCCGCACCACCGCCCCGCTGGCCGCGAACCAGGGCCTGTACAACGGCTTCCTGGCGGCCGGTCTGGTCTGGGGTCTGGCCGCGGACGACCCGGTGGGCTTCCAGGTGACGGTCTTCTTCCTGGCCTGCGTCCTGGTGGCCGGGGTCTACGGAGTGATCAGCACCGGGGTCCGCAACATCCTGTACGTACAGGTCGTCCCCGGAGCGCTCGCCCTGGCGGCGGTACTCTTCGCCGGGTGAGCGGCGAGGAGACGGCGGGACGGGACCCGCGCACCGTACGGACCCGGGCGCGGCTGCGCCGGGCACTGCTCGCCGAGTGCGCCGACCGCCCGCTGGCGGAGGTCAGCGTCTCGGCCGTGACCCGCCGCGCGGGGGTCGGCCGGGCCACCTTCTACCTGCACTACGAGGACCTCCCGGCACTGGCCGTCGACGCCTGCGCGGAGGTGGTGCGGGACGCCGTGGAGGCGGTCCACGCCGTCGACGGCCCGCCGGACCCGGCAGTGCCCCCGCCCGCGCTCACGGCGTTCCTCACCTCGGCGGCGGCCCGCGCCGGGCTGTACCGGGGGCTGCTCCACCCCGGTGGCGGCGGGCCCCTGGGGGAACTGCTGCACCGTGAGCTCCGGGACCGCTCCCGGCGGGAACGGGCGCGCGCCGGACTGCCGTACGCCGCGGCGGCCGACTCGGCCGTCGCAGCCGCGTTCACCGGGGTGTTCGCCGACTGGCTGCACGGTCTGGTCGAGGCCGCTCCCGGGGACCTGGCCCACCAGGTCTGGCGCCTGGTGCTCACCGTCCACCGGGCCTTCGGCCCGCCGCCCCGGTAGCCGCCGGTCCGCCGCGGGCCGGGTCAGGCCGTGAACCGGCCGAGGACCAGCATCGCGGTCAGCAGCAGCACCAGCACCCCCCAGACCGATGCCGCCCGCCCGCGCCCCGCGCCGGGACAGGAGGATGCCGAGCAGCGTTCCCAGGGTGGTGAGCGGCACCGCGTACCAGGCGAGGGCGAAGAGGGCCCCGTCGAAGCGCAGCGGGCCGCGGACGCCGTCCCGGCAGGACTCACAGGCGACGGCCGGCAGCGGTCCGAGGGTCGCCGCGAAGGCCCCGGTGAGCATCACCAGTACCGCGAGGAGGGCCGCTCCGGCACCGTCGGCGCCGGAGCGGCCCGGGGACGGGGGCACGGAGGCGGAGCCGCTGTCGCTGTGCTTCATGCCGGGGACGCTACGGCGTCCGCCGGCCGGCCGGATGAGTCCTTCCGCCCAGTCCGCCGGTCCGCGGACCGAGTACGGGAGCGGGGACGGCCGTCCGGGAGCGGGTGGGGCTCAGAAGCGGTCCAGCTCCCACAGCCGCCACACGCCGCTGTTGTCCGTCAGGTACTGCACCCCGGAGATGTCGTCCTTGCTGACCACGTGCTCCTTCTTCTGCCACAGCGGGAGCAGCGGCACCTCGGTGGCCACCTTCCGGTCGATCCGCGCGAACTCCTCGATCACCGCGGTCCGGTCGTAGCTGCGCCGGGTCCGGTCGATCACCTCGTCGATCTCCCCGTCGCTGTACCCGGTGCGGTACACGCCGTCCGTGCCCACCAGGGGCGTGGTGTACGCGTCGGCCTCGGGGAAGTCCGGGAACCAGTCGGCGAGGTAGGCGTCGAACTCCCCCTCGGCCACCCCCTCGCGGAACTCCTCCGCCTCGTACTGCCGGACGGTGACCTGGAACAGGCCCGAGGCGTCCAGCTGGAGGCGCAGTGTCTCGGCGTCCTCGGCCGCCGCCGCCGCGTCCTTCGAGTGGGCGATCTCGAAGCGCACCGGTTCGGTGATGCCCGCCTCCGCCAGGAACTCCCGCGCGGCGTCGGCGTCGGGGTCCCCGTAGCGCTCGTGGAACGGCGCGCCGTGGCCGTTGACGCCCTGCGGTATCAGCGAGTAGAGCGGCTCCACCATGTGGCGGTGGACGCCGCCGGCCAGCGCCGTGCGGCTCACCAGGGAGGCGACGGCCCGGCGGACCGGGAGCTCGGCCGCGGGCGAGCCGGAGCGGTGGTTGAACGCCAGGGAGCGCATGCCGAGTCCGGACTGCTCGTAGACCCGGATGCCCTCGTCGGTGGGTCTGATCTCGGCCGCCTCCTCGGGCGGCAGCTGACCGGTGCTGACGTCGATCAGCTTCTCCCGCCAGGCGCCGAGCAGCTCGGCGGGCCGGTCGTAGTAGCGCACCAGCACCATGTGGACGGGCCGTTCCTCCAGCATGCCCCGGTACTTGGCGTTGGGCGCCAGCCGCGCGGCGCTGCCCGGGGTGTACGACTGGAGGACGTACGGGCCCGAGCCGACCGCCCGGTTCCCCTCCAGCAGCGCGTCAGCCGGGTAGATCTCGTCGGGGACGATCGCGCCCGCGCTGCCGGCGATCTTGTACGGGAAGGTGGCGTCGGGGCTCTTCAGCCAGAACTCCACCTTCCCGTTGACCACCCGCACTTCCTTCAGGGTGTCCAGTGCCCGGGCCGGCCCCTGCGGATGGTTGATCCTCAGCACCCGGTCGAAGGAGTGCTTGACGTCCTGCGCGGTCAGCGGGCTGCCGTCGCTGAACTCCAGACCCTGGCGCAGGGTGCAGCTGTAGCGCATGAGCGAGCTGTTGGTGAAGCGGCACTGCTCGGCGGCGTCCGGCGCCGGCTGGGCGCTGCCGGGAGTGAAGGTCATCAGCGACTGGAAGACGTTGCTGACCAGCCGCGAGGAGCCCGGGTCTTGCGCGCCCGCCGGGTCGACCGAGACGACCCGGTCGGTGGTGCCCACGGTGATGAGCCGCTGTTCCGTGCCGCCCTGCTGGTTCACGGCCCAGCCGCTGACCCCCGTGATGACGAGCGCCCCCGCGATCACTCCGGCCCAGACGGCCCGCTTGCTGTCGGCCCCACCCATACGGCGGTCCCCTTCCGTACCGTTTCCGTGGCGCGGTCGTGGTACCGGGACCGCGCCAGAGCCTCAGAGAACAGGAGGAAGATCGCAGAACGGAAGGAGTCGGCCGGTTACAGTCGGATAAATCCTACGGTTATGAGGCGCGGCGGCTCACGGTGGATCACGGCGGACGGCTCAGGCCCGCTTCGCGGCCAGCTCCACCACGGTGATGTCCGACTCGGCGCCCACCCGCACCGGCGGCCCCCAGGCGCCCGCCCCGCGGGTGACGTAGAGCTGGGTGTCGCCGTAGCTCTCCAGGCCCGCGAGGGTGGGGTTGGCCAGCCCGGCCACATAGGTGGCGGGCCACATCTGGCCGCCGTGGGTGTGGCCGGAGAGCTGGAGGTCCACCCCGTGGTCCACCGCCTCGTGGA
This sequence comes from Streptomyces rubellus, assembly GCF_036323805.1. Classification (NCBI taxonomy): domain Bacteria; kingdom Bacillati; phylum Actinomycetota; class Actinomycetes; order Kitasatosporales; family Streptomycetaceae; genus Streptomyces; species Streptomyces rubellus. The sequence continues at coordinate 261,938 of NZ_JAZDCX010000005.1, forward strand.
TCAGGACCGGCTGGTGGGCCAGGAGGACCACCGCCCGGGAGGTGTCGCGGTCACCGAGCGCGCGCCGGAAGTCCGGCCCCTGGCCCTCCTCCTCGCCCGCGAGGTCGTTGACCCCCGCCAGATCGAAGTGGGGCAGCTCGCGGCGGGCGTTCTCCAGCGGTTCCACGCCCAGTTCGCGGACGTGGTCGACCCACTCGCCGGCGTCGCCGAAGTACTCGTGGTTGCCGGTGACGAAGTACGAGCCGTCCCGGGAGCGCAGCCGCGACAGCGGCTCGGCGGCCGGGCCGAGGTCGGCCACGGTGCCGTCCACCAGGTCGCCGACGACGGCGACCAGGTCGGGGTCCGCCCGGTTGATGGTGTCCACGATGCGCTGGGTGTGGGCGCGGCCCAGGAGGGGGCCGAGGTGGATGTCGCTGACCACGGCGATGCGGTAGCCGTGGGCGGCCCGGGGCAGCTTGGCCAGCGGCACGGTGACGCGCTTGAGCCGCGGGCCCCGCAGCACGCCGTGGGTGCCGTACCCGACGGTGCCCGCCGCCACGGTGCCCGCGGCGACGGCCACGGTGCGCGCCACGAACAGCCGCCGTGAGGGTCCGGGGGCCGGGCGGTCCGCCCCGGCACCGCTCGCCCCGCCGCTCGCACCGTCGTCGCCGCGCACCGCCAGCGCGGTGGGCGCGGACCGCCCGGTGGCGGCCGTACCGCCGCCGGACGACCCGGACGGTTCGGCCGGTTCGGACGGTTCGACGGCACCGGCCGGTGCGGTACGGGAGTCGCCCGCGGTCTCCCCGGGCGCCCGGGCGGCGTCCCGCCGCGCCAGGAAGCGCCGCAGCAGCGGCCGTACGGCCTCGCCCACCAGCAGGGCCAGCACCAGGTAGAGCAGCACGGCGAGCCAGAGGTAGCCCGGCCAGGCCAGCACACGCTCCACGGCGAAGGGCAGTCCGGCGCGGTGGGCGACCTGGGTCGCGACGGTGGTGAGCGGCAGCAGGACGACCAGCGCCGTGCCCGCCCGTCTGTACCAGGTGCCGCGCGCCGCCACGTCGCGCACCATGCGGCGCCACACGTACCAGTGCGCCGCCACCAGCAGACCGACCACCAGCACCGCGACGGCTATGAAGACCACGACCATGTCCCGTTCCACTCCCCTGCCCGCTTGCCCGTCCCCCGCGCAACGTTCCGCGGCCGGTCGGGTGTTCCGCCGGTCACCGGGCGGCGCGCAGCGCGCGCACCCCGCGCAGCCCGACGACCCCGACGGCCGTGCCCAGCACGAGCGAGGTGAGGGCCATCAGCAGATGGATACAGAAGTAGGCGGTCGGGTCGCCCGCGCCGTCGAACGCCAGGCCGCTGGTGTCCTTCCACAGGTTCCTGATGAAGTTGGGCCACAGGAACCAGCTCCACACTCCGAAGGCGAGCAGGAACCACGAGACGGGTCGGGAGAGTTTCACACCTCTCAGTATGTCTATCGGACCAACGGAATCACCGGCAGGGGCGGTAGGAGCCACCGCGATGGTCCTCTCGGCGGCGCCGTGTCGCCGATATGCCGGTACGTTCGCTGCGTGTCCACGACTCACCCCGTCATCATCCGGGCGCGCCGCGTGCGCGGCGCCCGCGGCCTCGTGGCCGCCACTCCCCTCCTTCTCCTCTCCTGCCTGTTCGCCGGCGCACCGGCCGCCGCGGCCCCGTCCCCGGCTCCGGCGGACGGGCCGAGGCAGCCGAGTCCGCCCGCGAACATGTCCACCGTCGGCGGTGAACGCCTCGGCCTGCCCGGGGTCCAGATAGCACCCCTTGCCGGGGCACCCGCACTGCCGAAGTCGACCACTTCGCGCGCCTGGATCGTCGCGGACGCCGAGACCGGTGACGTACTGGCGGCGAAGAACGCGCACTGGCCGCTCGCCCCGGCCAGCACCATCAAGATGCTGTTCGCCGACACGCTGCTGCCGAAGTTCGACAGGGACACCGTCCACAAGGTCGCCCCGGAGGACCTGGCGGAGCTCGGTCCGGGCAGCAGTCTGGTCGGCATCAAGGAGGACCTCACCTACACGGTCCACGACCTGTGGCTGGGCGTCTTCCTCCGCTCCGGCAACGACGCCGTGCACGTCCTGGCCGCCATGAACGGCGGCCGGGAGAAGACCGTGCGGGAGATGAACGAGCACGCCCGCAGACTGGGCGCGACCGACACCCACGTCGTCAGTCCCGACGGCTACGACGCCCCGGGGCAGGTCTCCTCCGCGTACGACCTGACGCTGTTCGCCCGCTCCGGGATGCAGAAGCCGGACTTCCGCGAGTACGCGGCGACCGTCCGGGCCGAGTTCCCCGGACTGATGAAGGAGGACAAGAAGACCGGCAAGGCCGAACGGGAGACGTTCGAGATCCAGAACACCAACCGGCTGCTCACCGGCACCCCGGGCCTGGAGCCGTACAAGGGCCTCGCCGGGATCAAGAACGGCTACACCTCCAAGGCCGGGTTCACCTTCACCGGTGTCGCCGAGCGCGGCGACCGGGTGCTGCTGGTGACCACCATGCACCCCGAGGAGGGTGGTGTGCGGGTCTACGAGGAGGCCGCCGAACTCCTCGACTGGGGCTTCGCCGCCGCGGACCGGGTCGAGCCGGTCGGCGAACTGGTGGCGCCCCAGGGCGCCCGCGACGGTGAGGGCAAGAACACCGACGACGGTCCCGGCGGCGAGGACGCCGCCGTGGCACGGCCCTCCGGCCCCACCGCGGCCGGTGCCCAGCCCTCGTCGGGCGGCGCCGGTACCGCGCTGACGACCCTGGCCGCGGTCCTCGCCATGCTCGGCGCGGGAGCGTACGGAGTGTACCGTCGCCGCCCGCGGCCGGCCGCGGCCCGGCCGGGACGCGGCCCGCGGCGGCCCGCGGTGCTCGGCAGCCCGGAGAACCCCGGCCCGGCGGAGCCGCCCCGGCGGACACCGGACGGACTGGGCGGCGCGGACGGCACGACGGGGACGGGACGGCCCGGGGGTCCGCCGCGCGGGTCCTGAGCGGGCCGGCAGGCCCCCCGCCCCGGCACACCGGCCCCCTTACGTCAGAGCGAGGGGGCCGGCGGCCGGCAGAGGAGGGCCGGCTGCTGCGGCAGCGGCAGCGGCCCGAGGCCGAAGGCGAACTCGCGCTGGAGGCGCCACACCCCGTCCCCGCCCTGCTCGTACAGCGCGAAGCCGGCCACCGTCCAGGCCGCCTCGAAGTCGGCGAGCTCGGCGTACGCCCGGTCCAGCGCGTCCTCCGCGATGCCGTGGGCGACCGTGACGTGCGGGTGGTACGGGAACTGCAGCTCGCGCACCAGCGGACCCTCCTTGTCGCGGATCCGCTCCTGGAGCAGGTCGCAGGCCGCGGCACCCTCGACGACCCGGACGAAGACCACCGGCGACAGCGGGCGGAAGGTGCCCGTGCCCGACAGCCGCATGGCGAAGGGGTTCCCCGCCGCGGCCACCGCGGCGAGGTGCTCCTCGATCCCGGGGCGGCGGGCGGTGTCCACCTCGGTGGGCGGCAGCAGGGTCACGTGGGTCGGAATGCCATGGGCGGCGGTGTCGCCGAAACCCGTGCGCCGCCGCTGGAGCAGGCTGCCGTAGGGCTCCGGGACCGCGATGGATACGCCGAGCGTGACGGTGCCCACGAGCTTCTCCTTCCTCGTTCCCCTGTCCGTTCCGTTCCCCCGTCTGTCCGCTCGGTGCCGGCCGGCGCCGGTCACTGCCGGGCGGGCACCCTGGCGGGCACGAAGCCCACCTTCTCGTACGCCGCGGCCAGTGTCTCCGCGGCCACCGCGCGCGCCTTCTCCGCTCCCTTGGCCAGCACGGAGTCCAGCGTTCCGGGATCGTCCAGGTATTCCTGGGTGCGCTCCCGGAACGGCGCCACCCAGGCGGCGACGACCTCGGCGAGGTCCGTCTTGAGGGCACCGTAACCCTTGCCCGCGTACTGCTGCTCCAGTTCCGGGATGCCGGTGCCGGTGAGTGTGGAGTAGATCACCAGCAGGTTGCTGATGCCGGGCTTCTCCTTCTCGTCGTGGCGGATCTCGGTCCCGGTGTCGGTCACCGCGCTCCTGATCTTCTTCGCCGAGACCTTCGCCTCGTCGAGCAGGCTGATCACGCCCTTGTGGGAGGCCGCCGACTTGCTCATCTTGACCGTCGGGTCCTGCAGGTCGTAGATCTTCGCCGTCTCCTTGAGGATGTACGGCGAGGGGACGGTGAAGGTGTGGCCGTAGCGGCTGTTGAAGCGCTCGGCGACATCGCGGGTCAGCTCGATGTGCTGGCGCTGGTCCTCGCCCACCGGCACCCGGTCGGCCTGGTACAGCAGGATGTCCGCGACCTGGAGGACCGGGTAGGTGAACAGGCCGACCGTCGTCGCCTCGGCGCCCTGCCGCGCGCTCTTGTCCTTGAACTGGGTCATGCGCGAGGCCTCGCCGAAACCGGTCAGGCAGTTCATCACCCAGGCGAGCTGGGTGTGCTCGGGCACGTGGCTCTGGAGGAAGAGGGTGCAGCGGTCGGGGTCCAGTCCGGCGGCCAGCAGCTGGGCGGCGGCCAGCCGGGTGGCGGCGCGCAGTTCCTCCGGGTCCTGCGGGACCGTGATGGCGTGCAGGTCGACGACCGCGTAGAAGGCGTCGTGGGTGTCCTGCAGCTCGACCCACTGGCGTACGGCACCGAGATAGTTGCCGAGGTGGAACGAGCCCGCGGTGGGCTGGATGCCGGAGAGTACACGGGGACGGTCAGTGGCCATGGCGCCATTCTCGCAGAGCCCCCCGGGGATGCTCACCCGTGTGGCGGGGCGTCTTCGGCGGCGGGCGCGCGGCGGAGAACCCCAGGTGAGGGGCGGGAGAATCCCGGCAGGAAGAGCCGGGAGGGTTTCCGGGGAAGGCGGGCGTACGACCATAGAGACAGGCGTCACACGCGGCTGCCACCGCACGATCGCCGGTGCCGACGCCGCTGCGCCGAACCGACCGCAGAACCGACCGCCGAACCGAACCGGAGCGTTGCCATGGCTGCCCCAGCGGAACTCCCGGCAGAACCCGCCGCGGACCCCGCGGAACTGATCACCGCCGCCGACGCGCACAGCGCGCACAACTACCGCCCCCTGCCGGTCGTCATCGCCTCCGGGCGGGGGGCGTGGCTGACCGACGTCACCGGCCGGCGCCACCTCGACCTGCTCGCCGGCTACTCGGCGCTCAACTTCGGCCATGGCCACCCCCGGCTGCTGGCGGCCGCCCGGGAGCAGTTGGAGAGGCTCACCCTCACCTCCCGCGCCTTCCACCACGACCGCTTCGCGGCCTTCTGCGCCGAGCTGGCCGGACTGTGCGGCATGGAGACCGTCCTGCCGATGAACACCGGAGCGGAGGCCGTGGAGACCGCGGTCAAGACGGCCCGCAAGTGGGGCTACCGGGTCAGGGGAGTACCCGAGGGACGGGCCAGGATCGTCGTCGCGGAGAACAACTTCCACGGCCGCACCACCACGATCGTCAGCTTCTCCACCGACCCCGAGGCCCGCGCCGACTACGCCCCCTACACCCCGGGCTTCGACATCGTCCCCTACGGCGACCTGGCGGCACTGGAGGCCGTGCTCGACGCGAACGGCGACGACACCGTGGCCGTGCTGCTGGAGCCGATCCAGGGCGAGGCGGGGGTGCTGGTGCCGCCACCGGGCTATCTGGCAGGGGTGCGCGAGCTGACCCGGGAACGGGACGTGCTGTTCATGGCGGACGAGATCCAGTCGGGCCTGGGCCGCACCGGGCGGACCTTCGCCTGCGAGCACGAGGGCGTCGTCCCGGACGTCTACGTGCTCGGCAAGGCGCTCGGCGGCGGCATCGTGCCGGTGTCGGCGGTGGTCTCCTCGGCGGAGGTGCTGGGCGTCTTCCGGCCCGGCGAACACGGCTCGACGTTCGGCGGCAACCCGCTGGCCTGCGCGGTGGCGCTGGAGGTGATCGCCATGCTGCGCACCGGCGAGTACCAGCGGCGGGCCGCGGAGCTGGGCGACCGCCTGCACCGCGCGCTGGACACGCTGACGGACGACGGCGCGGTGCGGGCGGTACGCGGCCGGGGGCTGTGGGCGGGAGTGGACGTCGACCCGGCCCTGGGCACGGGCCGGGAGATCTCCGAGCGGCTGCTGGAGCGGGGCGTGCTGGTCAAGGACACCCACGGGTCGACCATCCGCATCGCGCCACCGCTGGTGATCTGTGAGGAGGACCTGGACTGGGGGCTGGAGCAGCTCCGCGCGGTGCTGCTGGACGGCTGACGGGGCGGCGGATCACCGCCGGAACGGCCCGCGGCTCCGGTACGGAAACGCCCGTGCCCGTGGACCAACACCCCTCTATGCTCAGCCTCATGACGAATGATCGGAACACTCCCGGACACGGCCCGCGCATGGACCTCTGGAAGGTCGCACCCGAGGTCTACAAGGGGATGTCGGCCTTCCAGGCCGCCGCGGCCGAGGGGCTGGACCCGGTGATCGCCGAACTGGTGAAGATCCGGGCCTCCCAGCTCAACAAGTGCGCGTTCTGCCTCGACATGCACCTGACCGAGGCCCGGAAGGCGGGCGAGTCCCAGCTGCGGCTGGACCTGCTCGACGCCTGGGACGAGTCGCCCGGCCTCTACACCGAGAAGGAGCAGGCGGCGCTCGCCCTCACCGAGGCGATCACCTCGCTGGACGGCGGCACCCCGCAGGGGCACTTCGTCCCGGACGAGGTGTACGAGCGGGCGGCGGAGCACTTCGACGAGGACGAGCTGGCCCGTCTGATCGCCCAGATCATCGCCATCAACGCCTGGAACCGCTTCCAGGTGACCACCCGCGCGCTCCCCGCCTCCCTCAGGGACGGCGGCGGGCGGTAGCCGCCTCCCCGCCTCCGGCGGGAACCGGCCGACCGGGCGGGGAGCGCGACGGTGTTCGCCGAGCCCGGCGGGGCGGGGCGGGCCGGTACCGGGTGGAGCACCGGGTGCTGTTCGGCGAGAAGCTCGCGCTTCCCGGACCGTTCGGTCTGGGGATCGACACCTCGGCGCTCGTACGGGAGTGAGCCGGGGACCGGGCCGGTGCCGGTGCGGCGGCGCACCGGCACCGGCCCGGGTCAGCCGGTCCCGCCGAACAGGCCCGCGTCGGTGGGGTCGGCGGAGGCCGCGGGACCGGCGGGGCCGGTGGGGCCCGCCGGGCAGAAGTCCTCGGGGCAGAAGGCGGCCAGCACGTCCCGGTGCAGCCTCCGGTAGGTGGGCCAGTCGTCGGCGGGGCCGGCGACCAGCACCGCGTACTGCACACCGTCGGCGGCCTCGAACGCCCGGTCGACCACCCGGCGCCGCCCGCCGGCCTCCTCGCTGTCGTAGGCGTACTCCAGCTCCGCGGCGTCCGGTCCCGTCTCCTCCAGCCGGATCAGCTCGTAGCCGGGATTGGCGGAGACGCCTTCCTTCGCCGTCTCCAGTGCCTCGCGCGGCGTCTGCCCCACCTCGGTGAGGGAGAACACCTGGATGAGGCTCACCCCGTCGGGCGAGGTGTAGAAGACGCCCTGCTCGTTCTCGCTGCGCTCCCACCCCTCGGGCACGTCGAGGGTGAAGCCCGCCGCGTCCCGCACTCGCCGCATCCCCTCCGGCGGCCCTTCCGGGGACGCGGCCGGTTCGGAGGGGACGGCGTCCGAGAAGGGGCCGGAGGAGTCGGCGGAGGGATCGGACGGCGTGGCGGGGGGCGGCGAGGAGAGCGGGAACCCGTCCTCCGGCGTGCCGCCGCCCACCGGGGCGGTGTCCGCGCCCGGTGTCCGTTCCGTTCCGCCGTCCCCGCCCCACAGCGCCCAGCCGACACCGCCGCCGGTGACCAGCACCGCCGCGGCGGCCACGGCGGCCACCGTACGGGCGTGGTCGGGGGGCAGGGGCCACACCTGGCTCGGCAGCCGCCACTGGTGGGGCCGGAGCGGGGCCGGGACCGGGGCGCCCGTCACCCAGCGCGCGGCGTCCTCGTCCCAGTACGGCTCGGTGTGCTCCGGGCCGGTGCGGGTGTCGGTGCTGCTGTCCATGTGTCCTCCCGTTCCCGGTGCCTCAGCCGCCCAGCGCGGCCAGCGCCTGACCGAGGGCGGCGCCGGAGGCCAGGGCCCCCACGGCGGTGGCGGCGTCCTGGAACCGCCGCCGCAGGCTCTCCCGCCGGGTGGCTCCGGCCTGCCCGGTGCTGCGGATCTCCTCCTCGGCGCCGTCCAGTTCCTCCCGAAGGGCGCGGGTCTCGGGGGTCACCACGAGCCGTGCCAGGTCCTCCCGCAGCTCGCGCACCGCCCGGAGCAGCTCCCGGTGGCCGCCGTCCACCGGTGCGGAGACGACCTCGTTGCTCACCTTGTTGTTGTCGCCGACCGAAATGGCGCTGTTGCTCGCGCTCCCGATGTACGTACCGCCACTGCCGGTGCCGGTGCCGCCGTCAGTCGTCCCCATCACTGCCTCCCGTTGCCGTCGCTGTTGCCGCCGGTGCCGTGTGCTTGTTCAGCAGGTCGATGTGGCTGCCCACGGCGATGGCGCTGTTCTCGGCCGAACCGACGTACACGCCGCTGACGTTGACGACCTGCTGGGCGAACTCGCCGCTCTGCCAGCCCGCCGCGTCGAGCGCCTCCCGCACTCCGTTGGCCACCCGGTCCTGGATGGACTTCAGATAGCGGCTGACGTCCATCTCCTGGAAGGTGGACGCCTCCTGGTCACCACCGAGCTCGCGTACGGAGCACCAGGGGCCGTCCGCCGGGGCCGCCGCGTTGCCGCCGGTCCACATCCGCCACAGGAGGAGGACGCCGCGGGCGGTGTGGAGGAGGGAGTGGACGGTGAAGGCCGGTGTCCGGCCCAGCGCCCAGAGCACCAGGCCGGCCGGGCCGGTGCGGCGGTACGTCTCGGCCACCCGGTCCGCGGTGTGGAAGTCGGGCTTCACCGGCCGCAGCACATGCGGCGCGATCTCCAGCACCAGCAGCCGCCCCTGGGTGTGGACGCGGACGAAGACCGTGGTGACCACCTCCTGCTCCCAGGCCCCGACCCGGATCCGCAGGAAGTGCCTGCGGTGCTCCCCGCCCTCCTCCACCGCACGCTCCCGCTCGGCCCGGAAGTGGCGGGGCTCCAGGGGGGCCGCCGAGCGCAGGGGCAGCCCGGTGACCGGCACGAAGACGCACTCGTCGATCTCCAGCCGGCGCAGCCGGTCGCGCACCCGGTCCGCCCGCTCGCCGTCCCCGCCCGCCGGGACGGCGAGCGCCCGCACCAGCGGTTCGATCCGCCGCAGGATCTCCCGGTTGTCGAGCGGGGTCTGCTTCCTGTCGGCCCGAGGGCGCAGTTCCACGGCGAGGGTCCATGCCTCCTGGGGGGTGCCCGCGCCGAGGAAGGGGTGCTGGAGGTGGTAGAGGACCAGCGGCGAGTGCTGTTCACGCCTGATCAGCGCGGCGATCCGCGCGAAGCGCCGTCCCGCCGTCCGCTCGGCCTCGTCCGCGCGGTCCGCGGCGGCGAAGACGTCCGGGCGCAGGTCGCCGCCGAGCACCGCGGCGACCTGCCTGCGGTGGAGGGCGACGCACACCACCAGGACCGGTGGGATCAGAAGCACCGCCCAGGCCGCGCCGGTCCCGATCTCCGGGACGGACAGGTCACCGCTCTGCGAGGTGCTCCCGTAGTCCTCGTACCCCGGCTCGTATCCCGCTCCCCGCCCGTCGCCGCCGGAGGCGGCGGCGAGTACCGTCATCAGGTAGAGCGCCATGAGCCACCAGCCCGTCAGACGCAGGTAGCCGGCGACCAGCCGGCGGAGCCGGGAGACACCGTGGCTGCCGGGATGGTCGGTGCGGAAGGGGCCCGGGACACCGCCGCGGAGCCGGGCCGCCAGCGTCAGCAGCACACACGGCACCAGGAACAGCGCGAAGGCGTAGCCGCCCAGCACCACTCCCAGCACACACAGGAGCAGGACGGCCCCGGCCCACCCCGCCTCCAGCCGGCGGGCGCGCAGCGCGTGGGCGAGCACCCGGGCGGTGTCGGTGCCGGAGGAGGGGGCGGTGACGCGCTCCTCGTGGACGTAGAGCTCGTCGATGACGGCGTCCCGGAAGTCCGCGTCCAGATAGGTGCCCGCGCACAGCAGCCGGGTGGCCTCGCTGCGGTACGCGGGATCGGGCGGCGGTCCGGTACGGGCGGCGGGAGACGGCTGGGCCGGTACGGTCGCGGTGTGCTGGGGCGGCACGCTTCCCCCCGTGGTCGAACTTCCTCTCGAAGGAGGGAAGTTGGCATCGAATATCGACCCAGGGTAGGAGTGCCGACGCTGTCCGTCACCCGAATCGGCCCATTGGGGCCGTCGCGTGACATGCCCCGGCCCCCGGACACCGGGGCGGTGTCCGGGGGCCGGACGGAGTTCGGGCCGGAGGGCCGTCAGAGGAGGCCGAGACCGCGGACGGCCTCGCGCTCCTCCTCCAGCTCCCGCACGGAGGCGTCGATGCGCGGCCGGGAGAAGTCGTTGATCTCCAGACCCTGCACGATCTCGTACTTGCCGCCCGCGCAGGTGACGGGGAAGGAGGAGATCAGGCCCTCCGGGACACCGTAGGAGCCGTCGGAGGGAACGGCCATGGAGGTCCAGTCGCCCTCGGGGGTGCCGTTGACCCAGGTGTGGACGTGGTCGATGGCGGCGTTGGCGGCCGAGGCGGCCGAGGAGGCGCCGCGGGCCTCGATGATGGCGGCGCCGCGCTTGGCGACGGTCGGGATGAACTCCTCCGCCAGCCACTTCTCGTCGCCCACGGCCTCGGCGGCGTTCCGGCCCGCGATCTCGGCGTGGAAGATGTCCGGGTACTGGGTGGCGGAGTGGTTGCCCCAGATCGTCAGCCGGCGGATCTCGTCCACCGGGGCGCCGGTCTTCTTGGCGAGCTGCGACAGCGCCCGGTTGTGGTCCAGGCGGGTCATCGCGGTGAACCGCTCGGCCGGTACGTCCGGGGCGGCGGCCTGGGCGATCAGGGCGTTGGTGTTGGCCGGGTTGCCGACGACCAGGACCTTCACGTCGTCCGCGGCGTGGTCGTTGATGGCCCTGCCCTGCGGCTTGAAGATCCCGCCGTTGGCCTCCAGCAGGTCGCCGCGCTCCATGCCCTTGGTGCGCGGGCGGGCGCCGACGAGCAGCGCGACGCCGGCGCCGTCGAAGGCGACGTTCGGGTCGTCGGTGATCTCGATGCCCTTGAGCAGCGGGAAGGCGCAGTCGTCCAGCTCCATGGCGGTGCCCTCGGCGGCCTTCACCCCCTGGGGGATCTCCAGGAGGCGCAGCGCCACCGGCACGTCCGCGCCGAGGAGGTGGCCCGAGGCGATGCGGAACAGCAGCGCGTAGCCGATCTGGCCGGCGGCGCCGGTGACGGTGACATTGACGGGAGTGCGGGTCATGGCGATCTCCGTATACCTGACGGTGGCGGCTGGGTCTCCAACATATCTCTACATCAAGAGACCTGGTGTCAGGCTATCCGACGGCCCCGGCACGGCTGCAGCCGCCCGCGCGGGGCGGCGGGCGGCTGCTCGGGATGGCGCCGTACCCATGGGGGGCGGCGGAGCGCATACCCGGGTTTCCCGGTGTCACGCCACCCGCGGCCCGCCTCCGGCCGGCCGCTCCGTCCGCGCGCCGGTCACCGTGCACCGGCCGTGCACCTCTCGGTGCCCTCCGGGGTCACCAGGCAGGCCGACGGCGCCTTGGGGTCCGCGGCGGCGACCATCGGGGTGTACGCCTCGCCGGACTCGCCCACCTCGCCGCGCTCCGCCGCCTCCGCCGCGGTTATCCGCAGCGTGTCCCCGGGGCCGGCGCCACTGGCCCGGGCCCAGGCCGCCCGGCACACCTCGCTGTACCGGACCTCGACGTACGTCTCGCCCAGCATGGCGTCCGCGACGGTCTCGGCGTGCCGTCCGCCGCAGCCCATGGCCTCCGGGTCCCGGCCGGTGCAGTCCGGTCCGTCGCACTCCACGCCCTCGGGCGGGGCCGGCGCCGACGCGCTCGGGGAGGAGGTCGCCGACGGGGCGGCGGCCCCCTCTCCCTCCCCGCGCAGGGAGAGGACGAACGCGCCGGTGGCCACCAGCACCAGTGCGCTCGCCGCTCCGGCGAGGAGCGGCCCGAGCGGGCGGCGGGCCGGGGACGGCGGGCCGGCCGGGCCCGGCGGGTCGTCGGACCGCTGCCCGCCGGGGTCCGGGGGCGGCGCCCGCTCGGGCCGCTCCTCGCCGGGCGGCTCCTCCCCCAGCGCGGCACGCGCCTGCGCCACCCGGACGGCCTCCATGGTCTCGTCGTGCCGCAGTTCGGCACGGCTCCAGGCCCGTTCCGCCAGCTCCCACAGCGTGCCGAGGTGCCGTATGTCGGTACCGGTCACCTCGGCGAACTCCTGGATCGCGCGACGGGGAGGCAGCAGGCGGCCGTCCAGATAGCGCTCCCAGGACGTCTTGCTGTAGCCGGTGCGGTCGGCGACCGCGACCACGCTCAGCCCGGAGCGGTCGACCAGGCGCCTGAGCTGCCCGGTGAACTCCCGGATCTGCGGATCCAGCTCCTGCGGCAACGCCTTCCAGCGAGGCATCTGCCTCCCCCCTCGTGCATGTGTGCCCGTGCCCCGTCCCTGCCCCCGTCCACGGGGATGTGCGCGACCGCGACATCAGTTCCCGGCGGGGCACACGGAGTGAATCCGAAATATTGTCCCACCGCGCACGGGCTGCCCCGTCTCCACCGGAAAACCGGTGGGCCCGGCGGTGGGCTCCCCCGGCGCACGCAGCCGGAAGAGCGCCCCCTGGCGCCGTCCGGGCGGCTACCGGATCGAGAAGTGGAGGATGCCCTCCAGAAGAGGGATCTCCAGCCAGGGGTTCGGCTGCGCCATCATCGCCAGCAGTGTGATCGTGGCACCCAGCACACCGTAGGTCAGCACGTCCGTGAAGCGGGAGCGCACCGCCAGCATCCCCACCGACGGCACCGACCAGCGCAGCAGGGCGCCGAGGAGCATGGCCGCGCCGATGGTGAGGATGCCCGCGCGGAAGTCGCCGAGGGTCACCAGCAGCCCGGCCGCCGCCCCGGCCAGTACGCACAGCAGCGGCCACTGCCGCGCGGGGGCGGGGGCGTCCCCGGGGGCGGCCCGTCCGCCGCCCTCGGGCCGGGCGGTGTCCCGGGTGATCAGCGGGAAGCGCCGCGAGCGGCGTCGCGGGGCCCCGTCGTCCTTCTCCGCCTGCCGCCCCATGCCGTCGTGCTCCGCCGTCTCCGCCGTGCCGCCGTCGTTCCCGGCGGAGACGGCGTCACCGGTGCTTCCGGTGCTTCCGGTGCTTCCGGTGCTTCCGGTGCTTCCGGCCTCAGCCGACACCGCCCGCCTCCACGGCGCGCTCGGCGGCCCGGACGACGTTCGCCAGCAGCATCGCCCGGGTCATGGGGCCGACGCCGCCCGGGTTCGGGGAGAGCCAGCCGGCGACCTCGGCGACGTCCGGGTGGACATCCCCGACGATCTTCCCGGTGGCGTCCCGGCTGACGCCCACGTCCAGCACGGCCGCGCCCGGCCGGACGTACTCGGGGAGCACCAGGTGCGGCGAACCGGCCGCCGCCACCACGATGTCCGCCTCGCGCAGCCGCGCGCCCAGGTCACGGGTGCCGGTGTGGCACAGGGTCACCGTCGCGTTCTCGGTGCGGCGGGTGAACAGCAGTCCGATGGAGCGGCCGACGGTGATGCCGCGGCCGACGACGGCCACGTTCGCCCCGTTGATCTCCACCCCGTGCCGGCGGAGCAGCTCGATGATGCCGTTGGGTGTGCACGGCAGCGGCGCCGGCTCGTTCAGCACCAGCCGGCCGAGGTTCGTCGGGTGCAGTCCGTCGGCGTCCTTGGCCGGGTCCATCAGCTCCAGGACGCGGTTGGTGTCCACCCCGCGCGGCAGCGGGAGCTGCACGATGTAGCCGGTGCAGGCGGGGTCCTCGTTCAGCTCGCGGACGACGGCCTCGATCTCCTCCTGCCCGGCGGTGCCGGGCAGCTCGCGCTGGATGGAGGCGATGCCGACCTGGGCGCAGTCGCGGTGCTTGCCCGCCACGTACTTCTGGCTGCCCACGTCGTCCCCGACCAGGAGCGTGCCCAGGCCGGGCTGGACGCCGCGGGCCTTCAGGGCCTCGACCCGGGCGGTGAGTTCGGACTTGATCGCGGCTGCGGTGGCCTTGCCGTCGAGAATCTGGGCGGTCATGGGCCCATCCTCCCGGATACGGGGGGCCGGTCTCCAATCGCCCCGGCCCGCCGGGGCCCGCGGCCGCCGGTCCGCCACGGAGCGTGCCGACGCCGCCACACGGCCGCGGCGCCGCGTGCGCGCAGGTCCGCGGAGCGTTCCCGGTGCGTTGCGGAATCGCCACATCCCCCGATCCTGGCTGGACAGTACACCCGTCCGCCCACCACCATGAGGCGCCGTGCCGTCACCGCCGCGAGGCCGGCGGTACGGCGAACGGGGGGAGACACACTCATGCACGGTCCGGCTCTCACGCAGCGCGGCTGCTGGGACGGCGAAGTGTGCCCCCGGGCGTCCTCCGGGACGCCCTACCGGCCCTGATCGTCCCCGACTCTTCCGCTCGGAGGAAACCGCTCATGAGTTACCCCCCGCCGCCCGGCGGCCAGCCGAACCCCTACCAGCAGCCCCAGCAGCCCCAGCAGCCCGGTTACGGCTACCCGCAGCAGGGCGTGCCTCCGCAGGGCGGTTACGGCTACCCGCAGCAGCCCCCGGCCGGGGGCTACCCCGTCCCGCCCGGCACCGTCCAGGCGAACAACGGCTACCTGAACATCGCCTACCTGGGCACGGTCAAGGTCGCCACGATGGGTCAGCGCTTCCTGGCCCGCCTCGTCGACGGTCTGATCATCACCGTGGTGTACTGGATCGCCCTCTTCGCCGGACTGGGCGGCGTGATCGGCCTCTCCTCCGACCTGGAGGACTGCGGCAGCTCCCTCGACCCCGGCTACAACCAGTGCGTCAACGACAACGCCGAGCAGGCCCTCGGCGGCATCGCCGCGATCTTCGCCGTGATCGCCGTGCTCTCGGTGCTGATGCTGGTCTACGAGTGGCTGATGATCGCCTTCAAGGGCGCCACCGTCGGGAAGATGGCGCTCGGCCTGAAGGTCGTCAAGGAGGCCGACGGCCGGCTGCCGGGTGTCGGCGGCAGCTTCATCCGCTACATCATCCCCATGGTCGGCGCGTTCCTCTGCTACATCGGCGCGATCCTGGTCTACCTGTCGCCGTTCTTCGACAACAGCGGCAAGTTGCAGGGATGGCACGACCGGGCAGCGGGAACGGTGGTCATCAAGAAGTAGCGCGGCCCGTCGTACGGGCACCGCGCTCGGGCTCACACGCCGAGGGCCGCGCCGCGGGGGGCAACCCGCGGCGCGGCCCTCGCCGTCCGGCCGCCGCCCCCTACGCCCGGAGGACCGCCATGAGCAGCTCCGACCCGAACAACCCGTACCGGAAGAACCCCTACGACAGCCCCTCGGACCACCCTCCCGGCCACGGGCCGGACGGACCGTCCTCCGGGCACCCGCTGGCACCGCCGCCCGGCCCGTACGGCTCACCGGGCGGGCCGCCCGGGACGATGCCGGGCAAGGTCAACTCGGCCCGGCTGATCCTCTACATCGCCGGCGGGATCCAGGCGCTGTTCTCGCTGCTGGCCATCGTCGTCTTCGCGGCCTCGCAGAACACGCTGGAGGAGACCTACGGCGAGCTGAACGTCGACACCGGCGTGTACTACGTGATGTTCGGCTTCTTCCTGCTCCACGCGCTCGTCGGCATCGCGCTCGCCACGAGGTTCCCGCAGGGCGGCAGCGGGCTGCGGATCGGGGCCATCGTCTGGGCCGCCGTCCTCGTCCTGATCGGCATCGCCGCCATCCCGCTCGGCCTGCTGTGGATGGCCGTGGGCGTCTTCTGCCTGGTGCTGCTGGCCTCGGCCGAGTCGGCGGCCTGGTTCAACCGCCCGCAGGCCTGAATCCCCGCACGGGCGCACGGGCCCGGCGTCCCCGCGGTGCGGGGCCGCCGGGCCCGGTGCCGTACCGGGCCGCCGGGCCCGGTGGGCTCAGTGGACTCAGTGGAAGAAGTGCCGGGTGCCGGTGAGGTACATCGTCACGCCCGCCGCCTTCGCGGCCTCGACCACCTGCTCGTCGCGGACGGAGCCGCCCGGCTGGACCACGGCCCGCACCCCGGCGTCCGCCAGGACCTGGAACCCGTCGGGGAAGGGGAAGAACGCGTCGGAGGCGGCGTACGAGCCGCGGGCCCGCTCCTCGCCGGCCCGCTGGACGGCGAGCTTCGCGGAGTCCACCCGGTTGACCTGGCCCATGCCGACGCCGACCGTGGCGCCCTCCTTGGCCAGCAGGATCGCGTTGGACTTCACCGCCCGGCAGGCGCGCCATGCGAAGGCCAGCTCGGCCAGCTCCGCCTCGCCGAGCGCCTCGCCGGCGGCCAGGGTCCAGTTCGCCGGGTCGTCGCCGCCGGCCTGGAGGCGGTCGACGACCTGGAGCAGCGCGCCGCCGTCGACCGGCTTGTGCTCCAGGCGCGCGGCGGGCGCCCCGGGGCAGCGCAGCACCCGGATGTTCTTCTTGCGGGCGAGCACCTCCACTGCGCCGTCCTCGTAGTCCGGCGCGACGACGACCTCGGTGAAGATCTCGGCGACCTGCTCGGCCATGGCCACCGACACCGGGCGGTTGACGGCGATCACGCCGCCGAAGGCGGACAGCGGGTCGCAGGCGTGGGCCCTGCGGTGCGCCTCGGCGACGTCCGCGCCGACGGCGATGCCGCAGGGGTTGGCGTGCTTGATGATCGCCACGCACGGCTCGGCGTGGTCGTACGCGGCCCGCCGCGCGGCCTCGGTGTCCGTGTAGTTGTTGTAGGACATCTCCTTGCCGTGCAGCTGCTCGGCCTCGGCCAGACCGCCGCTGCCGTCGCTGTAGAGGGCGGCGGGCTGGTGCGGGTTCTCGCCGTACCGCAGGACGCTGCGGCGCTCGTAGGAGGCGCCCAGGAACTCGGGGAAGCCGGAGTCGTCGGCCGGGGCGTAGTCGCCCGCGAACCAGGAGGCGACGGCCACGTCGTACGCGGCGGTGTGCGCGAACGCCTCGGCGGCCAGCCGCCTGCGCTCCGCCAGGTCGAACCCGCCCCCGTCGACGGCCTTCAGCACCTCGCCGTACCGGCCGGGGTTGACGACGACGGCCACGGACGGGTGGTTCTTGGCGGCGGCGCGGACCATCGAGGGGCCGCCGATGTCGATCTGCTCCACGCACTCGTCCGGGGAGGCGCCGGAGGCGACGGTCTGCCGGAAGGGGTAGAGGTTGACGACGACGAGGTCGAAGGGCTCCACCTCCAGCTCCTGGAGCTGCCGGCGGTGGTCGTCCAGCCGCAGGTCGGCGAGGATGCCCGCGTGGACGCGCGGGTGCAGGGTCTTCACCCGGCCGTCCAGGCACTCGGGGAAGCCGGTCAGCTCCTCGACCGGGGTGACCGCCACGCCCGCCGCGGCGATCCGCGCGGCCGTCGAGCCGGTCGAGACGAGCCGCACGCCCGCCGCGTCCAGACCGCGGGCCAGCTCCTCCAGGCCCGTCTTGTCGTAGACGCTGATCAGCGCGCGGCGGACGGGACGCCGGGTGGGCGCGGTGCTCTCGGAGCCTTCAGTCATGACCGAGGATGACCTTTCTTGCCTCAATGCGGTAGCCGTGGCGGGCGAGCCGTCCCACGGTGTCGACGAGCAGCCGTCGCTCGACTTCCTTGATCCGCTCGTGGAGGGCGGACTCGTCGTCCTCATCCCGCACCTCGACCACGCCCTGGGCGATGATCGGGCCGGTGTCGACCCCGTCGTCGACGAAGTGGACGGTGCACCCGGTGACCTTCACGCCGTACGCGAGCGCGTCACGCACCCCGTGGGCGCCGGGAAAGCTGGGGAGCAGGGCGGGGTGGGTGTTGACGAAGCGCCCGCCGAACCGGGCCAGGAACTCCTCGCCCACTATCTTCATGAACCCGGCGGACACCACCAGATCGGGTTCGTACGCCGCCACCGCCTCGGCCAGCGCCCGGTCCCAGGCGGCCCGGCTGTCGTGGTCCCGCACCCGGCACACGAACGTCGGCAGCCCGGCGCGCTCGGCCCGCTCCAGCCCGGCGATGCCGTCGCGGTCGGCCCCGACGGCGACGACCTCGGCGCCGTAGCCGGCCGGTCCCCGTTCGGCCACGGTGTCGAGCAGGGCCTGGAGGTTCGTTCCCGAACCCGACACGAGCACCACGAGGCGGGCCGGGGAGTGGGGGGCGGAGGATCGGGAAGCGGAAGCCACGACGGGGCTCTCTCTCGGATGGGTGGTGCGGCTGTGTGCGGTCGTCCGTGCGGTCGTGCGGGTTCACGGGGGCGTTCGTCCCGGGGAACCCTGTGGCACGGCCGACCGTCGGCAACGATACCGGCACACCGGGCAGCCCCCTCGGGACGGGGGGACGGCCGCCCGGTAGCGTCTGCGCTACGCACCGGTATCCGGCGGCGCGCCGCACCGGGGCCGTCAGCACCGGGCCGGGACGACACCAAGGGGAAGAATCAGACCACATGACGGACCGACGCCGCCGTGCGGCCCTCGCACCTTCGACCGGCACCACGACCGGGACTGTCTCGGTCCTGCTCCGGAAGCGGTGGTCCTTCTCCGGACCGGCCGGCCGGGACACCCGGGACACCCGCAGCCTCCGCGGTTCCTCGGGCCCCTCCGGTTCCTCGGGCTCCTCCGACGACAATCCCTTCGCCCCGCCGCCCGAGGGGCGGCCGGAGCAGCCCTGGCGCCCGCGCCGCCCGCACGGCTCCGGTCCGGAGGACCCCGGGCAGGGCGACGGCGGGAACGGCGACGGGGAGCGGGAGCGGAGCCGTCCCGAGGGCTCCCCGCCGAACTGGGGGAGCCGGTGGAGCAGCCGTCAGCCGCACCGCCAGGGCGGCGACTTCGGCGGGGGCGGCCGTCCCGAGAAGCCCGGCGGCCGGAACGGCGGGGCGGGCGGACCGCGCTGGGACCCGTCCGACCCGGCCCAGCGGCGGGCCCGGTACGCGCTGCTGGCCGGCATGTGGGGCTTCTTCTTCGCCCTCTTCAGCATTCCGTGGCTCGCGACCCCGCTGGGCGCGCTGGCCGTGTACTGGGGGGTGAGCGCGCTGCGGACCAAGCCGCGCGGCACCGCGGGCGCGGACGTGTCCCCGGGCTTCCCGGACCGGGGCGCCCGGCCCGGGGACGTGGCCGGAGCGGCCGGCGGCAACGGTCCGGGGCCCGCTGCGGCGTCCGCGTACCCGGCGGGCGGGCGCGGCGGCAGACCGCAGACGGCGGTGGCGGTCAGCGGCCTGGTGGCGGGCGTCGCCGCCCTGGCGATCATCGCGGCGCAGTTCACCGTGCAGCTCGTCTACCGCGACTACTTCGTCTGTGTGGAGGACGCCCTCACCAACTCCTCCCGGGAGGCGTGCGAGCGGCACCTCCCCGAGGAGCTGCGCCCCCTCTTCGGCGAGCAGAACTGATCCCCGCGCTCCCGCTCCCGCCTCCGCCGCCGGGCGGGTGCCGTGCGGCGAGGATCGGGGCGGAGCGGGGCGGAGCGGGGCCTGCACGTCATACTGCCGGGCCGCGCCGCAGCCGCCGGGCCCGCAGGGCCAGCGCGCCCGGCACCCCCAGGGCGGCGGTCCAGCCCAGCGCGGCCGCGCCGGTGAGCCACCAGTGCGGGCCCAGATGGGCCAGCGCCAGGTTGCCCAGCGGCCCGCCCGACCAGGCCGCCAGCAGCGCCATGGCCGCGCCGCAGCCGCAGGCGGCCAGTACGGCGGCGCACGCGGTCGCACATCCGCCCAGTACCTGCCGCCCCCGCTCGGGTACGGCCGCGCGCGCCACGCTCCGGGCCGTCACCACTCCGGCAGCCAGCGGCACCGCACCCGCCACCGCCCAGGTCAGCGGGGTGCCGGGACCCTCGGCGGGCAGGGCGGCCAGCAGCGGGAAGTCCGGCAGCCGGGGCAGGGCGGTCACGGCCCCCGGCCCCACCTCGCTTCCCCCGCCGAGTGTGAAGCCGGGGCCGAGGCCGTACGACGCGCCCCAGACGGCCGCGTTCGGCGCCAGGGCCAGGCACAGCAGCAGGAGCGCGGCGTGCCCCGCACAGCCGGGGGCCGTCTCGGGGAGCACCGCCGGCTGCGCGCCGTCGCCGGACACCGTCCTCCACAGCAGGGCGCCCGCCGTCAGCAGCCCGCCCGCCGCGCACAGCGCGGCGGTGCCCGCGGCGGCGGCACGCGGTACGGCGACGGCTCCGGGCCGGGTGAGCACCGCCGCCACGGCGCCGAGCGCCCGGCCGGACAACCGGCCGAGCGCCCGGACCGGCGCCGGCACGCGCCGTGCGCACCGGGGCGCCCGGCGGGGCAGGGCCATGGGGCGGCCCAGCCCCGTCCAGGCCCCGGCCGCCGCCACGGCGGCCACCACGGCGGGCAGGCGCGGTGCGGCGCCCAGCGGATCGACCCGGAGGGGACCGGCGGAGGCGTAGCCGGTGGCCGCCGCCGCGACCAGCAGGTACCCGGTGACGACCCAGCCCGCCGCCCGCCACGGCCGGCTCCCGTCCACCACCGTGCGGTCCGCCGGTGAACCGGCCGGTTCACCGTGCGGTTCACCGGCCGCCACGGCCGTCGCGTCGCGCGCCGCGCGGTACAGCAGCCACAGCGGGACGGCGCACAGCAGCAGCGGGGTCAGGCCGACGGGCGCGGGGGCGCCGCTGAGCGTTTGAACGCGGACAAGGGGGGCACCGTGTGCCATCAGCCACAGATCGGCGGCGATGCGCAGGGCGTCGCCGGGACCGCCGTCGGAGCAGGGCGAGGTGGTCCACAGCAGCAGGACGACGACGGTGATCCCGGCCAGGCCCAGCCCGGCCGCCATCACGCCCTCGAGGAGCCGCTCCGCGGGGCGGTCGGGCGCACGGCGGTCCGGCCCGGGCCCGGGGGGACCGGAGGGGCGGTGTGCGGACGGTGTCGTTCCGTGTCGGGCCATGGGATGCACGCCGCCATGCTGCCAACTTCCCCCGTTCGTCCCCGGTAGTGAATAAAACGTCGATGTGTTGCACACAATGCGCAATGGAGCTTTTCGCACAGTACGCCGGTAGGACGTTCACACCGGCATGGCCAATGACGATCCGCGGAGGACGCCGGCATGACGGGCAGCACGACTGAGAAGGTCTCCATCCCCGCCCCCGGGCAGCGGCAGGACGGTCCGCCCGCCCCGGCCGGGGAGGCGGCCGGACGCGAGGAGGCGGCCGGACGCGAGAAAACAGCCCTGCGCGAGGAGCCGGCACCGCCCGGCACCGCGGCGCCGGGCGAGCCCGCCGATGCCTTCGACCTGCTCTACACGCGGCACGCGGAGCCGCTGTTCCGGCAGGTCTGTCTGCTCACCGGTGACCGGCGGCTGGCCGAACGGTCCGTCCGCCACGCGTTCCGGCTGGCCTGGGAGCGGTGGCCGGAGGTCGCCGTGGACCGGAACCCGGCCGGCTGGGTGCGCGCGGCGGCACACGACCACGCCCTCTCGCCCTGGCACCGGCTGGACCCCCGCCACCGTCTCGCGAACGCCCGCCTCCCGGCCGCAGAGGACCGGGAGAACCGGGAGAGCGTGGAGGACCGGGAGAGCGGGGAGGGCCGGAAGGACGGGCTGTCGCGGGAGGCGCTGGAGACGCTGACGGAGGCGCTGCTGGCGCTGCCGCCCTCCTACCGCCGGACCCTGCTCCTGCACGACGGCCTCGGGCTCGGCGCGGCGGAAACGGCCGCCGAGAGCGAGTCCAGCACCGCGGCGGCGGCCGGGCGGCTGATGCACGCGCGCGAGGCGCTGGGCGAGTGCGTGCCCGCCCTGCGGCGCGTCGAGCCGGAGCGGCGGAGGCGGATCATCCGCGCGCTGCTGGAGGAGCTGGCCGCCGCGTGGCCCGTCCCCGCCCTCCCGTCCGCCCGCACCGCGCGGGAGGGCGGCGAACGGCTGGCGCAGCGCCGTACGGGCGCGGTGGTCGCGGCCACCTCGGTGCTGGTGGCCGCGGCGGTGCTCAGCGCGGCCACCGGACCGGTGGGGTACACGCCGCCGGAGGACCGGTCACCGGCCGTCTCCGGGCACTCCCCCGAGCAGCCGGAGAACGGGACCGCGGGCTGAGCCCCGGGCCCGCACCCCGGAGGGTGCGGGCCCGCGCCGTGCGGTGTGCGGACCGTACGGCACCGGGAACCGGTGGTGCCGTACGGGCGGCGGCGGTACGGCCGTCAGCCGGCGAGCGCCTCGCGCGCCAGCCGGGCGGTCTCGGACGGGGTCTTGCCGACCTTCACGCCCGCGGCCTCCAGGGCCTCCTTCTTCGCCTGGGCGGTGCCGGAGGAGCCGGAGACGATGGCGCCGGCGTGGCCCATGGTCTTGCCCTCCGGGGCGGTGAAGCCCGCGACGTAGCCCACGACCGGCTTGGTGACGTTGGCCTTGATGAAGTCGGCGGCCCGCTCCTCGGCGTCGCCGCCGATCTCGCCGATCATCACGATCAGGTCGGTGTCGGGGTCGGCCTCGAAGGCGGCGAGGGCGTCGATGTGGGTGGTGCCGATGATCGGGTCACCGCCGATGCCCACGCAGGTCGAGAAGCCGATGTCGCGCAGCTCGTACATCATCTGGTACGTCAGCGTGCCGGACTTGGAGACCAGGCCGATGCGGCCCGGCTTGGTGATGTCCGCCGGGATGATGCCCGCGTTGGACTGGCCGGGGGTGATCAGGCCGGGGCAGTTGGGGCCGATGATCCGGGTCTTGTTGCCCTTGGAGCCCGCGTAGGCCCAGAACTCGGCGGTGTCGTGGACGGCGATGCCCTCGGTGATCACCACGGCGAGCGGGATCTCGGCGTCGATGGCCTCCTTGACCGCGTCCTTGGTGAACTTCTCCGGGACGAAGACGACGGTGACGTCGGCGCCGGTGGCCTCCATGGCCTCCTTGACGCCGCCGAAGACGGGTACTTCGGTGCCGTCGAAGTCGACCGTGGTGCCCGCCTTGCGCGGGTTCACCCCGCCGACGATGTTGGTGCCGGACGCCAGCATGCGCCGGGTGTGCTTCTGGCCCTCGGAGCCGGTCATCCCCTGGACGATGACCTTGCTTTCCTTGGTGAGGAAGATAGCCATGGTGTGTCGGTGTCCTCGTCCCTCGTTACTTGGCGGCCAGCTCGGCGGCCCGCTCGGCCGCACCGTCCATGGTGTCCACCTGCTGCACCAGCGGGTGGTCGGCGTCGGTCAGGATCTTGCGACCCAGCTCCGCGTTGTTGCCGTCGAGGCGCACCACCAGCGGCTTGGTGACGTCCTCGCCCTTGTCCTTCAGCAGCTTCAGGGCCTGGACGATGCCGTTGGCGACGGCGTCGCAGGCGGTGATGCCGCCGAAGACGTTGACGAAGACGGACTTCACGTCCGGGTCGCCGAGGATGATCTCCAGGCCGTTGGCCATCACCTCGGCGGAGGCGCCGCCGCCGATGTCGAGGAAGTTGGCGGGCTTGACGCCGCCGTGGTTCTCCCCGGCGTACGCCACGACGTCCAGGGTGCTCATGACCAGGCCCGCGCCGTTGCCGATGATGCCGACCTGGCCGTCGAGCTTGACGTAGTTCAGGCCCTTGGCCTTGGCGGCGGCCTCCAGCGGGTCGGCCGCGGCCTTGTCCTCCAGGGCTGCGTGGTCCGGCTGGCGGAACTCGGCGTTGGCGTCCAGGGACACCTTGCCGTCCAGCGCGATGATCCTGCCCTCACCGGTCTTGACCAGCGGGTTCACCTCGACCAGGAGGGCGTCCTCCTTGACGAAGACGTCCCACAGCCGACGCAGGACGTCGACCACCTGGTCGGCGATCTCGGCCGGGAACCTCGCGGCCTCGACGATCTCGCGGGCCTTGGTCTCGGTGACGCCCTCGACGGCGTCGACCGGGATCTTGGCCAGGGCCTCGGGCTTGGTGGCCGCGACCTCCTCGATCTCGACACCGCCCTCGACGGACGCCATGGCGAGGAAGGTGCGGTTGGCGCGGTCCAGCAGGAAGGAGACGTAGTACTCCTCCGCGATGTCCGCGGTCTGGGCCAGCATCACCTTGTGGACGGTGTGGCCCTTGATGTCCATACCGAGGATCTGACGGGCCTTCTCCACCGCGTCCGCCGGGTCGGAGGCCAGTTTCACACCGCCCGCCTTGCCCCGGCCGCCGGTCTTGACCTGCGCCTTGACAACCGCGCGACCGCCGAGTCGCTCGGTCACCTCGCGCGCCGCCTCGGGCGTCTCGATGACTTCACCGGCCAGCACCGGTACCTCATGCTTGGCGAAGAGGTCCCTCGCCTGGTACTCGAACAGGTCCACGCGCGTCCGTCCCCTAGTCAGTGGTTTCGCGGTTCGTTGTCAGCGTGGGCGTGCCGCGTGGCCGCGGCGTCTGCGAGGGCGCGCGGCATGTCCGCCTTGCAGGTTAGTCCCGTCCGTGTGCCCCGCATAAATCCGACCTCACACCTGTTCGGTGACAACGGTCACAGCCGGAGGGCCTCATTCCGCTCCCGGCCGGGATGTGCGGCTTCTCTCCGCGCGCTCCGCACGGCTGTGCGGAGGGGGCTCACGGAGCGGCCTCGCGGAGCGACGGGGAGGGGCGGCCGCAGGCCCGCCGCCCGTCGGGGCCCTCCCGGCCCACGGGGCAGCCGGAGACATCCGCTGCGGGCATGTCCGGGTTTCCGGCCGACGCGGCGAGCGCGCATGGCGGGGCGGGCGCGTCCCGCACCCGCCCCGCCACCGGGTCAGTCCTCCGGTACCGGCAGGGGGCGCTTCTCCAGGGCCGCCGCCATCACCTCCGGGAAGTGGTCGGGAGTGCAGGCGAAGGCGGGCGCGCCGAGTGCGGCGAGGGCCGCGGCGTGCTCCCGGTCGTAGGAGGGGGCGCCCTCGTCCGAGAGGGCCAGCAGTGTGACGAACTGCACGCCCGCGCCCTTCATCGCGGCGACCCGTTTGAGCATCTCGTCGCGGATGCCTCCTTCGTAGAGGTCGCTGATGAGGACGACGACGGTCTCGGCCGGGCGGGTGATCCTCGACTGGCAGTAGGCGAGCGCCCGGTTGATGTCGGTGCCGCCGCCGAGCTGGGTGCCGAACAGCACGTCCACCGGGTCGTCGAGTTCGTCGGTGAGATCGACGACGGAGGTGTCGAAGACGACCAGCCGGGTGGCGAGGGAGCGCATCGAGGCGAGCACGGCGCCGAAGACGGAGGCGTAGACGACCGAGGCTGCCATCGAGCCGGACTGGTCGATGCAGAGGATGACGTCCTTCTTCACCGCCCGGGAGGCGCGGCCGTAGCCGATGAGCCGCTCGGGCACGACCGTCCGGTGCTCGGGCAGGTAGTTCTTCAGGTTCGCCCGGATGGTGCGGTTCCAGTCGATGTCGCGGTGCCGGGGGCGGTGGACCCGCGCGGACCGGTCGAGGGCGCCGGTCAGAGTCGCCCTGGTGCGGGTGGCGAGCCGCTTCTCCAACTCCGTCACCACCTTGCGGACGACCGCGCGGGCGGTCTCCCGGCTGGTCTCGGGCATCGCCCTGTTGAGCGAGAGCAGTGTGCCGACCAGCTGGACGTCCGGCTCGACGGCCGCCAGCATCTCCGGCTCCAGCAGCAGCGCCGACAGACCGAGCCCGTCGATGGCGTCCCGCTGCATGACCTGGACGACGGAGGTGGGGAAGTAGGTGCGGATGTCCCCCAGCCAGCGGGCCACACCGGGTGCGGACGCGCCCAGTCCGGCCGTCCGGCGTCCCGCGCCGGAGTTCCGGTCGCCCCTCCCGGGGCCGTCACCGCCTCCGTACAGCGCGGCGAGGGTGCGGTCCATCGCCTCGTCCCGGCCGGACAGGGCGCAGCCGGTGCCGTCGGCGTCCGCCCCGCCGCCGAGGACCAGCCGCCAGCGGCGCAGCCGCTCGTCCGCCGCGCCGTCCGCCGCCTCGGGCGCCGTGCCGTCCACCGCTCCGTTCACCGCGCCGTCCGTCCTGTCCGGGCTGCCCGCCCCGCCTGCTCCGCCTGTCCCGCCTGTGCTGTCGGCGCTCTCCGCCGCGCCGTCCGGCACGGTCCGGGCCGTGGTCCGGCCGCTCATCGCACGGTCACCGCCTCCCGTTCCGTACCGGCGGCGTCCGCGGGGAGCGGGCCCAGCAGCAGCCGCAGAGCCGGCAGTACGGCGTCGGCCCGGGCCTCGTCCAGTCCCGCTCCGAAGCCGGGCGCCGTCTCCCCGGTGTCCGCGCCCGGCCCGCCCCGGCCGTCCGGCCCCGCCGGGCCGCGCCGGACCAGCTCGCCGACCGTGCGCCGCACCCCCGGCTCGTACGCGGCGAACGTCCGGCGCAGCAGCGGCAGCACGTCCGTGAACGCCTCCCCCGGTATCCCGGACAGCCAGGTGTCGACCAGGGCCAGCAGCCGCTCGTCGTGGACGAGCAGCATCCCGCCGTCCGCCAGGAAGCCCTCGACCCAGGCCGCGGCGTCCCCGGGCGCGGTGCCCGGGGAGAGGGCCAGGCCCATCAGCCGGGCCGCCTCGCCGTCCGGGAGCCGGCCGTCGTCCAGCAGCAGCCGGGCGCAGCGGCCCCTCAGCAGCCCGGGGACCCGGTCACGCCCGGCGAGGGTGCGCAGCACCGCCCGCCAGCGGGTGAGCAGGTCGGCCCGCTCCAGCAGGACGATCGCCCGGTGGGCGGCGTCCAGATGGCCGCGCAGCTCGGCCGCGCCGTCGGCGTCGAGCCCGGCGCAGGCGGGCGGCAGCCCGACGCACACCCGCTCGGCGAGCCCCTCGGCGACCTCGCGCAGCGCGGTGGCGTCCGTGCCGCGCACGTCGCCGTAGCGGACGGAGCGCACCAGCGCGGGCAGGGCCTGGGCGAGATGGCCGACATCGGTGTCGAGGGCGGCGCGGTCGGCGAGGACGCGCATCACCACGGGCAGGGCGTCGCCCAGCCCGGCGGGCAGGCAGCGCTCGGCGAGCTCGGTGACCTCGACCAGCGACTCCGCCGCCCGGGCCAGTGCCTCGGCCCGGGCGGTGGCCGCGGCGGCCACGGTGGTGCCCCACACCCCGGCCTCGGCGATCCGCACCGACAGCTCGGGCCGCCAGCACAGCCGCCAGGTCTCCCGGAAGGTGCCGGTGCCGCCGGTGCGGCTCGCCGCCGGCTCGCCCCAGTCGACGCCGAGCAGCCGCAGCCGGTGCAGCAGTCTGCTGCGGGCGGCGGCGTTCTCCTCGCGCAGATCGAGCTCCAGCTCCCGCTCGCGTGCCTCGGGCTTCAGCCGCAGCGACCGCTGGAGGCGGGCCAGATCGCGCTGGAGCGGCACGGCCGGCGCCTCGTCGGGCACCTCGCCGAGGACGTCGCCGACGGTCAGCCGGTCGTGGACGAGGGCGAGCGGCACGTCCGAGCCCTCGCACAGCACGGCCCGGGTCGCGTCGATCGTCTCGCCCAGGCCGGGCAGCGGGCGGCCGCGCAGGGCGGCGAGGGTGTCCGCGAGCCGTACCGCCTCGATGACGTGCGCGGAGGACACGGCGAAGTCCTCCGCGCGCAGCAGCCGGGCGACCTTCGTCAGCCACCGCTCGACGGGCCGGTCGGGCGCGGTGAACAGATGTCCGTACCAGCCGGGGGAGGTGATCCCCGCGCCGTAGCCGCTGCGCCGGGCGAGCCGCTCGTGGGTCCAGGGCACCCAGGTGATCTCCGTCCTGGCCTTCGGCAGCCCCTTCAGCAGCTGCCGGTCGGCGGTGACGGTCGTCCGCGCGGTGAGCGCGGGCACGTGCCAGGCGCCGCAGACGACGGCGACGCCGTCGTCGCCGAACTCACGGCGCGCCTCCCGCAGCCGCAGCCGCATATGGGCCTCGCGGACCGCGTCGCGCCGGTGGCCGCCGTCCCCGGTGGTGCCGCCGTGCGCCTCGCGCAGGGCGGCCATGGCGTCGGTGAGGACGGCGAAGGGCGCGTACGGATCGGCGGCCGGTCCCGTCTCCCCGCGGTGAGCGCCGTGGTGGCCGCCGCGGTGCTCCACGACGTCCTCCCACCAGCGCTCCGGGTCGTCGTGGCCGGCCGTCTCGGCGAGCACCCGCAGCGGATCGAGGCGGAGCTCCCGGCCTCCCGGGGCCTCCTCCCCCGCCGGCCCCCCGTCACCGTTCCCGTCGCCGTCTCCTTCACCGTCGCCGTCACCGCCGTCGTCCATCGCCAGCGAGTGGGCCGCGGGCAGGTCGAAGAACCGCACCGGCACGCCGTGCGCCAGCGCCCAGCGGATGGCCACCCACTCCGGGGAGAACTCCGCCAGCGGCCAGAACGCCGCCCGGCCCGGCTCGTCCGCCACATGGGCCAGCAGCGCCACCGGCGGGCGCATCTCCTCGTGCCCCGCCAGCGCCACCACGGCATCGGCCTCCGGCGGGCCCTCCACCAGCAGCACCCGCGGCGCACGGGCCGCCAGTGCCGCCAGGACCGCCCGCGCCGACCCCGGGCCGTGGTGGCGCACGCCCAGCAGCAGCGGCCCCGCCGGGCCGGCGCCGGCCGCGGTCACGCGCTCACCTCGCGGCAGGCGCGGTAGAAGTCCTTCCAGCCCTCGCGCTCGCGGACGACCGCCTCCAGGTACTCCTGCCAGATCACCCGGTCGGCGGCCGGGTCGCGCACGACGGCGCCGAGGATGCCCGCGGCCACGTCACCCGCGCGCAGCACTCCGTCGCCGAAGTGGGCGGCCAGCGCCAGCCCGCCGGTGACCACCGAGATGGCCTCGGCGGTCGACAGGGTGCCGGAGGGTGACTTGACCTTGGTGCGGCCGTCGGTGGTGATCCCGTCCCGCAGCTCGCGGAAGACCGTGACGACCCGCCGTATCTCGTCGACGCCGTCGGGAACGGCCGGCAGGTCCAGCGAGCGGCCGAGCTGCTCCACCCGCCGCGTCACGATGTCCACCTCCGCCTCGGCCGTCTCGGGCAGCGGCAGCACGACGGTGTTGAAGCGGCGGCGCAGGGCGCTGGAGAGCTCGTTGACGCCCTTGTCCCGGTCGTTGGCCGTGGCGATCAGGCTGAACCCGCGGACGGCCTGGACCTCCTCGCCCAGCTCCGGAACCGGCAGCGTCTTCTCCGACAGGATGGTGATCAGGGTGTCCTGCACATCGGCCGGGATGCGGGTCAGCTCCTCGACCCGGGCGATCTTGCCCTCGGCCATGGCCCGCATGACGGGGCTGGGCACCAGTGCCGCGCGGCTCGGGCCGTGCGTCAGCAGCTGCGCGTAGTTCCAGCCGTAGCGGACGGACTCCTCCGCCGTGCCCGCCGTGCCCTGCACCAGCAGCGTGGAGTCGCCGCTGACGGCCGCCGCCAGATGCTCCGAGACCCAGGTCTTGGCGGTGCCGGGCACCCCGAGCAGCAGCAGGGCCCGGTCGGTGGCCAGGGTGGTGACGGCCACCTCGACGATCCGGCGCGGCCCGACGTACTTGGGGCTGATGACCGTGCCGTCCGGCAGGGTGCCGCCGAGCAGGTAGGTCGCCACGGCCCACGGCGACAGCCGCCACCGCTCCGGGCGCGGCCGGTCGTCGGCGGCGGCCAGGGCGCTCAGCTCCCCGGCGAAGGCGTCCTCGGCGTGGGGCCGCAGGGCGGCCGGTGCGCTGCCGGTGCTGTCGGTGGTGCCGGTGGTGTCGGGCACGTCTCCCCCTCGCAGGCGGTCGTTCCGGTTCGTCACCACGATGCACGGCGCCACTGACAATCCGGTCCGGCCCGGCAGCGGGCCGGACCGGATTGTCAGTGGCGGCTCGTACGGTCGATCACATGCTGCTTCACACGGAGAGCCGTCTTGTGATTCCGGTCTGTGAGAGCGACGAGGGCGTCGGGGTACGGGACGACGGCGAGAACCACGCGTCCCTGTGGTGAAAGGCGGGGAGTTGAGCGCAGGGGAGACCCGCTGGACGGCGGAGCAGGTGCTGGGGCTGGCGCCCGACGCCGCGTCCCGCAAGGCGGGCGCCAGGCTGGCCGCGCCCGGTCCGTGGTCCGGCACCGGGGCCGGGCAGGGGGCGGTGTGGGGGGAGTGCAGGGGCAGCGGCAGCAGTCCGTACCGGACGGTGGTGGACCTCGCCGGGGAGGCCGCGCCGGGGTACCGGTGCAGCTGCCCCAGCCGGAAGTTCCCCTGCAAGCACGCGCTGGGGCTGCTTCTGCTGTGGGCGGCGGACGGGCCGGGCGAGGGCGGGGAAGGCGTACCGGAGACGCCGGATGCGGTGCCGGACTGGGCCGGTTCCTGGCTCTCGGGCCGCCGGCAGCGGGCGGAGCGGGCCCGGGAGGAGGCGGCCGCCGTCCGCGAGGGGGAGCGGGCGGCGGGCCCCGCCGATCCGGCGGCGGCCCGGCACCGCGCCGAGCGGCGGGCCGCGCGGATCGCGGCGGGCGCCACCGAGCTGGAGCGGCGGCTGGCGGATCTGCTGCGCGGCGGGCTGGCGGGCGCGCAGCAGTCGGGGTACGCCGGCTGGGACGAGACGGCCGCGCGCATGGTGGACGCCCAGGCGCCGGGGCTGGCCGCACGTGTGCGGGAGCTGGGGGCCGTCCCCGGCTCCGGCCCCGGCTGGCCCTCCCGGCTGCTGGCGGAGTGCGCGCTGCTGCACCTGCTCGACCGGGCCGTCCTGCGGCTGGACGAACTGCCCGGACCGCTGGCCGCGACGGTGCGCTCCCGGGTGGGGCTCACCGTGGAGACCGCCGAGGTCCTCGCCGACCGCGACGCGCTGGTGCGCGACCGGTGGCTGGTGCTCGGGCGGGACGAGGCCGAGGAGGGGAGGGTGACGGCGCGCCGGGTCTGGCTGTACGGCCGGGAGAGCGGGCGCACGGCGCTGCTGCTGTCGTTCGGGGCGGCCGGGCAGGCGCCCCCGGATCCGATGCTGCCGGTCGGCTCCGCGCTGGACGCCGAGCTCGCCTTCTACCCGGGCGCCCGGCCGCTGCGGGCCGTCCTCGGCCGGCGCCACACGGCCCCGGAGCCCGACGCCGTGCCGCCGGGGACGGCCGTCCGCGGGGCGCTGGCCGCCTACGGCGCGGCCCTGTGCGACGACCCCTGGCTGGACGGCCGGCCGGCGGTCCTGGCGGATGTGGTGCCCGTACCGGCCGGGGAGGGCTGGCAGCTGGCCGACGCCGAGGGCGAGGACGCGCTGCCGGTGCCGGTGACGGCGGCGACGCGCTCCCGGATGTGGCGGCTCGCCGCCGTCTCCGGCGGCGAGCCGGTCACCGTCTTCGGCGAGTGCGGACACCTGGGCTTCACCCCGTACACGGTCTGGACCGGCACCGCGGCCGACACCGCTTCGGGCCGGGCACCGGGCGCCGCGATACCGCTGGGCCCGGCGGAGCCCCTGGGAGGGACGGCATGAACTGGGCAGAACTGGTCGCCGCCGCGCTGCTGGGCGCCGAGCGGCGCACTCCGCCCGGCGGCTCGGTCGAGGCGCTGCTGGACGCCGCCGCGGTGGAGACCGTACGGCGC